>JANPIS010000215.1:0-3932 GCA_031425095.1 Chthoniobacteraceae bacterium
CTGGTAGATCGAAGCGAGGAAATTGTTCCGCTTCGCATCGAGCATGTGCAGATCGGAGATCGTCCCGGGGCTGACGATGTGGGTGATCTCCCGCTCGACGATCTTCCCGGGCTTCGGCTCGGAGACCTGATCGCAGATGGCTACGCGTTTCCCCGCTTTGATCAGCCTCCGCACATAGTTGTCCGCCGCATGATAGGGCACGCCGCACATCGGCACCTGGTTCCGCTTCGTGAGCGCGACGTTGAGCAGCGCCGAGGCCTCCTTCGCATCGTCGAAAAACATCTCGTAGAAATCCCCGAGCCGGAAAAGCAGCAGCGTGTCTGCGGGGAGCGACCTCCGGATGCTCTGGTACTGCTGCATCATGGGGGTCAAGGCGTCGGGCATTCGGGGAGTATGAAACACCCAACATCCAACATCCAACACCCAACATCCAATGAGCCGGATGCCAACGGGCGTTCAGAGGCTCAGCGATTGGACGTTGGGTGTTGGATGTTGAGTGTTGAATGCTCCTCCAATTCCTCCACCGCCGCCGTGTCGCGCCCGAGGAATCGCGCCCCCGCAAACCAGAGCGCGCTCGCCACGACCATCGTCGCCGAGACCACCAGGAAGGCCGTATTCATGTTCGATTTGCCGGCGATGGCGCCGATGAGCGGTGGCGAGATCGCGTCGCCGAGCGCGTGGATCATCATGATATTCAGGGCAAAGGCCGTCGCGCGCGTTGCGGGGGGCGTGACATTCGCCAGCGCGGCGTTGGCGGGGCCGGTATTGAAGAAGAGGAAAAAGATCGCGAGGAAGACCAGCACCCAGGCGTCGGGAAAGGGCGTGCGCAGCATCAGCACCGTGCAGGGAAACGCGAGCAGCATGCCGGTGCCGGACACGAGGAAGTAGGCGCTCGGATACCGCGCCCGCAGTTTGTCGCCGGCCCATCCACCGAGCAGCGTCGCGAAGAGTCCGGCGACGACCATGATGCCACCGAAGATCAGGTTGATCCGCGCCAGACTGGGCGCTCCGCCGAAGTCCGCCGCACGATCTTCGTAGAGATAACGCGGCAGCCAGAAGGCGATGCCGCCGATGGCGAAGGTCATCGCCGTCATCGCCGCGGTATTGAAGACATAGGAGCGGATGCGAAAAAGCGCGAGCGCGTCGGCCAGCTTCATCGCCTCCTTTTTCACCTTCGGCCGAGAGGCGCGCGGATCGCGCATGAACACACACAGCCCCGCGAGGATGAGACCGGGAATCGTCACGAGATAGAACGGCCAGCGCCACCCGAGATGCTGCCCCACCGCGCCGCCAAACGCGTAACCCATGGCGCTGCCGACCGGGATCGCGAGGTAGAAATACGAGAGCATCCGCCCGCGCTTTTCGACGGGATAGAGATCCGAAATGATCGTCGGCGCCGCCGGCCCATACGCGGCCTCGCCGATGCCGACGAAGACGCGCGTTAGGATGAGCATGCCGAAAGTGGACGCCATCCCCGACCAGCCGCTCGCCAGACTCCACAGGCCCACGCCACCCGCGACGATCCACCAGCGCGGAAAGCGATCCGCCATCCAGCCGAAAACCGGCGCGAGCAGCATGTAGCTGACGAGGAAAGCCGTCGCGAGCGCCCCCGTCTTGGCCATCGCGTTCTCATCCGCGGCGTCGAAAAAGTGCGCGGCGATCAGCGGCTCGACCGCCGCGAGGATGTAGCGGTCGAGATAGTTGAAGAGATTGATCGCGAGCAGCAGCGCGAGCGCGCGAGTGGCGGCGGACATAGCGCGGGAGTCTGAAAGCAGTTTGCGCTTTAGTCCAATCCCTTGGCCGAAAGCCAAGCTGCGTTGCGCTCGCGCCCCGCTCCCCGCTAGGTTCGCCCTCGTGGAAAACTCCGCCCCTTCTTCATCGCTCGCCAGCGGCTTCATCCGCGGGCTCGGCAAGCTCGTGGCGTCGCTCATCTACCGCGTCACGCCCTTCGGCCAGCACTGGCTGCCGTCGGGCGGCTTTCTGCTTCTGCCGAATCACCTCACGTGGGTCGATGCCGTGGTGCTCCAACTCGCGTGCCCGCGACCAATCCGCTTCGTGATCGATGCGGCGATCTACAAGACCACCTGGCTGAACCCGATTTTCCGCGCCGTCGGTGCGCTACCCATTTCGCCGAAGCGCGCCAAGGACGCCGTGCGCGATGCGGCGGACGCGATCAAAGCCGGCGAGATCGTGTGCATTTTCCCGGAAGGGGAACTCTCCCGCACCGGCATGCTCCTCAAGCTCAAGCGCGGCTACGAACTCATCGCCCGCGCGGCGGAGTGTCCGGTGGTGCCGGTCTGGCTGGATCGGCTCTGGGGCTCGATCTTTTCGTTCACTGGCGGGAAGTATTTCTTCAAGTGGCCGCGGCGCTTTCCGTATCCGGTCACGGTCGCCTTCGGGGAACCGATCACCGCGGATAAAGCGGACATCGCCACGGTGCGCGAGCGGTTCCTGGAGCTTGGCGAATTCTGCTACCAGCAGCGGCCCGACCTCGAAGGCCACCTCGCGCGCGCGTGCCTGAGCGGCCTGAAGCGCCACCAATGGCACACCGCGCTGATCGATGGCATGGACCACAGCACGCTCTCGTGCGGATCACTGCTGGCGGCAGCGATCGCCCTCTCGCGACGCGTGCAGGAGAAGTGCGACGGCCAGCGCATCGGCATCGTCCTGCCGCCCGGCAAAGCCGCGGTCATCGCCAACCTGGCGGTGACGCTGGCGGGAAAGACGCCGGTGAATCTGAACTTCACCGCCGGGCGCAGTTCTGTGGAAGCAGCCCTGCGCATCGGACAGGTGCACGACTGCATCACCGCCCACGCCGTGGTGAAGAAGCTCGCGGATTTCCCCTGGCCGATGCACCTGCTGCATCTCGAGGCGGTGATGCCAGCACTCAACGTGAACATCATCCTCTGGCGCTGCATCGTCGCGGCGCTGCCGACGTGGGCGCTCGCCACGGTGCTCGGCCTGCCGCGCACCGGCGACCGCGACGAAGCCATGGTGCTCTTCACCAGCGGCTCGAGCGGGGAACCCAAAGGCGTGGTGCTCAGCCACCGCAACATCCTCAGCAACGTCTCGCAGTTCGCGATGATGCTCGACCTCGGCAAGCGCGACACCGTGCTCGCGTGCCTGCCGTTTTTTCACAGCTTCGGCTGCACCGTGACGCTGTGGTATCCGCTCATCGAAGGCGTGCGCTCGGTGACGTATCCGAACCCGCTCGAGATCACAAAGAACGCCGACCTCATCGAGCGCTACAAGGTCACGCTCTTCTGCACCACGCCCACCTTTCTCCGCGGCTATCTGCGCAAGGTCGAACCCGCCAAGATGCAGTCGCTCGTCTTCATCGTGACCGGTGCGGAGAAGCTGCCCAACGATCTCGCGGCAGCCTTTGAAGAGCGCTTTGGGAAAGACGTGCTCCAAGGCTACGGACTCACCGAGACCGCGCCCGTCGCGGCCGTGAATCTGCCGGAGCCGAAAGCCAGCCGCGCCACCGACACTGTGCAGCCCTCGAATCGCCGCGGCTCCGTGGGCAAACTCGCGCCCGGCATCGCCGCGCAGATCCGGCATCCCGACAGCGGGGAAAAGCTTTCGCTGCACGACACCGGCATGCTCTGGCTGCGCGGGCCGAACATCTTCGAGTGCTACCTCGACGATCCGAAGCGCACCGCCGACGTGCTCGTCGATCGCTGGTTCAAGACGGGCGACCTCGCGCGCTTCGACGACGACGGCTTCTGCATCATCGAAGGCCGGCTCTCGCGCTTCTCGAAGATCGGCGGCGAGATGGTCCCGCACGAGGGCGTGGAGCAGAAGATCGAGGAAGCCCTCGCACTGCCGAAAGACGAACGGACCATCGCCATCGCCGGCATCCCGGATGAAGCGAAAGGCGAAGCGCTCGTCGTGCTCACGACCCGCGAGATCGACGCCACCGAGTTGCGCGA
>JANPIS010000216.1:0-26803 GCA_031425095.1 Chthoniobacteraceae bacterium
GAGACAGATCCGAGTCACAAAGCTGAAGTAATCGCGCACCATCCAGCGCGCTTGCACACCGAGGCTGCCGGCGTCGTAGAAGAGCCACTTCAAGGTGGGCGGCAGGATCAGCGTGTAACAGGCCCACACGCCCGCGCTGAAGAGGATGAATCCGACGCCGATCCCCGGCAGCACGAAGCGCTGCTCTTTGCGCGTGAGCGCCGGCAGCACGAACTCGAGCAGGAAATAGAAGAGAAAGGGGAACGTGATGACGATGCCCGCGTAGAAGGCCAGTGTCAGCGAGACCATGATGGAATCGGCGACGCCCGTCATCTGGAGCACGACCGCCGGCTTTTCCGTGATGATCTTGAGCGGCTCGAGCATCACGTGGAAGAGCTGCTTCCGGAAGTCGAACGAGAGCATCATCCCGGCGAACAGCGTCCCGAACATCTTGATCAGCGTCCACCGCAGATCCTCCATGTGATCGAGGAACGGCTTGACCGCCTCTTTGTCGGCGTTCTCGCGGAGACTGAAGATCTTTTTGAGCCAATTCATCGGTTGGAAAACATCGCTGGGCCGCGTTCCTTTGGCGGCTGTTCGGGGACAGCTGCTCGACCCGTCTCCATGGGGAGCTGGCCGGGACCGGAAGCGGGCTGGGGATTAAGCGGAAGAGCCCCAGCGAGAGAAAGAGAAATCACAGCAGCTCCAGCGCGGCCATTCGGGCGAAGGCAGCCAGCGTGTTCGCATCGCCGATCTCACCGTCGGCGATCATCGCTCGCAGTTCAGCGACCGAGACGGTCTGGCAGCCGAGGATTCCCTCATTCGCCTCCGGCGCCGCGCCGGCCGGACTGGGGAAGACCGACCGGACCAGCAGCAGATGGGTGTGCTCGTCGGTGAAGCCGGGGCTAGGGAAAAAGTGGCCGAGCGCCACGACCTCGCCGCCCGGCGCGAGCTCGTATCCGGCTTCCTCGCGCAGTTCGCGCAGTCCGGTCGCACGGATTGCGTCGGGCTCCTCGCGGTCGTCGATTTGGCCGGCCGGGAAAGCCCAGATCGTCTTGCGGATCGGCACCCGCTCCTCCCGCACGAGTACGAAGTCGCCCCCCGCCGTCATCGGGACAACCACGACCGCAGCCTTTCGGTGGCAAACTGTCCACGGAAACGGCCGGGGTCGGGAGGGTGATGTCACGGTCACGCGGTGGACTTCCACATGGGGATTCACGTGCTGCACCTCGGTGGAAAGAGTCCGCCAGCCATCTCGGTCCGGGATCGATTGCTGAAATGCCATGCCCGCTTTTAGCCGCAATCCGCGTCGGCCGCCACGCCGGCCTGAACCTTTCGCGGCTTCCCGATCCGGGTCCGCGTTCGACCGGCGCCCTGGAGCAGCCTCCACTTTCCCACTCCTGAGGTTGCCGCGAGCATGCAAAATGCATCCGGCCAATGAACTGCACCCTCTGTATCCATGCCGGACCTCGTGATTCATTCCTCACAAATGAAAGATTGCCCGCGTGCGCGCTGACCTGTTCGACTCTTAGCGGGCATGAATTTGATCATTACCTCAGCCGGGCGCCGCAATCACCTGATCGACTGTTTCCGAACCGACGCGACGTCGCTCGGCATCAGCCTGCGCGTGCTCGCCGCGGACTACCATCCGGAGTCGAGCCCCGCGTGCCTCCAGGCAGATGCGCGCTTCGCGGTGCCGCACTGCAGTGATCCCGAGTTTGTGCCGCGTCTGGTCGAAATCTGCCGGGAAAACGACGTCTCTCTACTCGTGCCGACGATCGATCCGGAGCTGCTCGTGCTGAGCCAGCACCAGAAGGATTTTGCCACCATCGGCACCCGCGTTGCCGTCTCGACGCCGGAAGTCGTAGCGCTCTGCCAGGACAAACAAGCCACCGCCGCATGTCTCGCGGCTGCGGGCATCATGACGCCAAAGACGGTCTCGCTCGCCGCCTACCTTCAGGATCCCACGCAGCTCCGAACTCTGGTGGTCGCAAAGCCGAAAAACGGGAGCGCCTCATTTGGGATCGTGCGGCCAAAAGACCCGCGCGAGTTGTCCGGGCTGGATCCGGAACGCTACATCGTGCAGGAGCTGTGGCAGGGCCGGGAGTTTACAGTGAACGTATTTTTCGACCGGGCCGGTGTGCTGCGCTGTGCGGTGCCGCACGAGCGGCTGGAAGTGCGGGCTGGCGAAGTGAGCAAGGGCGTGACCCGCCACGTGCCGATGCTCGAAGATGCGGCGCGAAAGCTGTCCTCTGCGCTTCCCGGCGCGTTTGGGCCGCTTTGCTTCCAGGCGATCCTCGCGGAGTCGGGCGAAGCCGCGGTGTTTGAAGTGAACGCTCGGTTCGGAGGTGGATTTCCGCTCGCGCACCGGGCCGGCGCGCACTTCTCCCGATGGCTCCTCGAAGATGCCGGCGGCCTCCCGCTTTCCGCGAACAACGACTGGAAGGCGGGCGTCACCATGCTCCGCTACGATGCCGCGGTCTTCCTCGAAGCGTGATCGCTGGCCGGTGCATACGGTCGTCTTCGACGTCGATGACACCCTGTATCTCGAACGCGACTTCGTCTTCAGCGGCTTTGCGGCTGTGGATCGGTGGTTGAGCAGCGAGCGTGGGCTGGCAGGTTTTGGCGAGTGTGCGCGGCGGTTGTTTGCGGAGGGTTTGCGCGGCCGCGTGTTCGACGCCGTGCTGGCGGAACTTCGGCAGCGCGCGGAGCCCGCTGACATCGAGCGGCTCGTCGCGATCTACCGCGAGCACGAGCCAGTGCTCGAGTTGCAACCGGATGCCGCCTCGAGTCTCGCTTGGGCAGAACGCACGTTCCGGATCGGCTTGATCACCGACGGCGTCGCGGCCGTCCAGCAGCGCAAAATCCGCGCACTCGGTCTCGAGGCGCGCATCGCGTGTCGCATCGTGACCGATGAATGGGGGCGCGAGTTCTGGAAGCCGAGCCCGGAACCTTACCGCCGCGTGATGGAACAGCTCCCGGGCTCCGCGAGCGGCTTCGTGTATGTCGCGGACAACCCGCGAAAGGATTTCATCGCCCCGCGCGCGCTCGGTTGGCGGACGGTGCGAATCCGGCGCGAGTGTGGTGAGCACGTCAGCTCCATCGCGACGCCAGCCGAAGAGGCCGAAGTCGAGATCACTTCGCTGCACGAGCTTCAGGATCTACTCCGTCCCGAATCGAAGGCCTGATCAGCGTTTGGCACCGCGGTGCGTGAGCAGCACCTCGCGCGGGTCGCCGGTCGAGGTGGGTGGCATCTCCGCCACCGGGATCTGCTCCGCGACCGCCGGCGGAATCTGGGACAATCCGAACTCTTCGCGAATCCCGCCCGTCACCAGCGCGGGCCGATACTTGATCATTTTCTGAACCAAGCGCGGCAACGCTGGGCTGAAGATTTTCCGCCAGACGGAGCTCTGAATCTGCGCCGTGGTATCGGCGGTCATGTAGATGTTGTCGCCATTCGCGATGCTGTAGATCGCGCCGGCAAACGGCAGCGGCGCGAGCGGCTCGCGTTCGATGCAGTGCGCAAAAAAGTCCGGATTCTCCAAGACCAGATGGCGCTGATCGAAGCGCACGATCACCGAACTCCCGCAGGTCTGGTTGAAATTCTTCACGTTCAAATACATGAACCGCCCCCCCTCGGGGTAGATGTAGCCCTGCCGAAAGAACCAGCCCGGCGCCCGGGGATCACGGGCGACGAATTCGACCAGGCGGTTGCTCACGCAATCATCCGCATCGACCGCCATGCAGTGCGTCGGGTGGTAGCGCGCTCCGTAGTCGAAGCCGGTCCGCAGCTTCCGGGCTTTATCCGCATTCTTCCGCGCAATCTCGCCACTCAGGGCAAAGTCGTAGCCGGTCGTGGTCACCTCATTCGGCAGGCGCCGCGCGGGCACGGGAAAATCCACCTCGAGGAATTCGAGCCTCGGATGTTCGAAGTCGGCGATCGGGCGTTCATTGCACACGACCACGACGCGAAAGTCCTGTGACGTCTGCCCGCAAACCGAACGCGCACAGCGCTCGAAGAGGCGGCCCGCGAGCCGCCAGTCACGCGAAAGCTTCGGGCTCTTGACCGGAATGACGAAGAGAAACATGGCTGGGTTGGTAGTCGGACTCGGCGTCAGTGGCGTCTTACGTAGTCTGTGGCCAAGCGCGTATTATAGCAATCGCCAAGCCGTCGCCGGGCAATGGTGGAGAGACTGATGCTTCTTCACGGCGGTGTTTTTGCTGGGGTTTTGAATCAGGGCAGCTAACGCGGAACGATGAAATCTTTCCGCAAGGAACTTTGGTTCGACATCGCATTGCGCCGGCAACTCTTGAACATCACGAAGTCGGTGGAGGAATGCCTGCAAGAGAGCGGGATATTCGAAGGGATGTTGCTCTGCAATGCCATGCACATCACCGCGAGTGTGTTTATCAACGACGACGAGAGCGGCTTGCACGGCGATTTCGAGAAGTGGCTGGAAGGGCTCGCACCGGAGAAACCCTACACCCACTACGCCCACAATCGCACCGGGGAAGACAACGCCGATGCGCACTTGAAACGCACCCTGATGGGCCGGGAGGTCGTCGTCGCGGTGACCAAAGGCCGGCTGGATTTCGGGCCGTGGGAGCAGATCTTCTACGGGGAATTTGACGGTGGCCGGAGAAAACGCGTGCTGGTGAAAATCATTGGCGAGTAAAGCGCGGACGCCTCGTGGGAGGATTTCTGGCTGAGCACGCAACGTGCACTGATGAATCCCCTTTGCGCACACCCAGCCTGCCAACCATGCCCCGTCTCACGCCTTTCGACACGCCCACGCCTCCCATGTTGCGGTGCGCCGAGCGGTTGGCCACAGTGATCTCCGCATGAGCAAAGCGATCCCGGAGTATCTCGAACTGGAGGGCGCGATCCTCGAGGCGCTGCGCGATGATCTCGGCGAGGGAGAATTCGAACTCCTCGCGCTTTCCGTGCATCGCTTCCAAGCCACGTGGAATCTGCCCTACGCGCGGTGGTGCGCGACGCGGCCGCAGGTGGTTGGTTGGCGCGATATTCCGGCGGTCCCGCAGAGCATCTTCAAGCGCTTCCAGTTGAGCGTCGCTCCGGAGAAAATCACCACGACTTTCCGCACCAGCGGCACGACCGGAGAAGGCTACGGGCAGCATCACTTCATCGACGTGAGGCTCTGTGCCGAGGCGGTGCGGCGAAGCTGGCAGATGCTCGGACTGCCACCCGCCCGCCCACTGATCCTCACCCCCTCTCCGGCGGACGCTCCGCATTCCTCGCTCGCGCACATGCTCGGCGTCATCGCCGGACGATCCGGACGTTTCTTCGTCGCCGCCGATGGCCGGCTGGACGCGGGTGAACTCGTCGCCGCCATCGAATCCGCAATCGCCGCCGATGAGCCGATCGGCCTGCTCGGGACATCGCTCGCGTTCCTCAATCTCTTTGGCCGCATCCGCTCGCGTCGCCTGGCGCTGCCGCGCGGCAGCTACGTCATGGAGACCGGCGGCTACAAGGGCTCCGGCCGCGAACTCGGCAAGCACGAGCTCTACGACATGTTCCGCACCTTCCTCGGGCTCACGCCGGATCAGATCGTGAATGAATACGGAATGACGGAGTTGAGTTCGCAATTCTTCGCGCGCGGGCTCGGCACACCGCACGAGGGTCCGCCATGGCTGCGCGGCGTGGTGATCGATCCCGAGAGTGGCGCTGAAGTGGAGGAAGATCACATCGGCGTGCTGCGGATCTTCGACCTCGCGAATCTTGGCTCCGTGCTGGCGATCGAGACGCAGGATCTGGCCATCCGGCGCGGCGAGAAATTCGAACTCATCGGCCGCGATCCGGGGGCCTTGCCGCGCGGCTGTTCGCGGATGGCCGACGAAGCGATGCAACGGCCATGACGACCCGCGAACGCGCCAACCATCTTGCGCGAGCTGCCACGCAGTTCCCGCTCCTCGGCGAGACGACTCCCGAGATCCTGATGACGCTCGTGGAGGCGGAACTCGGACACGCCGCGGCGCTCGATGACTTCGTGCCGCGCGGGGCCCATCTGGCCCGCGCCGTAGCCCCCGAGACGATCCTCCACATCGTCAGTGGCAATACCCCCGCCGCCGGGCTGCAGAGCTTGATCCGCGGCCTGCTCCTCGGCTCGCGCAATCTCTGCAAGATCCCCTCCGCCGGACTGCCCGAGCTCGCGCAATTCCAACGCGTGCTTCCGCCGGCACTAGGGTCACTGGTCGAGATTTCCACGGATCTTTCCGATGATTGGCTCGCACGCGCTGCAGCGGTCATCGTCTTCGGGAGCGATGAAACCATCGCGCACTTCCGCCTTCGGACTCGACCGGATCAGGTCTTCGCGCCGCACGGTCACCGCCTGAGCTTTGGGGTGATCTTCGACGACCCGGGATTCGCCCGCATCCCCGCAGCGGTCGGCGATGCGATCGCCTTCGATCAGCAGGGCTGCCTTTCCCCGCACGTCTTTTACGCATCCGGCGATGCGCGCGCCTGCGCGGCGGCGTTTGCTGTGGAGATGCACCGCGCCGAGGACCGCGACCCTCGTGGCCCGGTGCCGATCTCGACCTCGAATGCCATCCGCAGCCGACGCGACGAGATCGGCTTCCGCGCCGCGAATGGCGAGCCGGTCGCGATGTGGGCGAGCACTGGCTCGACGGCGTGGACCGTGATCTACGAGGACGGCCCCGGGTTTCCGATTTCACCGCTCAGCCGCTTCCTCTACGTAAAGCCGCTGCCCGCCGATCTCGCGCAAGCCGTCGCGCCGGTGCGCGCGCACCTGAGCTGCGCCGGGATCTGGCCTCCGACGCTGGAGAATGCCCGCGCGGTCGCAGGCACCGGCGTCTCCCGGATCTGTGCGATCGGTGCGATGCAGATGCCTCCCTGGACGTGGCATCCCGATGGCCAGCCCGCCCTCGCGAATCTGGTCCGCTGGATCGATGCCGAGGTGAGCACGACGGTGTGACTCTCTCTTGATGGCGCTGAGCCGCGCCATTCAAAGGAAGCACCTCTCACGGTCAGGGGCTCTCGCTCGCCTCGGCGGGCTCGTCTTCTTCGATCTCGTCCTCGATCTCCTGCTTCATCCGCCGTGAGAGGAATGGACGCAGGAAGCCGTAGAGCAGGTAGGTCGTGAAGATCGCGAACGGCATCCACTGGTAGTACATCACCGTCAGGATGCCCACGATGACGAAGGCGAGGAACTTCGGGACCGAGCGCGTGCTGCGCCAGTTCAGCGCCTTGAAGCTCGGGTATTTGAAGCCGCTAAACATCATCCATGAGAGGAAAAGCAGGAGCGGCGGCAGCACCCATTTCGTGAGCCAGTGCTCGACGCGATTGTCATTCAGCCAGAGCAGAAAAAGGGTGAGCGACGCAACGAGTCCGGCGGCGGCGGGAATCGGGAAGCCTTTGAATTCCTTGTTCGCAGAAGCGCTGTCCGCCGCGGCGAGGCAATTGAAACGCGCCAGGCGCATGGCGCCGCAGACGAGATAGATGGAAGCGACGAGCCAGCCGATCTTCGAGGCTTCGTGGAAGACCACGCGACTGACCAGCAACGCCGGCGCCACACCGAATGACACGATGTCTGCGAGCGAATCGAATTCGCGGCCGAAGGGACTCTCATTGCCGCCGAGTCGCGCCAGCCGGCCATCGAGCGCATCGAAGATGCACGCGCCGAGGATGCACCAGATGGCAAGGTGAAAGCTGGCGTTGCCGGACGCCGCACTCGCCACCTCGAGCAGCGCGCCTTCGAGAATCTTCAGCACGGCGAGAAAGCCGCAGCAGAGATTCCCTGCCGTCATGAGATTCGGCAGCAGGTAGATTTTCGGGCCTTGGTCGGGGGCGCTCATCGGAGCTTCGCGATCACCGTCTCTGCACCGCGCACCTTGTCACCCACTTTCACCTGCACGTCCGCGTCGAGCGGGAGGAAGACTTCCGTGCGCGAGCCAAAGCGGATCATGCCGAAACGGAAGCCCTTCTCCACTGCGTCGCCGACCTGCGACCATGGCACGATGCGCCGCGCGATGGCACCGGTGATCTGCCGCACGACGAGCGTCACCTTCGCACCCTCGATCGCCCAGGTCAGCGCTTCGTTGAATTTCGAGCAATCCGGATGACGCGCGTCCATGTAGGGACCGGGCGGTTTTCCGGGGTAATGCTGCCGGTATATGATCTTGCCGGCGATCGGCGCCTTGTTCACATGCACGTCAAAAACGGAAAGGAAAATTCCCACGCGGCGGCAGCGCGTCTTGAGCACTTCGCCTTCCTCGATCTCGACGATGTCGGCGACCGTGCCGTCGGCCGCGGCGACCACCACGTCGTCGCCAGTCGGGATCGGACGATCGGGATCGCGGAAAAAATTGATGCAGAAAATCAGGAGCAGCGAAGCGAGCACGAGTAGCCACGTCCACCCGAGCCACCAGCCAATTCCTTCCAGCGCAAAGACGACGGCGAAGATGTGACGGCCTTCATACAAGGTCTGAAAACGCATGGGACCGCGGACGCTACGCGGCACGTCGGAGCCGGTAAAGAGCGCGTTTGTCAGGGTCGGCGCCCGCCGCTACCTTGCTGTCATGTCCACGACTGCCACGCTCGATCCGAATCTCACCATGCGCGAAGTGCTCACGCACTTCCCCGGTGCCCAGCGCGCACTTTTCCGCCGCTACCACATCGGCGGCTGCTCGAGCTGCGGCTTCCAGCCGACGGAAACGCTCGGTGAAATCTGCGCGCGCAATGGAGGGCTCGCGGTCGAGGAAGTCGCCGCGCACATCGTCGCGAGTCACGAGAGCGACCAGCAGCAGCAGCTCGCGCCGAAGGAAGCCGCGGAACTCGTGGCCGCCGGCCGCGCGAAGCTCGTGGATCTGCGCACCCGCGAGGAATTCGACGCCGTGCATATCGAAGGCTCAACCTTCTTCACCCAAGAGCTGATGCACGAACTCGGCGGCTGGGATCGCGACACGCTCATCGTCTTCGTGGACCACACCGGCACCCGGAGCATGGATGCGTGCGCATATTTCGCCGGGCACGGCTTGGAAAACGTCCGCGCGCTCCGCGGCGGGATCGATGCGTGGAGCCAGGAAGTGGATCCCGCACTGCCACGCTACGAACTCGAATAGACTTATGCCCGACGACCTCCAGCAGCGCATCACCGACGCGATCGCGAATCCGAAGAATGTCGGCGAAATGACCGACGCCGACGCCGTCGGCACCGTCGGCAGTTCGGACTGCGGCGACATGCTGCGGATGTGGGTGAAATTCAAAGACGACGGCTCCGGGCGGAAGGTGATTGATCGCGCGACGTTCCAGACCTTCGGCTGCGAGACCGCGATCGCTGTGGCGAGCGTAGCCACGGAGCTCATCGCCGGAAAGACCGTGGACGAGGCACTCTCGATGTCCGGCGGCGATCTCTCCGCGCCGCTCGGGGCACTGCCGCCGATGAAGATTCACTGCGCGCAGCTCGTGGAAGGCGCCCTGCGCTCCGCCCTCACTGGCGAGGCCCCGAAGCCAGCGGCGCCCGTCGCGGCGACGCTCGTCGAGAGCTTCACCGCTCCGGCGGCGAAAAAAGTGAAGATCGTGCTCAAGCCAACGTAGCACGGGCATGCTCATCGATACGCACGCCCATCTGGATTTTCCCGACTTCGCCGGTGACCTCGACGCCGTCCTGGCGCGGGCGACGGAGGCGGGCGTGACGCGGATCATCACCATCGGCACCAGCATCGAAGGCAGCCGGCGGGCGATTGCGCTGGCCGAGAAGTATCCACAGGTCTTCGCGGTCGTCGGCGTGCATCCCAACTCCGCGGATGAAGCTTCACCGGACTTCGTCGCGGACCTCCGCGAGCTGGCGCGCAACCCCCGCGTCGTCGCGATTGGCGAGACCGGGCTCGATTACCATCGCCTTCCGAGCCAGCGCATTCTCCCCGCTCAGCCGGCTTACCTCGCGGAAATGCCCCTCAACGATCCCCGCGAAATCGAAGCCTCCATCCGCGATGGCGCTTACAAGGAACGGCAGGCGGAGGTCTTCCTCCACCAGCTCGAACTCGCCACCGAACTCGGACTCAACGTCGTGATCCACGAACGCGACGCCTGGGCGGACACGCTGGACCTTCTGCGCCCCTATTCCGGCCGCCTGCGCGCCGTCTTCCACTGTTTCGGCAAACCGCCTGAAGCGTTGCAGCAGGTGCTCGACCTCGGCCACCTCGTCTCCTTCACCGGCATTGTCACTTTCAAGAATGCAGCCGGCGCCCAAGACTCGGTGCGTGCCATGCCGGTCGATCGTTTCATGGTCGAAACCGACTGCCCGTTCCTCGCACCCACGCCGTTTCGCGGCAAACGCTGTGAACCGGCCCACACGCGGACGACTGCCGCAGAGATCGCGACGATGCGCGGTGAAACACTGGAGCATGTCGCCGCGCAGACGACGGCTACGGCAGGCGCATTCTTCCGCTTCCCGAGCCGCTGAGCGGCCGCTCGCCGGTGCGCTTGTGAAACATTTCACAAATTCGCCTTGGCCGCGCTGCCACCCTGCTTAATCTCTGCCATCATGAGCCCCGCTACACCGGTCGGATACGACTCCAAGATCGAAGGCAACGTGATCATCACGCGCCTCGACGCCTCGATTAACTGGATGCGCAAAAACTCCCTCTGGCCGATGCCGATGGGTCTCGCCTGCTGCGCCATCGAACTCATGGCCACCGGCGCGTCGCGGTTCGACATCGCCCGCTTCGGTGCGGAAGTGATGCGCTTTTCGCCCCGCCAGAGCGACGTGATGATCGTGGCCGGCACCGTGACTTACAAAATGGCGCTGGCCGTGAAACGTATCTGGGATCAGATGCCGGAGCCGAAGTGGTGCATCGCCATGGGCGCGTGTGCTTCGAGCGGAGGCATGTATCGCAGCTACGCGGTGCTGCAGGGGATCGATCAGCTCATTCCGGTGGACGTGTACATTTCCGGCTGTCCGCCGCGGCCTGAGGCGCTCATCGAGGGCCTGCTGCGCTTGCAGCGGAAGATCGACACCGAGCATTCCTTCCTCGAGCAAAAGAAGGATCTCTTCAAGAGCATCAGCGAACTAACCGCCTGAACCCATGAGCAACGGCAACCTCAAGGCCGCCATCGCGGCGATCGAAGGCAAATTCGCGGTCGCGAAGAAGACCGAGTTTCGCGGCGAGACCACCCTGCTCGTCGAGCGCGATCAGCTTCACAGCATCTGCCGTCTTGCCCGCTATGAGCTCGGCTTCACCTATCTCATCGACATCTCCGGAGTGGATCATTTCGGAGAAGAGCCGCGCTTCGAGGTCGTGTACGAGCTTTACCAATTTGAACGCGGCGAGCATCTGCGGTTGAAGATTCGCGTCAGCGAGGATGACCTCGCCGCTCCGACGGTGAGCGATATCTGGGCGACGGCCGACTGGCATGAGCGCGAGACCTACGACATGTACGGCATCCGCTTCACCGGCCACCCCGATCTCCGCCGCATCCTGATGTGGGAGGGTTACCCGTTCTTTCCGCTGCGCAAAGATTTCCCGCTCGCTGGCAAGCCGAGCGACATGCCCGACGTCGCGTTTAGCAATGCGGCCCCGCTCGCCGGCGGACCCTTTGTCACCGCGCCGAGCATTGGCACGACGCAGGAACGCGAGCCGCGTTCGCGCGAGGTGCTCTAGGAATTGCCGCCCCGCATCAAGCGCTACGCGCGCTCCTGACGACCCGTCGCGACCGCACGCACGAACTGCACGGCGCGTTTCGTGAGCTTGGACCAGTCCGCGCTTGCGAGGATCTCTTTCGAGACGAGGGACGAGCCAGCACCCAGCGCTACGCAACCCGCGCGGAAGAAGTCTCCCACGGTCTCCGGCGTCACCCCACCGGTCGGGATGATCCGCAGCATGGGCAGCGGAGCGAGGAGACTGCGGATGTAGGCCGCACCGCCGATCTCCGCGGGGAAGATTTTGATGAAATCCGCACCGGATTCGTGACCGAGCAGTGCTTCCGTCGGCGTGAATGCCCCCGAAGCGATCGGCTTGCCGAGACGATTGCAGAGGCGGATGACTTCCGGCTTCGTCACCGGCGTAACCACGAATTCCGCGCCTGCGGCTATCGCTGCGCCTGCGGTATCAGGGTCCAGCACACTCCCGACCCCCATCAGAATATCGTCCCCAAACCGCGCCACGACTTGGGCGACGACATCGAGCGCATTCGGCGTCGTCATCGTCACCTCCATCATCGTCACCCCGCCCGCGAGCAGCGCCTCCGCCGCGTGGACGAGTTGATCCGATGAATCCGCGCGAATGATCGCGACGATCCCGAGATCCACGATCCTCTGGACGATTTCCGGCTTGGTCATCAGCACTCCCCTACCCAACCGACAGGCGAATGCGATCCAAAAGCATTCGCTCCGAGCGAGCCCTCGAAAGGCACAGCCGCATTGCGCCTGGTGCATTCCTCGCTATCTCATGCGGGCGTGTCCGCGATCTTTCGAACTGCCTGCTCCGCCCTCGTAGCCTCGGTCTGCTCCGCCGCAGCCGCCGATCCGGCTCCGGTCAGCAGCGCGATCCCGCTGCTCCGGCAGCTCGATGCGGGCTTCGTGGAGGTCTTTGAAAAGGTGGCGCCGTCCGTCGTCGTGATCGAGGCGACCAAGCAGGTGGACCCGGAAGATCGGGAATTGCAGGATTTGGAGCCTTTCCTCCGCGGCGACAAGGAGCCTCGACCAGACCCCGACGAACGCGTTTGGACGCTGCCAAGCCGCAGCGAAGGCTCAGGCTTCATCATCCGCGCCGATGGTTTCGTGCTGACTAATCATCACGTCGTCGCGGAGGCCGAGAAGATCACCGTGCGCCTTCGGGACGGCCGCGCTTTTCCCGGCAAGGTCGTGGGCGCGGATGACAAGACGGACATCGCCATCGTCCGCATCGACGCGCGCGATCTGCCCGCGGCGCAGATCGGCGACAGCAATGCGGTCCGCGTCGGTCAGCTCGTGTGTGCGATCGGCGCGCCGTTCAATCAGCACTTCAGCTTCAGCGTCGGCTGGGTGAGCGGCAAAGGTCGCACCAACCTCCTCAGCCCGACGTCCTCCAACATCCTCTACGAGGACTACATTCAGACCGACACCTTCATCAATCCGGGGAACAGCGGCGGACCGCTCTTCGATGTGGAAGGCCGCGTCATCGGGATGAATACGCTGATCAACGGCATCGGGCGCGGCCTCGCCTTTGCGATCCCGTCGAGCATGTTCCAGGAAGTCGCGCAGCAGCTCATTTCTCATGGCCGCATGCAGCGCGCGTGGCTCGGGATCCGCATGGATACCCTCAGTGACCGGCATGCCCTGCGCGATCACGTCGTGGGGCTGGACCACGGCGTTGTCATCGAGACGATCGAGCCCGACTCACCGGCCTACCAGAGCCAGCTCCGAGCGGCGGATGTGATCACCGAGATCGATCGCGTGAAGGTGAGCGCAGCGCTCGATCTGCAGAAGGAGATCCTGCGGAAAAAGATCGGCACCACCGTGCAACTCACCGTCTGGCGCGCGGGTTCGGTCCTGCAGATCCCCGTGACCATGGGTGAACTGCCCGCCGATTTCAGCAAGGTGGCAAACCTCCGACCCGGCAAGATCGAGATTGAACCGAAAGCCGAGAGCCTTGGGCTCCAGTTGCGCGATGCGCATCCCGCTGGCGCCGCCGTCGCCGCGGTCGCCCCCGGCAGCGCCGCGCAGCGCGCCTCCATGCAGAAGGATGATGTGATCACGGAAGTCGCGGGACGCACCGTGCGCGATGCCGCAGCCGCCGCCGCCGCGATCGGTGATCGACTGCGGAGCTCCCGGGATAAGGCCGTCGTCCTCAATATCGAACGGAAGGGGAAGAAGACGTTCGTGGCCATCACACCAGACTAACAGCCTGGCGCCCGAGGCCGACGCGGATCGAGAGAGCCAGCATCTTGGATTCCGGGTCAGGATCCGCACTTTGGAATTTCCGCCTGCGCCGCGCCTCTTAGGCTGGGGCTGCCGTTTCCCCGCCTAGCTCCCACTTCCCATGAGCGCGCCCGCACCAGCCCCCACCGGTCTGAATCTCCGGATCAAAATCATCCTCGCGATGGCGGTGGTCGCACTCGTCGTAGTGGGCGCGATCCTCTTTACCGACTACCATGCGCGACGGAAGCAACTCCTCGCGGAGTTCCAGGTCTTCGTGCGCAGCGTCGCCGGCACCACCGCGCTCGCGATGCGCGGCGAGGATCTCGCGGGCATTCGCAGCAATGCCGACGCGGCGGCCCCGGAGTTTCAGCGCGTGCGGAAAATCCTCGCGCGTTCCCAGACGATCAATGGACTCGATGAGCACGAGCTCTACATCCTCCGCCCGATCAATGGCGCGCGGGAGATGGAGTTCGTGGTGATGGTGCAGCGTGCGACCTTCATCGGCAACCGCTACACCATCCGGGAGGAGAATCTCGCCGCACTCCTGCAAGCGTGGAAACGCCTGATCCCCACCAGCACCGGCGTTTATCACGACGAGAATGGGACCTGGATCAGTGGTTACGCGCCGATCCTCGATGCCGAGCAGCGACCCGTCGCGATCATCGAGGCCGACGCGGAGATCAGCCGCTACGTGGCGAAGCAGCGCGACGAATTGCTCTTCGCGCTCAGCGTCGCCGCGGGGGCACTCGTCGTCGCGATGATCCCCGGCCTCCTCCTCGCGCGCGGCATCACCGGCGGCCTGAATCGCCTTTCGGATGGCATGCGGCGCTTCCAGTCCGGCGCGGCGAATGTGCGGGTCGAGGCTCGCAGCGGCGATGAAGTCGGGCAGCTGTCCGCAGTCTTCAATGACATGATCGTCGGCCTCGAGGAAAAGCTCGCGCTCCTGCCCTACGTCTCGCGTTTCACTGCGGAAGCTGTGCGCCGCAGCCGGGAGCACCCCGACCTCCTGACCGGCGCCGAGGCCGATGTTCACGTGCTCTTCGCGGATCTGCGCGGCTTCACCCGCTTCAGCGAAGAGCGCGCCGCCAGTGTCCTTGTGCGCGAGCTGAACCAACTCCTGAGCGTGCAGGCCGACGTGGTGCTCGGCGCCGGCGGCGATGTGGACAAATTCATCGGCGACGCGGTGATGGCGGTCTTCCTCGATCAAAGCGACGCCGCAGCCCGCGTCTGCGAATGCGCTCAGCGGCTCATGGCCCGGGTGCGAGAAGAGGTGGATCGCCACGGCTGGCCGCTCGCGCTCGGCATCGGCATTCACCGCGGCCGCGCGGTCGTCGGCTCGATCGGCAGCGTCTCCCGCCGCGACTTCACCGCGATCGGGCACACCGTAAATCTCGCCGCGCGCCTCTGCGAACACGCCGCGCCGTGGGAGATCCTCGTCACCTCGGAGTTCCACAGCGCCCTTCCTCCCGACGCCCAGGCAGCCTTCACGGCGACCGAGCCGATGGCTTTCAAGAATGTGGCGCAGAGCGTCGCCACGTTTCGCTGCAGCGCCACCGGTCCGCACACCGCCCGGCGATAGAAATTCCGCCCGCGGCCTTCGGTAGGAAATTTCTGCCCGGCAAAAAAGTGGCACCGCCCGTGCTATGCAGCGAAGGCGTGCTCTCGAGTTGTCCAACCACCACGATCGAAGAAGGCCTGCGCCACCACCGCGCCGGTCGCCTCGATGAGGCGGCAAAAAATTACCGGCAGATCCTGAGCGAGGATCCCCGGCAGCCGGATGCTTTGCACCTGCTCGGGGTGGTCGCGCAGAGCGTCGGTCAGCTCGACGAAGCGGTGGAGCTCATCTCGGAGTCGTTGCGCGTAAATCCCAACAACGTCTCGGCGATCAACAATCTCGCGGGCGTGCTCAAGGACCAGGCGCGGTATTCGGACGCTATCGAATTCTACGAGGCTGCCATCGCCGCCTCGCCAGCGGAAGCTTACCTGCACAGCAATCTCGGCAACGCCCTGCGCGAATCTGGAAAACTCGAGGAGGCCGGCGCCGCGCACCAGCGCGCGCTGGAACTGGACCCCGACTCCTATGCCGCACACAGCAATCTCGGCTCCGTGCTCGACGCGCAGGGGCGGTTTGCCGACGCCATCGCCTGCTACCGCCATGCGCTGACACTGAACCCGCAGAGCCATGAGACCCTCGTGAATCTCGGCGTCACCCTCAAGCGCCAGGGAAAGCTCGCGGAAGCCGAGGAGTCCCTGCGACGCGCTCTCGACGTGCGACCACGCTCCGACGCCGCCCTCGCGAACCTCGGTTCACTGCTCCTCCAGCAAGGCCGGATCGAAGAGGCCTTCGTGACGCTCCAGCTCGCACTCGACGTCAATCCCCGCAACGTCACGGCGCTCATCAACATGGGGAATGTGCTCAAGGACCTGGGACGCTTCACCGCAGCCCACGAGTGTCTTCAGCAAGCCGTACAACTCGCGCCGGACTCGCACCTCGCGCACAACAACCTTGGCACTGTCCTCAACGAACTCGGCCACGCCGCGGAAGCCGCCGCCTGTTTCCGGCGCGCGCTGGAATTGAAGCCGGACTACCATTGGGCGCACAGCAATCTGCTCTTCACGATGCAATATTTGCCGGAGGTCGATCGCGCGGAACTCTTCGCCGAGCACCGCGCTTACGATGAAAAGTTCGCGGCCCCGTTCTCCGCCTCCAGCGTGGAGCACAGGAATGCGCGCGATCCCGAGCGGCGCCTGCGCATCGGCTACGTCTCCGGCGATTTCCGCGAGCACTCCGTCGCCTTTTTCATCGAACCCGTGCTCGCCAGCCACGATCCGACGCAGGTCGAAGTTTTCTGTTACGCGAATCAGGTCGGCGGCGACGCCATGACGGCCCACTTGCGCGCGCTCGTCCCCCACTGGCGGGAGGTCGCCTCACTTAGCGACGACGCGCTCGCCGAGCGCATCCGCCGCGATGAGATCGACATTCTCATCGATCTCTCCGGCCATACCGCGCGCCATCGCCTGCTCACCTTCGCCCGCAAACCCGCACCGGTTCAGGCGACCATGATCGGCTACATGCACACCACCGGGCTGAGCGCGATGGACTATCGCATCACCGATGTGACGCTCGATCCGCCCGGCACGAGCGAAGCCTTCAGCACCGAGACACTCGTGCGCCTGCCCGCCGGCGCGGCCACTTTTCACCCGCCCGCAACTTGCCCGCCAGTGAATGAACTGCCGGCGCTGACCAATGGCCACATCACTTTCGGCGCTTTTAACAATCCCGCCAAGGTCACGCCCGAGGCGATCGAAGCGTGGGCGGAAATCATGAACGTAGTCCCTGGCTCACGGCTGCTCGTAGTCGGGCGCGGCGGCAATGCCATCCAGCCCCGGCTCGAAGCGCACGGAATCGCTGCGGACCGCATCGAGACCATCGAGCGCCAGCCGCTCCTGCAATATCTCGCACTGCATCACCGCTGCGATCTGCTACTCGACAGCTTCCCCTACAATGGCGGGACCACCGGCCTCTTCGCGATCTGGATGGGCGTGCCATTCATCACCGTGGACAGCGAGCAGACGACCGGCCGCGCCGGCGGCGGCCTGCTGCGTCCCATCGGCCTCTCGCGGCTCATCGCCACAAACGCGGCGGACTACACGCTCAAGGCCGTGGAGGCCGCGTCCGATCTACCGCGTCTCGCCGAGTGGCGGCGCACCTTGCGCGATCGCCTCGCTCCACTGCTCGGCGGTGGCGACGCCTACACCCGCCAACTCGAAGGCGCCTTCCGCGACATGTGGCGGACATGGTGTGCCGAAAAAACGATCGCATGAAACGCCTCCTACGCCTCCAGGCCCGCCTCATTTCCGCCGCCGATCAAGCGCGGCGCAATCCCCACTTCGGTCTGCCGGCATGGGCCGACGATCAACTGCTGGACACGATCCGCAGCCGCCCGATCATCTGCTGCGGCACTGGATTCTGGGCGCAGGATTTTCTCCGCAACGCCCACGTTCTCGATGTCGTCGCGCTGGTCGATGACGCCTACGCCGGCCAGCAGGTGCTCGGCCTCCCATGCCTCGACACCCCTGGCCTCCTCGACTTCGCCGCGAAACGTCCGGACGTGATCTGCATCAACAGTGGACAGAGCGACGCGGGCTACAGCCACTTCGAGCGCGTCGGCCTCGAGCGCCGCCTCCACATGCTCGACTGCCTGCAAGCCGTCCGGGCTTTCGGTTACCAGCCCGACATTCGGGTCAGCGATTGGCGCGATCCCATCGTCGCGCGAATCGATGAATTCCTCGCCGTCGCCGAGCGTCTCGCCGATCCGCTCTCCGTCGAGACGCTCTACTCGGTGCTGCTCTATCACCTGGAAATCGACCGCGAGCACCTGCTCGCGATCAACCGGCCCGGCGAGGCGACCTACTTCCGCTCCGGGCTCTTCAACCTTCGCGACCGCGAGACCTACGTCGATTGCGGCGCCTTCGATGGCGACAGCGTGCAGCACTTCATTCGCGTCGCGAAAGGGCGGTTCCAGCACATCCACGCCTTCGAGCCCGACCCGCAGAATTTTGCACGCCTCTCCGCCTGGCTCGCCAGCGAGTCCCGTTACGCGGAGCGCGTCACGCTGCACCAGGAGGCCGTCGGCAATGCGAGCGGTTCGATCCAACTGACCTCCACTGGTGACGCCGGAGCGTGTGTGCCGCTGCAGGCCGCGGCGCAGGGCAACTGCACCGTTCCGCTGGTGAAACTCGACGACGCCGTGCGGGGGCCGATCTCCCTGCTCAAGCTCGACGTCGAAGGCCACGAACTCGAAGTCCTCCGCGGCGCTGCGCAACATCTCCAGCACGACGCCCCTCGCCTCGCCATCTGCGCCTATCATCTCCCGGGCGATCTCATCGACCTGCCCATGCACCTCGAAGGGCTCGACGCCGGCTACCGCCTCGGCATTCGGCATCACAGCGCCACCCGCTACGACACCGTGCTCTACGCCTTCTGAGCCGATGATCCCGCTCATCTCTCCGGCCCACTACTCCGACCCCGCGACCTTCACCGCGGAACGCGAGCGCATCTTTCTGCGGAGCTGGCTCTTCGCTGGCACCACACTTGATCTGCCGAATCATGAAGACTTCCGGCGCATCGATGTGTGCGGGATCTCAGTGGTCCTGCAAAATTTTCGCGGCGAGATCAAAGCATTCAACAATGTCTGCACACATCGCTTCGCGCGGATCCATGCGGAGCCGTCCGGCAATCGCCCGTTGAAGTGCCCGTATCATGGCTGGATCTACAACGCCGAGGGCCTGCCCTATGCGATCCCGCACAAGCCACTCATCTCGGAAATCACTCCCGCGACGCTCTGCGACTATCGCTTGAGCCGCTGGCACGTGCGCACAGTCGGCCCGCTCCTTTTCATCAAGAAGGAGCACCCCGGCGAAACGCTCGGCGCAGACGACTTTGACACGCAACTCTCCGACTACGCCCTGCCGCTCGCCCAACTCGCATCCGCCTGCGGCGAACTCGTCGAGCACACCGACTACGTGGTGGCGGCGAATTGGAAGCTCGTCGTCGAGAACACGCTCGAGGGTTACCACGTCGATTGCGTGCACCCGAACACCATCGCGAAGCTCGGCATGAGCGGGCTCACGAAGGCCACCAATGGGACGCCCGCGAACGATGGCGCGCCGCCGAAAGGAAGCTTCTTCGACTTCGCCGGTCGCAACTCCGCCGTCTTCTCGCCGCTAAATCCCGAGGTCTCGGCGCGCATGGATCGCACCTACAAATTCCTCGCCGGCCGCCCGCAGCGGCTCGACGGCTACCGGCACTACTACTTCTTCCCGAACTTCGTCATCGCTTCGACGCGCGGCGAATCCTTCAGCATCCAGCGCGTGCTGCCGATCGACGAGAAGACCACGCAGCTCTCCAGCTTCCTCTTCGCCACGAATGGCCTCGGCGAACTCACGAAGATGGAGGCCGCGCTGAAGAAACAGTTTTACCAATCCGCCGCGGACTTCGTGCGCGAGATTTTCGCCGAGGACGCCGCGATCTGCGAGGAAGTGCAACGCGGCGTCGGCATCGCTCACACCGCGGGAGTGCTCAGCGATGAAGAGGAACGCATCTGCGCCTTTCACACTGCCTACCGCAGCGCCCTCGGCGCCTGCGCACCGGACTCCGTCCCAGCGCCCAAGACCCACGCGGCCGGTTGCAACGGTCGCAATTGCTCCCGGAAGTCTGCCATCCCTCGCACCGCTCCGCTCCCTGCTTTCTCACACACGCACTAACCGCAAACCAAACCCACCAAATGGAAATCCAACAATTCGTCCGCCACTTCGAAAATGCCATCGAGGGCATCGAACCCGAGTCGCTGAACGGCGACACAAAGTACCACCTGCTCGCGCAGTGGGACTCGCTCGCACTGCTCTGCCTGCTCGCGATGATCGATTGTGAATACAGCGTGCAGATCCCCGGCATGGAACTGAAGAACTGCGACACGCTCGGCGACATCTTCGACCTCGTCTCCTCGAAGCTCCACGCCCAGGCCGCCTGACGCATGGCTCTCGCCGTCCTGCGCCATGTGCGGATCGCTGGCATCGCGTCCGCCGTCCCGAAAGAGATCGTGTCCAACTCGGACTACACGGTCCTTTCGGAGGAGCAGCGCGAGAAGATCATCAAGTACACTGGAATCCGCTACCGCCGCTGGGCACCGAAGGACCTCTGCTGCTCGGATCTCTGCCAGGCTTCCGCGCAAAAGCTGATCGCGGAACTCGGTTGGAAACGCGAGGACATCGGCGCGGTCGTCTTCGTCTCGCAGACGCCGGACTATCCCTTCCCGGCCACCGCGCAGCTTCTCCAGCATCGGCTCGGCCTCTCGCGTGCGTGCCTCGCCTTCGACGTGAATCTCGGCTGCTCCGGCTACACCTACGGCCTGCACATCCTCGGCAGTCTGCTCGAAGCTTCGGGTCTCCACCGCGGTCTGCTCCTCGCGGGAGATGTCTCGAAAATGCATGGCGACAGCGACCCGGCGAGCGCCGTGCTCTTCGGTCACGCCGCGACCGCGACGGCGATGGAATTCGCGCCCAATGCCAAGCCGCTCTTCTTTGATCTCGGGAGCGACGGCGGCGGGCACAAGGTGATCTACGTGCCGGCCGGCGGCTGCCGGAAGCCCGTCGGCACACTGTCCTTTGAAAAGGCAGCGCTCGATGGAGGTGGCGCGCGGGGGGACACCGACGTGATCCTCGATGCCGCGGAGATCATGAATTTCACGATGCGCGAAGTGAGCGTGTCGATTAAGCGCCTGCTCGAATTCGCCGGGAAGACCGTGCCCGACATCGACGCCTACGTCTTTCATCAGGCGAATCTTTTCATCAACAGCCAGGTCGCGCGGAAGATCGGGATCAAGCCCGACAAGGCGCCGACGACGCTCTACGACTTTGGCAACACCAGCTCCGCAACCATCCCGCTGACCATCACCGCGAAGCTCCGCGACCGCATCGCCGCCGGTCCGCAGAAAGTCGTGATGTCAGGCTTCGGGGTCGGACTTTCGTGGGCCTCGACTTACTGGGAAGCGGAAGACGTCGCGTGTCCGGAACTCGTCGAAATATGACGCATCCCTTTTCTCTCACCTGCAAAACCGTCCTCGTCACCGGCGCCACTGCCGGACTCGGCCGGCAGACCGCGATCACTGCTTCCCAGATGGGCGCCCGGGTCATCGCCACCGGTCGCAATGAAGAGCGGCTCGCTGCGACACTCGAGCGTCTCGAAGGCAGTGGCCATCTCGCGATTCCCGCCGACCTCATTCACGAAAAGGAACGCGACGCTTTCGTCGGCAAGTTGCCCGCACTCGACGGCGTCGCCCATTGCGCAGGCGTCACGCTGCTGCATCCCTTCAAGTTCAGCGACGAGAAGCGCTACCGCGAAGTCTATGCGATCAACGTCGAGGCCCCGCTCTTCCTGACGCAGCGGCTTTTCAAAAACAAGCGACTCACCAATGGCGGCTCGATCGTCTTCATCGCTTCGCTGGGCGCGTTCATCGGCGCCCGCGGCCACTCGATCTACGCGGGCTCCAAAGCTGCGATCGTGGGCATCATGCGCGTGCTCGCGCACGAGCTCGCGGGCAATCGCATCCGCGTGAACTGCATCTCGCCCGGCATGGTCAAGACGGAGGTCGTCGAGGGCTTCGCACATCAGGTCTCCGCCGAAGTAGTCGCGGCCGACGAAGCCCGTTACCCGCTCGGCTACGGCACGCCCGAGGATGTCGCGAATACCACGGTCTTCTATCTCGCCCCCGCCAGTCAGTGGATCACCGGCACCAATCTCATCATGGACGGAGGACTCACCTGATATGCCCACACTTTCCATCCCCGATGTCCGCCTCGCCGGCCTCGCCGCCGCAGTGCCACCACTCGAGGAATTTTCATGGTCAGAGATCCCGAACGCCGAACGCTTCGAGGTCGCGCGACGGCGCGGCGAGACTCCCTACCGCCGCATGGCGCGCCAGGAGCAATGCCAATCCGACTTTTGCTTCGACGCCGCAAAAACACTCCTCGCCGAACTCCGTTGGCACCCATCGGAAATCGATCTCGTGATCATGGCTACGCTCACACCGGACTACCCGATTCCGGCGACCGCGATCATCGTTCAGGACCGACTCGGCATTCCGAAAGCCGCCGCGGCCTTCGACCTCGCCAGCGGCTCACTTGGCTTCCTGCATGGGCTCCAAGTCGCGGCGAGCATGCTCAGCCCCGGCTCTTTGAAAAAAGCCCTGCTCCTCACTGGGGAAGTCTCAAAGACGAATGAAGCCTCCGATTGCTCCGCACCGCACCAGTCCATCCATGGCCACAGTGGCAGTGTCTGTGCGCTGGAGTATGTGGAAGGTGCGGACCCGATTTTTTTCGACGCGGGCGGAGATGGCGCGGACTTTGAGGCGCTCTACATGCCGGTCGGCGGCGTGCGCAATCCCCCGCGCGCCGAGATGTTCAGCGAACCGGATGGCGTGCGCTTTGCGAGCGACTTTGTGCTCGATGCCGCACGACTCGGCGCCCGGGCGCACGACGAACTGCCCGCATCCATGCTCCGCGTCCTGGCCGCCGCAAACCTCACTTCCCGCGAAGTGGACGCCTGCTTTATCAGCCAGCTCCCGCTGCCGATCGAAATCGCGCTCCGGAGGGAAATGCACTTCCCGGTCGATCGCTTTCACAGCGCGATTCATGAGTTTGGCGCGAGCGGCTCCGGCACGATCCCGCTCGCGATGCTCGCCCGCACCGGATCGCACTTGCGCACGGGCTGGCAGACCTCCCTCCTGAGCGCGATGGGACCCGGCCTCGCCTGGGGAAGCGCGCTCGTGACGACGGAGAATATCGTCTGTCCGGAAATTCTCGAAGTCTGACCCATGCTCAACGGCATCCTCGACAACATCCTCCTGAACGGCGATTTCGCGCCCGGTCTTTGGACGCGCTTCGCGGATCCCACCGAGGCGGTGAGTTGCCCGGTGTGGCGTCAGACCTTCGCGGCGGATCGCTGGAAAGTGCGCTACGCCGAAGCAAAGGGCGCCGCCGTAACGCAAGCGATGACCACCGATGTGCCCGCTCACGCGACCACCACCTGCGCCGTCGAGATCCGCGGCTCGGACGGCGTCACACAGCCGGTCTTCTTCGGCCAGCGCGTCGAGGCCGCGGAATCCACGCGCTACCGGCGGCGGATGGTCTTCTCCGCATGGATTCGCATTGGGAATCCAGAGCCGGAGCCAAAGCAGTTTGACCTCACCGTCGGCACGGCGCGGGAGATGGATCACTTCGGCGGACCGAGCGGCGACAACACTCGCTTCGAGACGTGCGCCCGGATCGAGGAAGTGCCAGTCGGTCGCTGGTGGTTCCTCGAGCGGGAGATCGACGGCCGCGCTTTCTCCAGACACGGACTCTCGATCGAGTTGGAGTTCCCCGCCGCATTGCTCGACTCACCGGCCTCCTTCGTCCGCATCGCTTCGGTGCGACTCGCGGATATCGCGGCCGGGAATCGCACCATCGATCGCCCGGCCAGCCTCGAACAATCGCTCTCCCGCCGTTTCTTCCAGCGGCACGATGCGACGACGGTAAACTCACTCGGCCGCGCCCTCGTTGTGAATGCGCACGAGTTGCACTTTCAGTTCACCTTCCCGGAGATGCGCGCGTTTCCCTCGGTGACGCTGCCACACGACGAGACCCAACTCCGCGTCTTCAATCTCGAAGGCATCGCGCAATCCGGCTTCACTTACGACGCCACCTATCGCTCTCGCGGCTCCTTCATGCTGCGCGCCACCAAGGCGGACCACGGCCTCCGCGACGGCTTCCTTTCCTTCGTCGGCCACGGCGGCGCGATCCTCCTCGACGCCGAGCTATGATGCTCACCTATCGGCTCGCGGAGTTCGGTGTCGAGCGGATCGAGGCGGGGTGCTCCACCTTCATCCCCGAAGACTCGCGCCAGCCTGCGTGGCGCGAATTCGAGGCCTGGCGCGACACCGGCCGGGAACCCGAACCCGCGCGCTGGCGGCCGGATTTTCCCAAGACACCCGATGCGAAAAGACTCTGGATCATCGGCGCCGGCGGCTTTGGGCGCGAGGTCTTCGGCGCGGCGCAAACCGCGATTGGTAGCGGCACAAAGTGGCAGGTGGTGGGTTTTCTGAACGACATCGTCGATTCGCTCGACTGCTTTCCCGAGTTCCCGCGAATCGCCGGCGGCACGGACTATCAGCCTCAGGAAGGCGACGTCTTTACCTGCGCGATCGGGGAGATGCCGGGGCGGCGGATCGTCTGCGAAAAGTTCCGTGCGCGCGGGGCGGAGTTCATCAATCTGGTGCAACCGATGGCGTGCGTGTCGCCGAGCGCGGTGCTCGGCGAGGGTGTGATCGTGGAAGCCATGACCGGGATCGGCGCCGGTGCACACATCGGAGATTTCACCACCGTGCTCAGCCACGCCAACGTCGGCCACGACGCGCAGATCGGTGCCTGCGTCGCGATCTCGCCTTTCGCCGCGATCCTCGGGCGGACGGAGATTGGAGACGGCGTGACCATCGGCTGCCACGCGGTCGTGCTGCCGGACGTGAAGATCGGTCCCGGCGCGACGATCGGAGCCGGCAGTGTGGTGATCAAGGATGTGCCCGCTGGCGCGACCGTCTTTGGCGTGCCGGCGATGCGCATCAAGTGAGCGGCCTCACGCGGCATCCGCGGTGCTGAGCAAGGAAGGCGTCGCCATGGCACTCGCGCAACCTAGCCCCCAACTGGATACAAAACCTCGTCCGCTCCTCGCGGTGGTCGAGCCGGTCGTGGCTCGCGTCCCGGACCCGCGCCATCTCGCGATCCTCGGTGGAGAGCCAGCGTTCCCGGAGCCGCTGCATGTCGGTCGGCCAAATATCGGCAATCGCGCAAAGCTCCAGGAGCGCATCGACTCCATGCTCGACGCGCGCTGGTTTTCCAATGGCGGTCCGCTCGTGCGGGAGTTTGAAGATCGCCTCGCGAAGCACATCGGCGTGAAACACTGCATCGCCACCTGCAACGGCACCACCGCGCTGATGCTGGCGATTCGCGGCCTCGATATGAGCGGTGAAGTGATCGTGCCGTCTTTCACCTTCGTCGCCACCGCGCACGCCCTGCTCTGGCAGCAAACGAAGCCGGTCTTCTGCGACATTGATCCGGAGACGCACAATCTCGATCCCGCGGCGGTCGAACGGCTGATCACTCCCTGGACCACCGGGATCATCGGCGTGCATTTGTGGGGCCGGCCGTGCGACATCGACCCGCTGCAGGAACTCGCCCGCAAGCACCGGCTCACCCTCCTTTTCGACGCCAGTCACGCCTTTGCCTGCACGCACCGCGGTCAGTTTGTGGGCCGCTTCGGTGATGCCGAGGTCTTCAGTTTCCACGCGACGAAATTCCTCAACGCCTTCGAAGGCGGAGCGATCGTCACGCAGAACGATGCGCTCGCCGAGAAGCTCCGTTTGATGCGGAACTTCGGCTTCACCGGCACCGACTGCGTCGAGCACATCGGCATGAACGCAAAGATGACCGAGATCTGCGCCGCGATGGGCATCACCGGCCTCGAGAGCATCAACCGTTTCGTCGCCGTGAATCGCCGCAACCACGCCGCATACCGCGCGCAGCTCGCCGATTTGCCGGGCCTGAAGGTCGCGGCCTACGACGAAGCAGAGCGCAGCAATTTCCAATACGTGATCGTCGAAGTGGATCCCGATCAATGCGCGCTCACTCGCGACGAACTGCTCACCGTCCTCCAGGCTGAGCGAGTGCTTGCACGCCGTTACTTCCATCCCGGCTGCCACCGCATGGAGCCCTATCTCACGCTCTACCCGGCGTCGGGCCTCGCGCTGCCGGAGACCGAACGCCTCTCCGACCGCATCCTCGCGCTGCCCACCGGCACCGCGGTCACCGGCGATGACGTGGAAACCGTGGCGGCCATCATCCGCAGCGCGCTTGCCAAGGCCCCAGCCGTGCGCGCGGCGCTCGCGCAAAGCTAGACGCGAATCGACGCGCCCATTCCCGAATTCCTCGCTTCCTGCTTCCCCGCAGGGCGGGAGCTTGCAGGGAGGCAGGGAATATGGGACGTGACGCGCGATATGTCCGCCCGTCTCGAACGCACTTGGAAAGATCGTTTCATCGGCGCGATCCCTTTTGGCCTCGGGCAGACCAAGCCGCAGCACTTTCGCGACATGCTCGCCATCCTCTGGCGCAACCGGGACAATCTTCCCTACGCGTGGAAAGTCATCACGCGCGGCGTCTGCGATGGCTGCGCTCTTGGCGTCGCAGGCCTGCACGACTGGACGATCAAAGGCACTCACCTCTGCATGACGCGGCTGAATCTGCTGCGCCTGAACACCGTCTCCGCTTTCGACCCCGCGCTACTCGCCGACGTCGCCCCGCTCGAGCAACTCGACAACGCGCAGCTTCGAGAGAAAGGACGCCTCGCTTTCCCGATG
>JANPIS010000217.1:0-1904 GCA_031425095.1 Chthoniobacteraceae bacterium
CGGCGGATGGCCGTCTTGTTCACGCTGTAGGTCACCGCCGTCTCTTCGGTGATCTTCCCTTCCTTGAACAAGGCCACGAGATCCTGTTCGAAGCTGTGCCAGCCACTCTGGAGGCCCGCCTCGACGATTTCGTGGAAGTTCCGCAACTCGCTTTCGCCCATCTGAATCGCCTCCCGCGTCCGCATGCTGCTGCCCATGATCTCGGAGACCATCACGCGTCCGCCTCCGACTTTCGGCGCGAGCCGCTGGCTGACGACATATCGCAGCGTGTCGGAAAGCCGCTGGCGGATCTGTTCCTCCTCATGATGCGAGAACATGCCGATCACGCGATTCACCGACTGCGCGGCGCTGATCGTATGCAGCGTGGAAAAGACGACGTGGCCGGTCTCCGCTGCGGTGAGCGCGATCTCCATGGTGTCGCGGTCGCGGATTTCTCCGACGAGGATCACCTTCGGCGCCTGCCGGAGAGCCGCGCGGAGGCCCACGGCGAAATCCGAGAAATCCTTGCCGAGTTCCCGCTGGCTGAAGGTCGCCTTGGCGTGCGTGTGAAGAAATTCGATCGGATCCTCGAGCGTCACCACGTGCATTTCCTGCGTTTGATTGAGCTCATTGAGCATCGCCGCGAGCGTCGTCGTCTTGCCGCTGCCCGTCGCGCCCGTGACGAAAATCAGCCCGGTCTTCTCTTTCACCATCTCGCGGAAGATTGGCGGCAGCGCGAGTCCATCGAGCGACGGAATCTTCGTGCTCAGCTTGCGCATGACGATCGCGTGATTGCCGTTCTGGCGGAAGATATTCACGCGGAAGCGCGCCAGGTCCGGCACGGAATAGCTGCTGTCGCACGAGCCCGTGTTCTTGAAATCGACGGCGAGCCGTTCGTTGCCGGACATGAGCTTGCCGGCGATGGCTTCGCCATGCGCGGGCTGGAGCGACGGCGAAAGTCCCGGGACCTCGACGCCGGTGAGCTTGCCATGCACCTCCACCTGCGGCGGGCGGCCCACGACGAACAATAGATCCGAGACGCCATCACCCGCGCCGACCATTCTGCGGATGACGTCGTCGAGCGCGATGGTCTGTGGCATGGCGCGGCCGGCCGGCGCCTGATTGATGTCCCGCGCCCTCGCCGGGGACGGCTGGAGATTGACGCGGGGCTGGATGGCAGAGGCGGTGGCGGCGGGACGGAGAGCGGCGGTAAATTCTTCTTGCATGGGATGTCGCAGACAGAGGGGCAGCTTGTGTGCCAAGCCCCCGCCGGCCCTACATCCGCACGAAGGTGTGCAGGCTCATCGCCAGGAAGGCGAAGAGGACCACGAGGGCGATGATCCACCAGATCATCGGCAAGCCTTTCGGTCGCGTCCCTTTGTCGAACTCATCCTGAAGGAACTTGTCGTAGTCGAACTCGTCCTCCTCGTCCGGAAGATCCAACCCGTCCGCATCCCCGCCACGGCTCCAGCCCGATTTATCGCAAGCGCCGCACTCGGGGCAGGCCTTTGCATTCGGCGGCACTTCTTCGCCGCACACCGGGCAGGTGAAAGGCCCGCGCGCCATGGCGATCAGTACACGTCGCGCTTGTAGCGCTTCGCCTTCTTCAACTCCTCGACGTATTCCAGCGCCTGCTCCGGCGTCTTGCCACCGTGCTTCTCCACGATGCGCAGGAGTTCCGCGTGCACATCGCCGGCCATCCGTTCCTTGTCGCCGCAGACGAAAAATTCGGCGCCTTCATCGAGCCACTTCCACACTTCGGCCCCGTGCTCGGCGAGCCGATGCTGGACGTAAATCTTCTCTGCCTGATCGCGCGAGAAAGCCGTCTCCAGACGCAGGAAGCCGTCTTTCACCCACTGCGAAAATTGCGCCTCGTACAGGAAGTCCGTGGCCCGGCGCTGCTCGCCGAAGAAGAGCCAGTTCCG
>JANPIS010000218.1:0-2159 GCA_031425095.1 Chthoniobacteraceae bacterium
CACGCAGAGGATGCGGGTGCCGGTGTTATTCGGCTTGCCGAGCTTCGCGAATTCGCCGCCACCCATGGCTACGATGTGCTTCACGTCGCAGAGCGTCTCGACGTTGTTCACGATCGTCGGGCACATCCAGAGACCCAGCACAGCGGGGAAATACGGCGGCTTGATCCGCGGATAAGCGCGTTTGCCTTCGAGCGATTCGATGAGCCCTGTCTCCTCGCCGCAGATGTAAGCGCCCGCACCACGATGCACGTAGATCTCGCAGTCGAATCCGCTGCCGAGGATGTTCTTGCCGAGGAATCCCCGCTGACGCGCTTCTGCGAGGGCTTTCTCCAGAATGCGCGCGCCTTCGGGAAACTCTCCACGAATGTAAATATAGGCCAGGTTCGCGCCGACCGCGTAACAGGCGATGATCATTCCCTCGAGGAGCTGATGTGGATCCTGATGGATGATGTACCGATCCTTGAAAGTGCCCGGCTCCGACTCGTCCGCATTGCAGATGAGATAGGTCGGCTTCGGCCCGCCGCGCTTGATGAAGCCCCACTTCACGCCACACGGGAACCCCGCGCCGCCGCGTCCACGCAGCCCGCTCTTCTTCACTTCCTCGGTGATCAGCTCCGGCTTCATCGCCAGCGCCTTCTTCAGATCCGTGTAACCGCCCTCGTGCAGGTAACACTCGATGTCGTTCGTCCAGCCTTCGCGGTCGATGTTCTTAAAGACAAGACGCTTCTCCCGCGGATGCGGCGGCTGCACCTTTGGCAGCGTTGCGTCGGAACGATCCAGCGTCAGCAACTTCGCAGCGTCAGCCAGAGGGATGTTTTCCTTGAAGTAATCATCCACCATCGCAACCGGCGCGCTTCCGCACGACGCGAGACACTCCACGAACTCGATGCTGAACTTCCCATCCGCACTCACCGCGACCGGATTGCCGTGCTCGGGATTCGCATGATGCGCGTTCTCTTCCTCCCACTTCTTCAGATCGATCCCCGCCGCCTTTGCCACCGCGTCGCGCAGCTCGCGACTGCCGGCCAGCGAGCACGACAGCGTCCGGCACACCCGCACATGTCGCTTCCCAGCCGGTTCGCGGCGGAACATCGGGTAAAAAGTCACCAGCTCCAGGATATTGATCGGCTGCAGCCCCAGCTTCGCCGCGAGCCAGGCGACGCCTGCATCCGAGACGTAGCCGAAGTGCTCCTGCCAAAGATGGAGCAGGGGAAGCGACGCCGAACGCTTCTTGTCCGCAGGATAATGCGTAATCGCCTCGTCGATTCGGGAGAGAAGTTCAGCTGGGACGTTCAAAGGCGATGTATTCATTTCTGCGCAGGCGCATGGCCCTTGTGCCCAAACGGGGTGACCTCCGACACGAGCTTATTGTCCACAAAGTGCAGCACGACCGTTTCACCGTCTTGCTGGTAGAAGTAGCGCACCACGTCCACCTCCTTCTTCTGCGTCTCGAGCGGCAGCTTCGTGGCCTCGATCGACGACGGCTGACCGAGGATCGATTCCACCTCTTTCGGGCTGATGCCCTTGCCGACTTTCTCGAGTCCTTCACGCTGGCGATTCACCACTTCGATATTGGCATTCGTGATGTGCGGCCCGCAGCCTTGGGAGGCGAAAAGCAGGATGGAGAGCAGGACGGATGCAGTCATGCGATGCACGGCGAAGCGGAGAATGCGAACGGGTTCGGCCCCTCGCAAGGAATTTGTGAAATATTTCACAAGCGCGGTTCCCAGCGTCGTTCGAGCAGGGGGAAAAAGGTGCGCGGTCTCGGTGAGAGCGCACCGACTTTCGGTATCGATGAAGCGCGATCGATCGCGCTCAGAGGGCAGTGTGGTCGGGTCTATTGGACGAAGCTCGAACCTTCTTTGACCAAAATCCCGCGGTTTAGGGTATCCCCAGGGGTATCCCCTGATGGGGACTGCTTCGTTTCGTACACGCTGTTGTGGCGCAACCCCTTGCGCCTACGACGGACGGCTTTGCCACCCCCGACAGCAGTCGCTTTCCTCACGGCTCACGGGCTCCGCGCGGTTCTCACGAACCGTGCTCGCCAAAGCGACTGCTACGCGCTCACCGTCTCGGGGCAAAGCCCCCATCGCGGTTCGCGCACCCGCGTTTCCACCACGAGGAGGGGCTAAACCGTATTTAAACTCGTATTTTTCAGT
>JANPIS010000219.1:0-26180 GCA_031425095.1 Chthoniobacteraceae bacterium
GCCGTAAAGGTATGGGTCATCCGAAACCGTAATCTCGTAGGCGATCTGGGTGAATTCCTCTTCAGTGAGCGCGCCGGCGGCCTTGCAGCGGAGGTAAAACTCCAGCGGGCTGCGGTTCGCACCGTTGGCGGCCTGGGCGACGCGCTGCCCGCGTCCGTCACCGAGGATGCCGTCGATCAAGTCGCTTAACTCCTTCGCCGGGGGTGTCACCCGCGAGACGTTGATCCGCGTTGTCGTGGTGCTGCCGGTCTGATTGTTCGATTCGCGATTGAAGATCGTGACGTACTCGAGGATCCCGAAATCGAGTTTGCCGTCGGCGTTATCCGGAGGCTCGGTGGCCGCGCCGTCGTTCTCGTTGGCATCGAGGACGCCGTTGAGATTCGTGTCCTCACCGTAGAGAAGGTCGCGAGTGGCACCGTTGAGCAGAGCGAGTTCTTCGAGCGACTCGAATGGGCCGTTCTTGCACGCATAAGCCGGATTAAAACGAAGGTAGGTGTCCGACTCCGCGCCGTTTCCGAACACTTCGTCGTCTGGATCCTGCCAATCCACGATGGCGTCGATGAACTCATCATTCACGCCCGGCAACAACTTCAGCGCGGTCGCCAGCGCGGAAAGTGCCGCCGCCGCGTTCGGGCTGTTGGGATTGATGTTCAGGCTGATCTTCCCGGATTCATCGACGAGCCCGAAAGTGCGGACCGTGCCGTCGCTGACTTCGGTGCTGCGGCCGAGGAGGTAAAAGGTCGCTTCGCCCACGGGCACGCTGTCGTTGAGGTAGTCGGCGGGATTCGGGAGCAAGCCAGGCGTCTCCGCATCGGTGAGCAGCGTCTCGACATAGCGCGCCGCGCCTTCGATCGCCTGGGCCGCCTGCCGTGCGGCCATGTCGTTGTCCGCGCCGCGATACGTCATCGTCATGGAATGCCCGAAGAGCAGCGCCACGCTGACGAGGCCAAGCGAAGCCCAGAGCACGACGATGAGCACAGAGCCGTCGGCGTTCTCCCTGCAGCCGGATGAAAGTGGTCGTGGCAGCATCTTCATGAGGACCACAGTTTGGTCGTCCATGGGACGAGGATCTCGATCGGCGCGGCGGGCTGGCCCTGCACTTTCGGCGCAGGCTGGAGGCGCACGCGCACGGCTTCTGGAAGGGTGAGATCCGTGGAGGTGACTTCCCAAGCGGTCTGCCACGTATCGCCGTCGTAAAACTCGACCTCCATCTTCTCGACGCCGTGCAGGAGCGGTTCCTCCGCCGGGGTCTCGCGCGTCTGCGCGAGCAGGGTGCGGTCGATGGTTCGCACGAGCAGCCCGGCGTTGCGATCGGATGCATCGGGATCTTCAACGATGTAGTATTCCACCTCCTGCACGTCGCCGACTGGCGTTGTCTCAATGTCGCGCGCCGTCGTCGTCGTGAGTTTCAGATAGCCGGGGAAGCTCGAAGAGGTGCCGTCTTCCGTGCCGGTCAAACTTACCGCGATCGCCGTGGCCGCGGTCGAGCCGGAGATGAGTGCGTGCTGGAGATCATCGCGGATGACGGAAGCCGCGTGAAGCCGGACGCGAGCTTCCCGGGTGCGGGTGGTGGCGTCGTCCCGCAGATGCACCGCTCGCGAAAACACGCCGTAGATCGCGGCGAGGATCACCGCGGACGCGGCGAGCGCCATGATCAACTCGAGCAAGGTGAAGCCGGCGCGTTTCATTCGGTGGCGAGAGATTCGCTGACCAGCGTGCTCAACCGCACGTTGTGCTCGTTTCCTTGCACGGGGAAGAAGACCGCGAGTTGGAGTTCGGTCATGGTGCCCGATTCCCAATCCGACTTGGTGAGTTCCCAGCGGTAGCCGGGCCATTGCTCTCCGAAGTCTCCGCTCGAGCCGGCGGAGGTCCATGCATCGCCGAGCTGAAGCTCTCCGAGTTGATTCTCCGCGAGCTGAAGCGCCACGCCAGATCGCTCCGAGATCACGCCCGCGCGATTCGCGACCTGTAGCGCACCGATCACCACGGGCATGAGGATGCCGAGGAAAAGCATCGCCGCGAGAATCTCGACAAAGGTGAAGCCCTGCTCGTGACGCTTCATTTTTGCTCCTTCAGAATTTCATAGCCCCAGCCATCCGCGGTGCGACCGATCGTGACGATCGACGCAAAGCGGTCCTTGAAGATCACGCTCTCGACATTCGTCGTCGCAGGCGCTCCGTCCGGTGCGAATTCGATCGGCTGTACCTTCGCATTCCTGGCGACGGCCTTTTCGAGCTCGATCTCCACATCGGGATGCAGCGTGAATTCCCGCACCCGAGTGATGTCACCGACGAATCCTTCGCGGGCCTCGATTCCGAAGCTGCGCGCCTTTTCATCGACCCAGAGGATCATCGGCAGACCCTGCGAGACGGCTTCGTTGCGGCCGTATTCCGTCGCGGCGAGGAAACGCACGGCTTCCGCTTCCAGATTCCGCTGCCGCATCGAGCGGGAGAGCGACGGAGCCGAAAAGGCCAGCACGAGCGCGAGCACCGCCATGACGACGATGAGCTCGACGAGCGTGAAGGCGCTTTGGAGTGCGCAGACTCGTCTGCGCTTTGCGGAGGAGCGGACTTGTCCGCGCGGCAGAGGCCTGCCACGGAAACAAGTTTCCGCCGCCGCAAAGCGCGGACAAGTCCGCGCAGTCCAAAGTGCGCGGTTCATTTTGCGTTGTCCCAGTTCGTGATGTCGTCATCGCCCCCACTCCGGCCATCGGGTCCCACGGACATGAGGTCGTAGCCGTTGGCGTTGTGTTTGCCGGGGTAGGTGTACACGTACGCATTGCCCCACGGATCGAGGGGCACGCCCTTTTTCAGGTACGGGCCTTTCCAATTCTGCGCGTTGCTCGGCTGCTCGGTGAGCGCATCGAGGCTGCCTTGCGGATACGTGCCGGTGTCCACTTCGAAGGCGTCGAGGGCGAGTTCGATGCTCGAGATCTGCGACTTCGCCGCCGTCTCCTTGGCCTGCTGACTGCGGCCGGAAAATTTCGGGATCACGATCGCGGCAAGGACCGCGAGGATCACGAGCACGAGGAGCATTTCGACGAGGGTGAACGCGCTGTGGCGAGAGGGGTTGGTTCTCATTTGATGTAGTCTTGGATGGTGAAAATCGGGATGACCATGCCGACGAAGATCGTGCCGATGAAGCCGGCGATGACGAAGAGCATGAGGGGTTCGGCGAGTGCGACGGCGGTCTTGAGTTGTCGGTCGAGAGTAATCTCGGTGACGCCCGCGAGCCTGACGAGTTCCTTGTCGAGACGTCCGCTTTCCTCGGCGACGGAAATCATCTCCAGCGTCGAGCCGCCGAAGAGCGCCTTGCACGCGGCGAGGCTTGCGCCGAGCGGCTCGCCTTTCTTCACCCGCTCGGTGGAATCGGTCACGAGGTCGATGAGCGTCTGATATCCGAGCGAACGGCGCGCAACCGAGAGCGCACTGATCAGCGAAACGCCGGCGCCGAGCAGAGTGCCGAGCATCCGGCAGAAGCGGGCCATGGCGATCTGTGCGGTGAGCGGGCCGACCACCGGTGCACGCAGGAGCCACGATTCCCACAGGCGGCGGCTGCTTTCCTTCGCAAACCACGTGCGACCGAAGTAGATCGCGGCGACGATGGCCGCGAGCAGGTAGAAGCCGTAACCGCGGACGAAATTGCTCACGCCAACGATGATTTGGGTGAGTGCGGGGAGCGCCGCATCGAAGCCCTCGAAGAGCGTCTGGAAACGCGGGATGAAGAAGACGAGGAGGAAGATGAGCACCGCGACGGCGAGGCAGAGGAGCACGGCGGGATACATCAGCGCCGACATCACTTTCGCGCGCATCTCCTTTTCCTGTGCCTGGAAATCAGCGATCTGCGCGAGCACCACATCGAGGAAGCCGCCTGCTTCGCCTGCTTCGACCATCGCGACATAAACGCGCGGGAAAACGTCGGGAGCGCGGCTCATCGCTTCGGCGAGCGGCACGCCGTCGATGACGAGATCGTGCAACTCGCGCCACTTCGCCGCGGCGGCCGGGTGTGAGGTCTCCTTGTACAAGATGGTCAGTGCGCGGCTCAGCGGGACATTCGCGGCGAGCAGGCTGGAGAGGGAGCGGGTGAAATCTTCGAGTGCGGCGAAGGGAACGCGGTTGGACTTCCACGCGAATTGCCCTGTGGCCGGAAGGCTCGTGGGGCGCGAGCCGTTCTTCGGAGCTCCGGCGCTTTCGGTGAGGCGCACGGGGGTAAGGCCGCGGGCTTCGATGAGGCGTGCGGCGTCCTGGCGACCGGCGGCGTCGATCGTTCCCTGGATCGCGGCACCGTTGGCCTGGACTGCTTTGTATTCGAAGACGGCCATCGGTCTTAGTCGTTGGGCGGGATGTCGGAACTCCGGTTACTATACGCGTCCCGCGTGTTGGTCGCGGCGTCACGCCGCGACGAACTTTTTGCGGCGTCCGGTTTGGGCAAGAGCTCCGCGTCCGGAGAACTGTCTGCCATGTCTTCTTGGCGCGGACCGTTTGTCCGATCGGGAGCGTCAGGAAGTTCGTTTCGGCGGGACGCCGAAACCAACACGCGAGACGCGCATGGTACCCGGAGTTCCGCGTCCGCGTGCGCTTCCTCGGTCGGGACGATTTTCAGAAACGACGGGAGTGGACCGCTCGGGATGAAGGGAGGCGTGCTCATGATCAAGTGCCGACGGCGAAGCCATCGGAGCCTTCGTCTTTGGAAACGCGCATGACTTCGGAAGGCGTGGTCGCGCCGTCTTTCACCACGCGCCAGCCATCTTCGAGCAGTGTGCGCATGCCTTCGCGACGGGCGGTGTTTTTGATCTCCACGCTCGATCCGCCGCGCAGAAGAATTTCGCGGATCGCTGTGCTCATGGTCATGAGCTCGAAAACGGCCCGGCGTCCGGTGTAGCCGGTCATGCGGCAATTGCGGCAGCCTTTCGCGGCGTAGATCGTGGCGTAACGCAGAGCTTCGACCCGCTCGCGCAACGCGGCGGTGCGAGCGGTGGTGTCGGGCTCTTTGCAATCGGGGCAGAGCACGCGCACGAGGCGCTGTGCGATCACGGCCTCGAGCGAAGAGGCGACGAGATACGGCTCGACGCCCATATCCACGAGCCGCGTGAGTGCGCCCGGCGCATCGTTGGTGTGCAGCGTGGAGAAGACCATGTGACCGGTGAGCGACGCCTGGACGGCGATCTGTGCGGTCTCGCGATCGCGAATTTCTCCGATGAGCACGACGTCCGGATCGTGGCGCAAAATCGCCCTCAATCCGCGGGCGAAGGTGAGCCCGGCCTTCTCAGCGACTTGAATCTGATTGATGCCCTTGAGCTGATATTCCACCGGGTCTTCGATCGTGATGATCTTGCGGACGGCGTCATTGATCTGGTGCAGCGCGCTGTAGAGCGTCGTGGTCTTGCCGCTGCCGGTCGGGCCGGTGACGAGGGCGATGCCGTGCGGCATCTCGAGCACTTGGGAAAAGAGGGTGCGCTCGCGTTCGGCCATGCCGAGGCTTTCGAGGCCGAGCACCCCAGCTTCCTGGCGCAGCAAGCGCATCACGACGGCCTCGCCGTGCAGCATTGGGATGACCGAGACACGGATGTCCACCTCGGTTGCCTTCACCCGAATCTTGATGCGGCCATCCTGCGGAACGCGCTTCTCGGCGATGTCGAGATTGCTCAGGATCTTGATGCGCGAGACGATCGCCGGCTGGAAGCGCTTGATCTGCGTGGGCACGGGCACTTCCTGCAAGAGCCCATCGATGCGGTAGCGGATGCGCAGCTCATGCTCGAAGGGCTCGACGTGAATATCGGATGCGCGGAGCGAGATCGCGTCGCCGAGCACTTGATTGACGAAGCGAATGATCGAGGCGTCTTCCGCCGCCTTGTCGAGATCGCCAGAATCCTCGCGATCTTCGGAGACGACCTGGAAGCCTTCCTCCTGCTCGAGCAGATTCAGCGTATCCGCACCGACGCCGAGGTGCTTCTTGATCTCCCGCTGGAGGGCTTCGCTCGGCGCGAGAATCGGCTGGAACTTAAAATCGGAAACCGCGCGCAGGCTGTCCAGGCCCGGAGTTGCGAAAAGACGGCAGATCGCGACCTCCACGACGCCGTCGGTCTCGCGCAGCGGCAGCAATTCCTCCTTGAGCAGAATGCGCGCGGAGAATTTGGCGAGCAATGCGCGGTCCGGCTCGATGCCATCGAGCGTGGTGAAGCCGAGTCCGTACTCCTGAGCCAGCCAGCGCAGCACCGCTTCCTCGGAATCCGCGCGGAGACCCGCGGAGATCCCGTGGGCGAGCGCGTCGGCGTCCATGGCGGAGAGCTGTTGCCGCTCCACCATGGACGCCAGTAGCGCCTGATCCGGCGTTCCAGCCGGGGCTGGGGGACTTTCGGTCACACTTTAGTCGAGGACACCCATCGCCACGAGGACGGCCTCCTGACGGACGGTCACGACTTTCTGCAAATCCGCGCGAGCGGCTTCGAGTTCGGCGGTCGCCTTCTTCCGCGATTCACGCAGGGCGGTCAGCTTTGCCTTGATGTCGTCGGGCGAAGTGGCGTCGCTCTCGAGGGCTGTGCGCAGCGCCTGGGCTTCCGGAGAACCGCCGCGATCCCCACCTTCGGGACGGCCGCGGTCGCCGCCGCGATCTCCGCCGCCAGCGGGAGGCGTGCCGGCCGCTGGAGGAGTTCCGCCGCCCTGGCCGCCAGGGCCGCGATCACCGCGACCACGATCGCCGCCCGGACCGCCGGGACCGCCAGGGCCGCCGCCGCCGAAGCGGGCGCTCATGACTTCACGACCCTTGGTCTGCACTTTTTCGATGAGGGGCTGGAGCACCGCCCACTCTTCGTCGGATACTTTCATGGCGCCCTTCATGCGCTCTTCCATGCGCTTGCGAAATTCTTCCATACTGAAGCCGCCGCGATCACCGCCACGCTGGCGGGGTTGATTGTTTTGGTCCTGTGCACTGGCGAAGGTCGCCGAGGCCACGAGGGCCGCGACAGGGAGGATGAGTCGATGGGATATGTTCATGTTGTTCTTTTGAGGATTGTTTGCTGCGGAGAATTGTTTCGGGAGGGCAACGCGAGTCGCAGCGCTTCGCATCGCCTTTCACTGCAATAGACGCCGCCATTGTTAAGGGGCCGTTCGAGCGGAGCGGGAGAATTGTTAAGAGAGCGTTAATTCTCGGACTTTCGGGCGGAATGCGGCGTCCGCGGTGCCTCTCACCGGCATTTTGCCGCGCGCGCAACCTCAAGAGCGCGGCGTTTTGGGTAGCCGGAAGATGGCCGATCCATCTGCGGGGTCGATGACCCCGCTTGCTGCGGAATGGTGGGCAGAGCTGGATTCGAACCAGCGAAGGCGTAAGCCAGCGGATTTACAGTCCGCCCCGTTTGGCCACTTCGGTATCTACCCTTTTCTCAAGGAGGACGAGGGATATACGCGTCGCTCCGAGACCCCGCAAGCCCTTAGCCCCAGAATTTCCACCAGGACTTCTTCGCCGGCTTCGCACTGGCCGGCGGCACGTCTGCGGGCTTTCCTTTTCCGGGCTTCGGATTCGCGGCAGCGGGCGCGGGAGCGGCCGGCACGGGCAGTTCCTCGCGTGGAATGATCCGCAGGCTCTTGATCGCGATGCGCTCGACGGGGTTGTCGTTGCTATCCACCGTGCGGGTGCTGATCGCGTCGAGTGTCTCCATGCCCTGGAGCACGCGGGCGAAGACGGTGTATTGGCCGTCGTAGCCAGGATTCGGCTGGAGGCAGATGAAGAATTGGCTACCGTTCGAGACGCGGGACGGATTGATCTTGTCCGGCAGGCGGGCCATGGCCACGGCGCCTTTGATGTGCTTGCGCCGGATCTCCGGCTGCAACGTCCAGCCGGGGCCACCGGTGCCGACTTTGCTGCGGTCTTTCTTTTTACTCAGCGGATCGCCGGTCTGCACGAGGATGTGCGGGAAGACGCGGTGAAAGGTGAGCCCGTCGTAGAATTTCTTGCGCGCGAGTTTCTTGAAGTTGGCGACCGTGGCTGGCGCTTCAGCTTCGAAGAACTCAAGGACGACGTTTTGCGGCTCCTGTTTTTTCTGGAGGACGATCTTCATCAGCGCGACTTCATCGGCGTGGAGCAGTGGAGTGGCGGCGAGGGAGCAGACGAGCGGGAGAAGCAGCTTTTTCATGCGGAAAAGGGAAGGGGATGCGGGATGACGCGGTATCCCGGGCCGGTCGAATCCGCAGGGCGGGCGATCAAACCGCCCGTGGGCGAGCCGCGCTTGAGATAGCCGAGCGCGATTGGCTTTTCCAAGGTAAAACTCCATGCGGTGCTGGTGAGATGCCCAAGCGGGCGCATCGCTTCGGTTTCGGAAGGAAAGAGCGCGCTGCCGGCGGTGAGTGGCGCGTCGTCTTCGGAGATGAAGCCGGTCAGTTCGCGGTTCACGTGGCCCACGCTTTTGATCCGCGAGATGACTTCCTGACCGATATAGCAACCCTTGTGATAGTCGATGTGCGTGCGGTCGAGGCCGGCTTCGGGCGGGAGCGTGTCCTCGGTGAGCTCACGGCCCCAGCGTGGGAGGCCGGCTTCGATGCGGAGGACTTCGCGCAGCATTTCGTCGAGGACGACGCGGTCGGTGGCGAGGCGGTTCCACATGGCAGCAAAATCCGCCCCGTCGAGCCGGAGATCGATGCCGGGCTGACCAAAACGATTCGCCCCGCTCGCGGCGCTGGCGGGAAGCCCGTCGGTCGATCCGCCGACGAGGTGCACGAGGTGCATCGTGCCGGTGAGATCTTCGAGCACGACGTCGTCGGCGATGATGTAGCGCTCGAGCCGCGCAGGGAGGGTTTCGTGCAAAGAAGCGTCGGCGTCGATGAGCAGGGCGTCATCGGTGGCGGTGATGAAGAGGTCTGCGCAGAGCCGGCCCTTCGCCGTGGTGACGCAAGCCGGCAGGGTGCGGCCGATGGCTAGCTTGCGGATATCGGCCGTCACCTGGCCGTTCAGGAAACGCACGCGATCCGCGCCGGAGAGGCGGAGTTGCACGCGGTCACTGAGGTCCGCGAGGCCGCCCCGGCGACGGAACTCGAGGTAATTCGTGGGATCATGGCTCATACGGGCGACTCTACGCACGACTCGCCGGTGAAGCATACTGTGGAGGAGGTCCCAAGTTTGTGGGAAGTTTTCTCCATGGACGCGATTGCACGGCTGTGGCTGTTGGCCCATAGACTCGCCGCCGTGAATTTCCTCAGCGCCAAGATCCTCGACTCGCAGCAGTTCTTTCAGGGGCTGGGCTGGCTCGGTGTGCTGGCCTATGCGGCGGTCATCGTGGTGGTGCAGATCGTCTGCCTGCCGCTGTCGCCGCTCGCGGTGGCGGGTGGGCTGATCTTCGGGTTGGGCCCCGGCTTTGCCGCGATCACCATCGGCACCGGAGCCGGTGCGGTCGTCAATTTCTTCGCCTCGCGCTACCTGGCGCGGGCCACGGTGCAGCGCTGGCTGGCGCACCATGAAAAGTTCAAGCTCATCGACGCGGCGATCGGGCGGGAAGGTTGGAAGATCATCGCGTTGCTCCGTTTTTGCCCGATCCCCTTTGGCATCGCCAACTACAGCTACGGCCTGACCGCCGTGCGCTTCCTGCCCTACTGGGTGGCGACGGTCGTCGCCATCATTCCGGGGAACTTCTTTTTCGCGTGGTTCGGTGCGAGCTCGAAAGACGCGCTCTCCGCGGTGAGCGGCGCGAGCCAGGCGACGCCTCCCGGCAAGATCATCTTCACCGTGCTCGGCCTCGTCGCGTTTTTCTGTGCGCTGACTTACGTCACAAAAATCGCGAAGGCCGCGGTCGCGCGGAGCGGCGCGGAGTCCTGAGGACGTCGTCTCTGCTCTGGGTAAAAAAACAAAGCCCGGAGTCCGAGGACCCCGGGCTTCGCAGAATGACTGAGGGCGAGGAGACTTAGGCGCCGGTGACGGTCTGCACCTTGCCGTGCTCGGAGACGACCTTCACGTTCTTGCCGACGAGAGCTTCGTCTGCACCGGTGGTGCCGGGGGTGAGGGTCAGGGTGACGGTTTTGCCGTCCTTGCCTTCGATCGCGATCTCTTTCTTCTCCTTGTTGATGGAGGAGAGCTTGCCTTCGTTGGTGACGGTTTTGCCGCAGCCAGCGATCGCAGCTCCTGCGGAGAAGGCAACGAGGGTGACGATAGTGAGGAGTTTTTTCATGTGTTGTTTTTTGGGTTTGTTGCCTCGTCGCGCATCCGGCTGGACGCGCTTAAAAGCGCACGCCGAAGCAGAGCACTCGGCCTTCGCGAGGCAAGCCGAAAAATACGATCCGAAAATATGGGCTAAGATAATGGCTACGCCTTCGCGTTAGAACTTCGCCGCGTGCGCTTCCATGCCTTTACAATGAGGCCACAGCGCGAACAGTGGTCGCCCAATGTCCTCGTTTCGCCTCCTTCCTCTGCTTCTCTGTTTCGTGCTCGCCGGCATCGCTCGGGCGCATCCGATTCCCGACGTTCCGGTGCGTGCCTATTTCGAGACGGGCGGAGCATGTCGGATGATCATCGAGGTCGATCCGCGCTGCTTCAACAGCGATCCCGACATCGCGCCGTCGATCCTCTTCAAGGAGCTGAAGACCAAGCCGGCCGCAGAGCAGCAGGCGATGCTCGATCAGGCGCGAACGTACGTCACACGTACGATCGACTTCCTCTTTGAGCCGCTGGGTCGGATTTCGCCGGAGTTCAAATTCACCTGGACGACGCACGGCGGCGCGGAACTCAAGGACGACGAGCAGGTCGCCGTGATGACCGGGACCTGGCAGACGACGGTGCCCGCCGGGCTGCAGGGATACCGGATTCGCGCGACACCGGAGGGCAAGGTGAGCGTGCTTTTTCTCAATCACCTGCGCGGTGAAGCGGTGGAGCGCACGGCTGTCCTCTTCCCGGGCGAGACCAGCTTTCTGCTCGACCTGAATGGGCTGAGTGCTTCCGTGCCGACCGCTTCGACTCCCGGTGCAGTTGGGGTGTCGGGTGGAAAGTTCGCGACCTTCCGCGATTTCTTTCAGCAGGGCTTCCTGCACGTCCTGCCGCTCGGGCTCGACCACATCCTTTTTGTCCTCGGGCTCTTCCTGCTCGCGCGCGCATGGCGTCCGCTACTCTGGCAGGTCACCACCTTCACCGCCGCCCACACCGTCACGCTCGCGCTGGCGACTTTCGGTTGGGTGAGTGTGTCGCCGAAGATCGTCGAGCCCGTGATCGCCTTCAGCCTCGTCTTTGTGGCCATGGAAAACATCCTGCGCCCGCGCTATTCCGCGTGGCGGCTCGTCGTCGTTTTTGTCTTTGGCCTCGTGCATGGGCTCGGTTTCGCCGGCGCGCTGCGTGAACTGGAGTTGCCGGTAAAGGCGCTCATCGTCGGCCTGCTCGGCTTCAATATCGGTGTGGAAGCCGGGCAACTCGCGGTCGTCGGTCTCGCGGCGCTAGCCACGGTGTGGCTGCGCGATCCCGGACTTTATCGACGGGCGATCGTGATTCCCGGCTCCGCGGCGATTGCGATCATGGGCCTGTGGTGGACGGTCACGCGCGTCTTTGGTGGTTAGCTGCTGGCGTCTCTTTGTTCCCGAGCGCTGCGGTTTTTCGCGTGACCTCCGGGAGCCGAAACCCGTTCACTCGGCGCATGAAAGATCGACGGCCTCAAGCGGTCGCCCACAACTGCCCATGAGCGACGAACTTCACGAACTGCGCACTGAGGTCGCACGACTGCGCACCGAGACGGAGGCTTTGCGCGGAGACCTCCGCGCGTTGCTCACCCTTTTGAGCGTGCCTGCGTGTGAGCCGCGGGAAGAGTGGCCAAAGGCGCTCTCACTCGTCGTGGAATCCCTCGCCGTCCGGAGCACCGAGAACCCGATGGTCAACGCCATCTATGTAGGCTCGGATGCGGACGGTGGACACATCTGGTTCACCGACAAGGACTGGCACCGACGCTGTGCGATCGGTGCGAACCACGGTGGTGCCTGGATGGCTTTCGAGAATTCCGACGGCAAGACCGTGCTCTCGCTCCGCGAGACGGAGAAGGGCGATCCGCAGCTCTACATCGCGAAGCCTGATGGCAATCCGTGTGCTGGTCTGCAGATCAAGGACGACCGCGTGATCATCAATGTCGTCGATGAGAAACAGCGCGCGCTGGTCCTGCTCACCAGCACCGAGGATGGAGGCGAAGTCATCATCGCCAATCGCAACGGCAAACACGCCGTGACCCAAAAGGCGACTGGACGCGGCGGCCTCGTCACGGCCCACGAACCCGGAGGACAGGTGATGGGCACCATGCTGGCGACTTCGGACACGGGGATGATCGACATTCGTGGCCCGCAGGGCGCCCAAGCGGTGGCGTTGATGGCGGACGACGCGGGTGGCGCCATGGGGGTGATGGATGCGGAAGGAAACTTGATCGGCCGCATTCCCCCGCTCCCGGAAGACGACGACCGCGAAGAGGAACTGTAGGCGGCGTCGTCAGGAACGCACCGTGCCCCAGCGGCGGTGGAGAAAGCGCTCCCACGGGCTGAAGAGGATCTTATCCGCGAGCAGGCCGATGACGATGATCACGAGCATGATGCCGATCACTTGCTCCATGGCATTCAGCTCGCGGCCGAAGTGTAGGAGCTGGCCGAGGCCGAAGCCAGTGAGGATGGTGACGTAGATCTCCGCGGCCATCAGCGAGCGCCAGGCAAAGGCCCAGCCTTGCTTGATTCCCGAGACGATGAAGGGCAGCGACGCGGGCAGCTTCACAAAGACCCAAGTGTGCAGGCCGTGCGAGCCCATCGTCCGCGCGGCGCGCGCGTAGATCGGCGGGACATTGCGCACGCCGTTGTCCGTCGCGAGCGCCACGCTCCACACGGTCCCCATGACGACCACAAAGAGCATGGCCACCTCCGTCTGCCCAAACCAGATGATCGCGAGTGGCACCCAGCACACGCTCGGCAGCGCCTGCAGGCCGAGGCCGAGCACACCGATCGTGTCATTCGCCCACTGGAAGCGCGCGGTGAAAAGACCCAGCGGCACGCCGACCGCGACGCCGATCGCGTAGCCATAGAGCAGGCGCTTAATCGTGACCCAGAGCGACTCAAAGAGCGTGCGATCCTCCACGGCGCTGCGCAGATAGTCCCACACGGCGCGCGGAGAGGGAAAGAGCACGGCAAGGCCGGGCTGATCGCGGGTGACCCAGAGCTGTGCGAAGTGCCAGACGGCGACCAGTGCGGTGAAGAAGAGGGCGGCGACCGCGGTGCGTTTCATGGCCGGAAAGTTCGAAGCGCGAAGTTCGAAGTTCGAAACAAATTCCAATGGTTTGAAATGTTGAAAATGAATTCGGCGCGCTCATCCCGTTTCGAAACTTTTCCGTTCGTTGGAATTTGTTTCGAGTTTCGAGCTTCGAGCTTCGAGTTTCCCACGCTCATATCTCGTAGTCGTCCGTCTTTCCATCCATGCGGCCAGTCTTGAGCGCGCGGGTGATGCGGCTCGCGTAGCTCGCGAGGTCGGGGCTGTTGATGTCGCGCGGTCGCGGCAGGGTGATGCGGAATTCACCGACGAGCCGCCCCGGATGCGGGGTGAAAATGACCACGCGATCGCCAAGGCAGACGGCTTCGCGGACATTGTGGGTCACGAAGACGATCGTCTTCTTCCGCGCCTCCCAGATCTCCTGGATGTCGCCGTAGAGCTGCTCGCGGGTCATGGCGTCAAGCGCGGCAAAAGGCTCGTCCATGAGCAGCACGCGGGGATTCGGGGCGAGCGAGCGGGCGAGGGCGACGCGCTGCTTCATCCCGCCGGAGAGCTCGTGGACATTCGAGCGCGCAAACTTCTCCAGACCGACGAGCTGGATGTAAAACATCGCCACTTCCCGCCGCTCGGCGTTGGTCAGGTTTGTCTTCAGCTTGAGGCCGAACATCACGTTCCCCAGCACCGTGAGCCACGGAAAGAGCGCGGATTCCTGAAACATCATCATGCGGTCGCGCCCCGGCTCCGTGACCATCTTCCCCTCCGCGAGCACCGCGCCCTGATCGGCAAACTCCAGTCCGGCGATCATGTTCAGCAGCGTGGATTTTCCGCAGCCGCTCGGGCCCACGAGGCAGACGAACTGCCCCTCGTCGATGTTCAGCGAGACATTGTCGATCGCGTGGGTCTGCACCGTGCCGTCGCGAAACCACTTCGAGACGCCATTGATGGCCAGCTTCAGCGGCCGGACTTCACGGAGTTCTTCAGCGACTCCGCTCATCGGTGGGTGAGGAGAAATGGTTCAGAAGGCACGGGTCGGAGAGGGTTTGTGGAAAGACCCCGACCGGCAAGCGCGATTTCCCTGCGGTCACTTCGGCACGGCGACGAGGCGGCTGAGGTCTTTGGCTTCCTTGAGAAAGCCGACACTCTGGGCTTCGGCGACGAGGGCTTCGATCGGTGCGAGGGTGATCTCGCTGGTGAAATTGAGCCGCGACCACGAGCGATCGGCGAGTTCCTGTTTGAAGTCAGCTTTGGTCAGCTCCTTGAGCGCGGCGATGACGAGCTTTTTTGCTTCGTCGGGATTCTTGTTGATCCAATCGGTCAGCTCCGCGTGCGCGGCGGCGATCTTTTTCACGAGTTCTGGCTGCGTCTTGAGCAGCTTTACGCTGGAGGCGAGGACGGTGGTCACCGCGTCCTTCTGTTCGAGGAAGATTTTCCCGCCCGCTTCCATTTCGAGCCGCGAGACCCACGGCTCGACCGTCCACACGCCGTCGAGTTCCTTGCGGGAGAAGAGCGAGAGCTGGTCGGGATTCTGCGTCGGCAGCACGAAGACTTCGCCGCCGAGTTGCGTGATGCGGAAGCCGGCCTTCTTGAGCCACGCGCGCGCGGCCACGTCCTGGGTGTTGCCAAGCTGTGGCGTGGCGAGCTTGCGGCCTTTGAAGTCCTGCGGCTTCGCAATTCGACCGTCGGGCTGCACCACGAGGGCCGCGCCGCCGAGGGCGGCGCCGGCGATGAGCCGGATTTCTTCGCCGCGGGATTTTACGTAAGCATTCAGCGCGGGATTCGGCCCGACGTAAGTGAGATCGAGCGAACCGGCGAAGATCGCCTCCATCGCCGATGGCCCGGCGTTGTAATGGAACCATTGAATTTTCACGTCCGGACCGAGTCGCTGCTCAAACCAGCCTTTGCCCTCGCGGGAAAGCTGGCTGGCGATGAGGCCCTGGGCGTGGGTGATATTGGGGAAATGGCCGAAACGCAGGATCGTTTCGGCGGTGGCGTTGAGCGTGAGTGCGAGGAGCGCGGCGATGGAGGAGAGAAGACGGATTTTCATGTGACGAGTGGGTGGTGGTGAGTTGGGGTTAGAGATTGGCCGCGTAGGAAATCAGGCGGCGGTAATGCCGGGTGATCTCGCGCAGGGCGAGGACGGTGGCGGCGCGTTGCAGCGCGATGGGTGCGTGCTGCGGCGCTTCGAGGATGATCTCGAAGGGCGCTGGCGTGGTGCCCGGCGCGGCGCTGAGCACGCCGTGGTAGCAGGTGCGGATGATGCCTTCGATGGCGTGGAAGCCGTCGATGGTCGGTGCGGCATTGACCGGCAGCGCGGCTTCGGCGGCGGCGAGCGCGGGCTTCAGCAGATGCTCGGTGAGAGTGGCTCCGCGGACGAAGCCGTAGAGTCCCTCGCTGGTGTCGTCGCAGTGCAGCGACACCAGCCCGTCGAACTTCTGCGTCAGAATCTCCGCCTCAAAGAGCCGCACCTCCGGCTGCTCGGAATCGCGCCAGAACTCGCGATTCAGATCGCGCCCCGAACGCGCCTGCCGCGTGCCGTCTTCAAAGCCCGTCGGATTGCACACCGGATAGACGTGGATGTGGTACGCGCGGCCGAGGTCTGGCTGTTTCTCCAGCAGCCGCAGGAAGTCGAATGCCGCGAGCACGCCAGCGATCTCGTCGCCATGAATGCCGGCGAAGATCGCGAGCTTGATTGGCGGCTCCTCGGAGCGGTCGCCGCGGAAAATGAAACGCGGAATCCAGTAACGTTCGCTGCCCACGTCAAAGCGCCCGAGGCAATCGGCGTGGATGTGCTGCGAGTTTTCACCCACGTCCGTCAGCAATGTGGTGAAGAGCGCCTTGATCGAGCGCCGTTTCGGCGGGGCGGTGCGCGGATGTGTCTGCGACAGGAGTTTGGTGGCCATATTTCAGAAAAGGATCTGCGCCTGGACGTAGGCGAAATCGGCGTCGTCGCTCGGGCCGGTGTCGCGCAGATAGTCGCCGGCGAAGAAATGGTTGTAGCCGAAATCGATGTTGAGGTTCTTCGTCACGTTCCACTTCACGAAGAGATCCACTTCGTGCCCGGCGAATCTTCCCGCGCCGATCGTCCGCACATCGCGGCCATCCGGTGTCCGCGTGCGCTGGGTGCTGAAGCCGTTGTTGCGAAACCAATAGTCGCTTGTGTCGTCGAGCCAGAAGGCGTGGTAGCTCAGTTCGATGTCGAGGGTCTTCACTGGCTTCACATTCAACTGTGCGCGCAAGTTGTGCAGATTCCGCCAGCCGAAGGCATCGATGTGTCCGTAGAGCACATGGTTGCCGGGGAAGAGATTCTGGAACGATTGCGACTTGCCGTCCGCCGGGTTCTCGTCGCCGGTGGCGAAGTTGTATTCGAGGCCGAGGCGCGGTTTCCATGCCGCTTTCTCGAAGGTGTAGCCGCCCGCGGCGGACAGCGCGAACGCGCGATGATCGAACTCCCGCGAGTTGCGATCGCTCGCCCACACTTCGCCCCATTGATATGCGCCCTCGATCAGGTAGTCCCAGCCGAGCAGCGCACCGGGCTTCGATTTCCAGCGTGTGCCGACGGTGTGAATGCGTTGCGCTGGGCCGTTCCACGATCCACGCGGGTCGTTGGTGTTTGTGGGGTCGAGGTCCGGCTGCGCGTCGCCTTTGTCGCGGTAGATCCAATAAAGATCGGTCTCCTGCCACGGCACGAATTGATTGGTTGCGTAGAGCCCGAAAACATTGTCCGCGGCATCGCTGTCGTTAAAGACCTCGTCCTTGAACTGCACAGGCCGCGCCGCAAAGAGGTCCGCCGCGAATCGCTCGCTCTGCCAGCGCAGCTTCACCGCATCAAAGGTGCGCCCGAGTTGATTCCAGTTCGGATCGCCGAGCAAGCGCCGCTCGCCGTAGTTGATGCGCTGGCGGCCGATGGTCACGCCGAACGGGAAGGTTTTGTAGTCGGCGATCTCCACATAGGCCTGGCGCAGATCGAAGTTGTCGTCGCCCTGTGAACTGCGGAGCCCGGGCGTATTTGGACGATCTGAGTCCCACTCGCGCGTGTCCTGGAGTTGGGCGTAGAGCTTCAGCCACTTCGCCGGCTTCACCGCGAGGCCGAAGCGGAAGCGGTTGATCGCGTAGGTGTCGTCCTGATCGTCATTGATCGAGTCGTCGAAATCCCGGGTGTTGTTTCCTGCCTCGAAGCGCACGCGTTCTTCGAGATCGAAGACGAGCGCTCCGTCGAAGAAGCTGAGTGGATTGGGCGGCGCCTCGTTTTTTGAGGCGACGGATTTGCCCTCGCCCGCAGCCAGCGTGAGCGGCAGAGCGGCGAGCGCGGCGAAGGTGTGAATGGTGTGGAGTTTCATTCGAGTGTGTCTGTGGGCGGAATGAACGTCCGGTAGTCCGGTCGGCGTGTTTCCGATGGTGGATGATTGGTGCAGCCTCCGGCGGACCGGTCGGCAAAAGGAAAAATTACGAGCGGCACGCACCCGCGCCGCGGGCGGGCGCGGGTTCGTCGAGCTTCGTCTTTTCGGTGCGCTCGATGAGCGTCACGCGCCCGTCGTGGACGACGATCTGCACCACGCCGAAGCGCAGCGATTCGACTTTCTCGCGGACGACCCCGAACCACGCGGGCTCGGTTGCTGAGGACGGCGGCATCTTCATGTCTTCGCAGTGGGTTTGGGTTTCGGACGTGCCGTGGCGAGCAACTGCAGCACGGCGAAAGGCGACGAAACCCGGTCGCGCTTAAGCTTGCGCAGGGTGATCTCGACCACGTCGGCGAGCGTGTAGCGGTCGAGGATGTCGGCGATGGCGTTCCGCACATCGAGCATGAGCATCCGCAGGCCGCAGTGCTCCTCGTCCGGGCACGAGCAGCGCTCGTAGGCGGTCTGGCTCACGCAGGCGATCGGCGCGAGCGGCCCGTCGATCAGCCGCACCACCGAGCCGATGAAAATCTTCTTCGCCGGCTTCGCCAGAAAGTAGCCGCCGGTCTTGCCGCGCCGCGCGTCGATCAGCCCCGATTCCTTGAGCTGGATGAAAATCTGTTCGAGGAATTTCGCCGGCAGCTTCTCCTTCTCCACCAGCTCCGAGATGCGCACGAGCGGCCGCCCCTGCTCGGCGGCGAGGCCGAGGTCGATGAGGGCGCGCAGGGCGTATTCGCCGCGTTTGGAAAGGTGCATGATTTTTGAAAGACGACTGAACTAGTAGCCTTTCGTATGCCTACTACGCAAGTAGTCTTTCGTGTCGTCACATCTTTTTGGGGTCCGATTACGCACCCAGCAGCCTCCATCCCAGCCCGAGCACGGCGCAGAGGCCGATGGCCGGGATGAGGCCGACCTTGCCTCGGTCCACTGCCACGAAGGCGCCGATCGCGACGGCGGCGACGAACCCATCCATCCTGCCTAGCGACTCGCTGGCGCGCCACCCAGCAGGCCAGAGCGCGTGCCAGGCGAACCAAACGGTGAGGTTTAAGATGACGCCGACCACCGCGGCAGTGATGCCGTTGAGCGCGGCGCTGAGCCTGGGCTGGGTGCGGAGTGCCTCGACGTGCGGCGCGCCGAGGAAGACGAACAGGAAGCACGGGAGGAAAGTCGCCCAAGTCGTGATGAGTGCGCCGAGCGTCGCGGCCTGCCACGGGGCGAGCGCTCCGGGATGCTGCCAGCCTCCGAGAAATCCGACAAATTGCAGCACCATGATGAGCGGGCCGGGCGTGGTCTCCGCAAAGCCGAGGCCACTCATCATTTGTGCATGCGAGAGCCAGCCATAGTTTTCCACGGCCTGCTGCGCCACGTAGGGCAGCACGGCATACGCGCCGCCAAAGGTGACGAGCGCTGCCTTGCTAAAGAACACCCCCTCCACGAAAGGCGTGCTCTGCCAGCCCAGCCACGCGCCGAGTGCGACGATCGGCAGCCACCACAGCGCGCCGCAGAGTGCGATGACGCCGAAGGTGCGCGCCCAAGTCGCGCGCGGCGCGGGAGGCAGGGCAAGAAACGGTCCGCGGTCATCGTGCGCGCCGCCATGTCCCTGCCCGGCCGGGAAAAGCCGCGGTGCGAAGCGATGCCCGATGGCCCCGGTCAGCGCTGCGGCAGCGATGATGACCACGAACGAGATTTTAAAAACGAAGATGGCGACGAAGGAGAACGCCGCGACGACCCAAAGGGCGGGAGTCTTGAGCGCCTTGCGCGCGATGCGCACGAGCGCGGAGGCGACGATGGCGATCACCGCTGGGAGGAGCCCGTAAAAGAGTGCGGCGAGCCATTCCACGTGCGCGCCTTTTACATAGAGCCAGCTCAGCGCGTAGAGGATGAAAACCGAAGGCAGCACGAACAGCGCGCCCGCCGCAATCCCACCGCGCCAGCCGTGCAGCCGCCAGCCGAGATACGTGGCAAGCTGTTGCGCCTCGGGGCCGGGGAGCAGCATGCAGAAGTTGAGCGCGTGCAGGAAATGGCTCTCGGAGATCCACCGCCGCTGCTCGACGAGTTCGCGGTGCATGATGGCAATCTGCCCCGCCGGTCCGCCAAAGCTGATAAATCCAAGCCGAAGCCAGTAGCGCGATGTTTCCCCGAAGGTGGGAGGCAGCGGCGGCGTCGTGGTCATGGGCGCGGGGAAATCATTCCTTTCCCCGGGGCAGAGTCAAAAATGCACCTGCGTCTGGACGTAGCCGAAATCCGCGTCGTCGTGCGGACCGGTGTCGCGGAGGTACGTGCCGGCAAAGAAGTGGCTGTATCCGAGGTCCAGTGCGAGCCACGGAGTGGGCGTCCATTTCACGACGAAGTCCAGCGCCTGTCCGGCGAAACTGCGGGCGCCGATGGTGCGCACGTCGCGTCCGTCGGGCGTGGTGAGGCGAACGGCGGAGCTGCCGCCATTGCGTGACCAGTAGTCGCTGGTGTCGGCGAGCCAGAAGGCGTGGTAGCTGAGCGAGGCCTCGACGGACTTCGCGGGCTTCGCGCTGAGTTGGACGCGCGCGTTGTGCAGGTTGCGCCAGCCGAAGAGGTCCATCAGTCCGTATTTGTCGTGGTTCGAGGGGAAGAGATTCTGGAATGACTGTGACTTGCCGTCGGCGGGATCGTGATCGCCGCTGGCGTAATTGTACTCGAGCCCGAGCCGCGGACGCCACGCGACCTGCTCGAAGGTGTAACCGGCCATCGCGTGCGCGGCGAAGGCGTGATGGTCGGCGGACGAGACTTCCCCGAACTGGCAGGCGAACTCGGCATTGTAGTCCCATCGCGCAAGCTGACCAGGCGTCGAATTCACGCGAACGCCGATCGTGGTGAAGCGCGCGGCGGGCCCATTCCACGAACCCTGTGGGTCGAACATATTCGTCGGCGCGAGGTCCGGCTGGTTGTCGCCTTTGTCGCGATGGAGCACGTACAGATCGGTGGTCTGGAAGGGCAGCCACGTGCTTGAAAAGTAGAGACCGGCGAAATTATCGGCGGCGTCATGATCGTCGAAAACTTCGGTGCGGATCTGCACCGGGCGGGCAAAGAAGGCGTCGAGCCACCACCCCGGCTGCTGCACGCGCAATTTGACCAGATCGAAGGTGCGCCCGAAATCTCCCCACACGGCGTCTGCGACAAGGCGGCGGTCGCCGTAGCTGAGACCCAGGCGTCCAATCGTGAGGCCGAGCGGGAAGTGGTCGTAGTCCGCGAACTCGACGAACGCCTGGCGCAGATCGAATTCATCGTTGCCCTCTGCGCCGTTCACTCCGGGAACGCGTCCGCGTTCGCCGTCCCATTCGCGCACGTCCTGAAGTTGCGCGTAGAGTTTCACCCACGGCGCGGGCCGGACCGTGAGGCCGAAGCGGAACCGGCTGAGCGGCCACGCGTCGTCGGTCACGTCGTTGCGTGCGTCGTCAAAGTCACGGTTGTTCGAGCGTGCTTCGAGGCGCAGGCGTTCCTCGACGTCGAAACCAAACCAGTCAGTCGGGCTGGCTGCAGCTTGAGTGGCCAGAAAGGCCACCGCCCCGGTGAGGGTGCGGCGATGCTTTCGGACGATCTCTGGGACTCGCATGGCGGGCCGGGCTCCTATCCTCTCCCGGGTAACCTGCACAAGCAGTCCTTGCGTCATATCCTTTTTCCGCTCGCAGGCGGTGCCAGCGGCGCAGAATCTCGTGCGCATGCACTCCCTCCCACGCCGCGAATTTCTCTCCACCACCGTCCTCGCCGTGAGCGCACTCGCACTCGATGCCCGTCCCGCCGCCGCCGCCGAGACGAAACGTTTCCCGATCATCGGCTTCACCAAGCCCTTTCAAAAACTCAGCTACGAGGAGACCGCCGAAGTCGTCGCACAGATCGGCTGGGAAGGCATCGAACTGCCGCTGCGCGCCAAAGGCCAGATCGAGCCCGAGCGCGTCGAGGAGGAACTGCCGAAGCTGCACGACGCGCTGAAGAAGCGCGGGCTCCATATCGGCCTCGTGACCACGGACATCGTGAATCCTTCCACCCCACACGCGGAGAAAGTCCTGCGGACGGCGAAGGCGCTCGGCGTCACGCGCTACCGGCTCGGCTTTAACCGCTACAAGCCCGACGCCTCGCCGATCGCGCAGCTCAACGAACTCAAGCCCGGCCTGCGGGATCTCGCCGCGCTGAACAAAGCGATCGGCATCCAGGGCGGCATCCAAAATCACAGCGGCGCGAGTTTCGTTGGCTGTGCGGTCTGGGACATCCATGAACTGGTGCGCGACCTCGATCCGAAGGCGCTCGGAATCTGCTTCGACATCGGCCACGCCACGCTCGAGGGGGGAACGTCGTGGCCGGTGGAGGCGCGGCTCATGGAACCATTTTTTACCTGCGCGTACGTGAAGGATTTCTTCTGGCAGAAAGGGGAGAAGGGCTTCGCGCCAAAGTGGGGGCCGCTCGGCGAAGGGATGGTGAAGCGCGAGTTCTTCACGTGGTTGAAGACTTCGAGTTACGCCGGGCCGATCTCGTCGCATGTCGAGTACCTCGAGGGCTCCGGTCCGGAGCAAATCTCGCAGATCCGGAAGGACTGCGAGACCCTGAAGAGCTGGCTCGCCTGAGCCAGCTCCGCGCCCGAAGTTTTCCGGAAAAATAACGCGGCTCGCCGAACCGAAGTCCGGCGAGCCGTGTCCGAGGAGGAAATCTTAGGGCGATAAGGAGATACCCTAAGGCGCTCTTCCCAGCAAGAGCTTTTTCCCAGCTCTAGGCCACAACGCCCTTCACCACATGCCCGTGCACATCGGTGAGCCGGTAGTCGCGGCCTTGGAAGCGGAAGGTGAGCTTTTCGTGATCGAACCCGAGCAGGTGCATGATCGTCGCCTGCAAGTCGTGGATGTGGACTTTGTTTTCCACGACTGAGAAGCCGAGTTCGTCCGTCTCGCCGTAGGTCTGGCCGGCCTTCACGCCTGCTCCCGCCATGAAGACGCAGAAGGCATCCGGGAAGTGATCGCGACCAAGCACGTCGCTCTTCGCCGTGCGGCCTTCGCGGAACGGAGTGCGGCCGAATTCCCCGCCCCAGATCACGAGCGTGTCTTCGAGCAGACCGCGCTCTTTCAGATCCCGGATGAGCGCCGCGATCGGCTTGTCGGTCTTCGCCATTTTCGCGGTGAGCCCGTCGGTGATGCCTTCCTGTGGGCCAGTGCCGTGGAAGTCCCAGCCCCAGTCGAAGAGATGCACAAAACGCACCCCCTTCTCCACGAGGCGGCGGGCGAGCAGGCAGTTGTTGGCGAAGCTCGATTCGCCCGGCTGCGCGCCGTAGGCCTCGCGCACGGCCTCGGATTCCTTCGAGATGTCCATGACCTCCGGCACGCTGACCTGCATGCGGAAGGCGAGTTCGTACTGGGAAATGCGCGTCGCGGTCTCGGGGCTGCCGAGTTCCTTTTCCTGCAATTCATTGAGGTCGCGCAGGGTGTCGAGGGTCTTGCGGCGCAGGTCGCGATTCATCCCCGGCGGATCGCTCACATACAGCACCGGATCGCCTTTCGACCGGCACTGCACGCCTTGGAACACTGAAGGCAGAAACCCACTCGACCACGCATTCTGTCCCGCGCTCGGCTGCACCCCGCTCGAGATCAGCACCACGAAGCCCGGCAGATCCTGATTCTCCGAGCCGAGCCCGTAAGTCGCCCACGAACCCATCGAAGGCCGCCCCTGCCGCGGCGAACCGGTGAAGAGCAGCAGTTCCGCCGGCGCGTGATTGAACTGATCGGTCCACATCGACTTGATCAGGCAAATGTCGTCCGCGACGCCGTGGAAATTTGGCACCGCATCCGACATCCACATGCCGCTCTTGCCGTGCTGCGAAAACTTGCGCGGAGTGCCCATGAGCTTAGGCGTCCCCGAGGTGAAGGCGAACGTCTTGCCCTTTACAAACTGATCCGGTGCGTCCTGCCCGTCGCGCTTCACGAGCTCAGGCTTGTAGTCGAAAATGTCGAGATGCGGCGGCGCGCCGGACATCTGGAGATAGATCACGCGCTTTGCCTTCGCGGGAAAGTGCGGCTTGCGCGGCGCAAAGGGATTCGCATTCGGATCGACGACAGCCTGCGCGTTTTCGCCGAGCAACGTATTAAGCGCGATCGCCCCGAGGCTGAACTGGCCGGTCTGGCGGAGAAAGTTGCGCCGCGTGAGGTGCTGGAGATGGGCGAGGGAGGGATTCATCGTTTCATCAAAGTTTCGTCGAGGTTTAGCAGCACGTTCGCCACGGTCGTCCACGCGGCGAGGTCCGCAACGTCCGCGCCGGCGGGCACTGGCCCGAGTGGATTGCTGGCCATCTCCGTCGCGGCCTTTTCGTCCTGCTTGTACGTCTGGAAAGCTTCGTCGTGCATGCGAATCAGGCGGTCGAGTTCAGCGTCAGTCGGGACGCGCGTGAGGCAAAGGCGGAAGCCGAGTCGCGCTTTTTCCTTCGGGTCCGAACTGTTCGCATTCATCCGGCGGGCGAGCGCCTGCGCGGCTTCGACGTAGACGGGATCGTTCAAGGTCACGAGCGCCTGGAGCGGTGTGTTCGTCCGGTCGCGGCGGAGCGTACAGGTCTCGCGGCTCGGGGCGTCGAAGGTGGCCATGCTCGGATAAGGGCTCGTGCGGCGGGCTTCGGTGTAGAGCGCGCGGCGGTAGCGGTCTTCGCCTTGGCTGGTCTCCCAATCCATCAGGCGACCGAAGGCGGCTTTGAGTCCGAGTTCCGGTCGCGGTGGGCGCACGCTGGGTCCGAGCATCTTAAGGCTGAGCAATCCGCTGACAGCCAGTGCGTGATCGCGCACCACTTCGGCGCTCATGCGGAGCCGCGGACCGCGGGCGAGCAGGCGATTGTCGGGATCGCGCTCGAGCAGATCGGGCGTGGCCTTCGACGCCTGGCGGTAGGCGTGAGTCGTCACGAGCAGTTTCACGAAAGCCTTCATGTCCCAGCGCAGGCGCACGAGTTCCGTGGCCAGCCAGTCCAGCAGTTCGGGGTGCTCGGGTAGATCGCCCTGTGCGCCGAATTCCTCGCTCGTCCGCACGATGCCGATGCCGAAGAGCTGCTCCCAGAATCGGTTCGCGACGACCCGGGCGGTCAGCGGATTGGCTTCATCCACGAGCCACTTCGCGAGTGTGAGGCGGTTCATCGGCGCGTCCTGGGGCAGCGGATGAAACGCCGCGGGCACACCTTCCGTGACGGCGTCGCCGAGCGAGAGGTAGTTGCCGCGGATTTGCACGCTCGTCTTGCGGCGCTGAGCGTCGGCAAGTTCGCGCATGACCGGCACGGTGTCCGGTTTCAGCGCGTCGAGTTCCTTGCGGAGCGTGGCTGCGCGTTGCTGCTCGCGCTTCAATTCCGGGGCGACGTTTCGAACGTAGTAATCGCGGAGCACGGCGTCCTGGGCCGCGGTTCGCTCCGTCGCGGCGAGGGCTGCGAGCGCGGGCGCGGGCAGTGGCGCGAGCGTGGCGATGCTGCGGTCCGACGTGGTGCCGATGCGGAATGCCCCGAGCGTGTGGCTGGCAAATTTCGACACTTGCGCCAGCGTCACGGTCAGGCGGCCCGGCTCGACGAAGGATTCCGGCGCGGCCGGCAGCAGCGTGAGCGTGCGCGTCGCTCCGGTGGAGCCGGCGATGGCCCAGCCCGTGTCCGGCTTGGCGCTTTCCGCGAGCACGTCGCGCGGCTCGAAGCCAGTCTGCGCGGCATCGGCAAAGGCCCGCGTGAACAGGATTTCACGGCGTCCGCTCACGGAGATTTCCTCGCGTGTGGCCAGCGATTTTCTGGTGATCTCACCGCTCCACACCGGCTGCTTTGCGTCGTCGAACAGGGTGAAAATCAGCCGCTCGGTGAACTGGCCCTTTCCTTTGTCTCTGCGTCCCCAGACGACGACGCGATCGATCGTCTGCGCTTTTCCGAGATCGATCTCCCACCACTGCGGCGATTCCCCGCCGCCAGTGAGCGCGACGGATTTCCCTTTCTCGAGATCGCCATCCGTCTTGCCGTCGATCGCACGATCCGCCGCTTCGCGATCGTTCGTGGTGCTGATCTGCGCTGCCTTTCCAGACCTCGCGATGTTTTTGGACCCGCTAAAAATCTGCACCTCAGCCAACGCCAGGAAGTCGTACTTCGTGCTCACCTTTTCGATGCGCAGATGCCTCGCCTGGACCACCCGCGGCGTCTCGGGGACAAACTCGGCGTGCACTCGCGAGAGCACGAAATTTCCTCCGGAGTGGCCTGGGCCTTTGCCGGGAAGGCGATCGTCGGCGAGTGCTTCGATGCGCAGCGCGGCGAGCGGTGTCGTTGGCGCGGGCAGCTCGATCGTGTCCGTCGTCTTCGGCGCGGCGGTCGCATTGAAGACACGCCCGTCATCGGCGATCTCGAAACTTCCGCCACTTGAACTGCGCGCGGCCACCGGTCGCGGCGTCTGCCACTTCCGGTCTGCGGTGGATTGTGCGATCCATGCGGTCAGACCGCTGAGTGCCGCAGGCGGGGGATTGGCAAAGACCTTGTCGAGAGCGGTCAATTCCGTCTGCGCCTTGCTCCGCTCCGCCGCCTTCTCCGCGGTGAAGAACTCCAGCAGCGGCGACTCATCCTTCTTGTCGGCGTCGGCGGTATTA
>JANPIS010000220.1:0-1935 GCA_031425095.1 Chthoniobacteraceae bacterium
CGGAAAACGGATCGCAGCGGCGGAGGGAATCCTCGCGCGGCCGGTTCCGTGGACGCCGGAGCAGGCGCTCAAGCACTACAAGAACCGTGGCATCCTGCCGCTCGTCATCGCGCTCGATCTGAAGCACAGCGAGATCGAAGCAGTAAAGAAGGCCAGCCCGGAGGGACTGTCCCTGCAGCCGACGTATCAACGGCACTACCCGAACGGAAAGCTCGCCGCGCACGTGATCGGATACGCCGGCCGCTCGGGGCGCACGCTCGACGGCCCCATTCAACCGAACGACTCGATGTGGCCGGGCGCGGAAGGTCGCGAGGGACTCGAGCAGTCGTTCGACGATCAACTCCAGGGAAAGCCCGGCCAGTATTCCATCACCACCGACGCCTCCGGTCGCCGCGTCGCCGAGCAGGTCACGACTCCGCCGCAGCCGGGCTACAACATCGTCACCACGCTGGACTCGCGGATCCAGAGGCTCTGCGAGCAAGCCTTGGAGCGCGGGTGCAAACGCGGCGCGATGGTGGTCGTCGATCCGCGCAATGGGGACGTCCTTGCGCTCGCTTCCTGGCCAAGCTTCAACCCGAATTCGTTCATTCCTTTCATCTCCGAGGAAACCTTCAAGGCGCTGCAGGACGATCCGAATATCCCGCTCTACCCGCGCGCCTATCGCGCAGCGTATCCGCCGGGATCAGTCTTCAAAATCTTCAGCGGCGTAGCGGCTCTCCAGTCCGGCAAGATGGATGCCGGCGACACGGTCCCCTGCCCGCCCTCCCTGCGGATCGGCGGGCTGTCCTTCGGAAACTCGCGGCGCGGCCACAAAGGATCGCTGACCTTTTCCGAAGCGCTCACGCAATCGTGCAACACATGGTTTTACCAGGTCGGGATGAGGATCGGCTCGGCCACGATGGCCGACTACGCGCAGCGTTTCGGCCTCGGCCAGCGCACCGGCATTCCGCTGAATGCGGAGGCCGCTGGCTTGATCCCGAACGACGAATACTTCATGCGCGTCCACAAACGCACGATGCTCGGCGGCGACCTCGCGAATTTCGCCATCGGCCAGGGCGACGTGACCACGACCCCGCTGCAGATCGCGATGGCCGTGGGTGCGGCCGGCAATGGCGGCACACTCTACGCCGCGCGGCTCGTCAATCAGGTGCAGAGCATCGATGGCAAAATCGTTACCGGGTACGACGTGCGCGCGCGATCGCAGGTGGAGTTCGACAAGGACGTCTTCGCCTCCCTCAAACGCGGTATGACAGGCGTGGTGGAAAGCGGCGCCGGGACTGCGCCCGTCATGCGCATCAGCGGCCTGCGCGTCGGCGGCAAGACGGGCACCGCACAGTGGGGACCGAAGAACAAGGAGCGCACCGCCGCGTGGTTTGCCGGCGTGGCACCCATCGACAATCCGAAGTATGCCTTTGCCGCGCTCTACGAGTCCGATACCCGCAACGCTGACTCTTCCCATGGCGGTGATACGGCTGCGCCGATGATGGCGCGGGTGATGCGCGAACTGGCCAAGGACGAAAAAGCGGAAGAAGCGAAGAAGACGAAGTCGAAGTCGAAGAAGAAATCCGACGAGGATCCGGACGAAGACGAAGACACCAAGAAAAAGCCGACGAAGAAAGACGACTAGCGATCGCGACCCACTCCCGTCCGAGCGGATCCTTTAGCGATCGAGATCGTCAGCTTCGAGCCGAAGATCATTCGCACCCAACACCGGCAGGCGCACCGGAGCACGCGGAGCAAGATTCATTTGCGGATGGACGACCGGGAGGACGTTGAATTCGTGCCGTTCGCCTTCACGCAAGATGGCGACGGTGACATCGTCATTCGCCGTCAGGTAGAAAGACGCCGCGAGCACGTCGTCCTCGTTCGCAATCGGGAGCTTGCCGAGCTGGACCACGATATCCCCCGGGTGGAGACCGGAGGTCGCGCCCGGCG
>JANPIS010000221.1:0-2201 GCA_031425095.1 Chthoniobacteraceae bacterium
GAGCCGTAGATGCCGCCATTCGAGATCGTAAAGACGCCGCCGCTGAGGTCTTCGATCTTGATCTTCCCCTCGCGGGCTTTCACCGCGTAAGCGGCGAGGTCGCGTTCAATATCGGCGAAGGATTTCTTGTCCGCATCGCGGATGACCGGGACGATGAGACCGCGCTCGGTGCCGACGGCGACGCCGATGTCGTAATAGTGATTCTGGACGAAGTCCTCGCCATCCATGCGGCCATTGATGGCCGGCACCGCCTTGAGAGCCCCGACCACGGCTTTGATGAAGAAGGACATGAACCCGAGCTTGATTCCGTGCTCTTTGGTGAAGGCGTCCTGCAGATCGGAGCGCATGCGCATCACGGCGCTCATGTCGGCTTCGTTGAAAGTCGTCAGAATCGCCGCGGTGTGCTGCGCGGCGACGAGTTGCTGCGCAATTTTCCGCCGCAGGGGAGACATCTTCTTTCGCGTGCTGCGACCTTCCGCGACGGGCGTGACATTTTCGGAGACCGCCGCGAGCGACTGATTCGCGGATGAGATCGCCGCGGAGAGGGATGGCACCGCAATCGCTGGCGCCGGAGCAGGCGAAGTCTGCGCAGGCATCGGCGGCTGAATGCCGAGCGCGGGCACGGGCGCCCCGGCAGCGGGTGCGGCTTCGGCCTTTGCAGTCTTCGGTGCGGCTTTCTTCGTCTCCCCGCCTGCGGCACCGCCTTCCTCGATCGTCGCCACCACCGCCCCGATCTTCACCTCCGTCCCAGCCGCGACTGCGATGCGCAGTATTCCAGCCTTCTCTGCGGTGATCTCCGTGGAGACCTTGTCGGTCTCAAGGGTGAAGAGCACGTCTCCGGCATTCACCGCATCGCCGTCGTTCTTGTGCCAGGTGGAGAGCACGCCACTGGTGATGGATTCGCCGACGGCGGGGATTTTGACCTCTAAAGACATTCGGATTTCAGGTTTCGGTTTTCATGGCCCGGAGAAGGGCGCGGGCATTTGAGTCAGCAATCTGAATTCTGCAATCTGAAATCCCCGATCAAAGTGTGAATGCCTCCTCCAGCAGACGGCGCTGCTCCATCTTATGGATGCCCAGCGATCCGACCGCGGGGCTGGCGCTGGCGTCGCGGCCGGCATAACGCGGCGCATGAGGAAGCAGCTCACGCAGCCGCGGCGCGAGATGCCCCCAGGCGCCCATGTTCAGCGACTCTTCCTGGCACCAGATGAATCTCTCCGCATTCGGATACGCCGCGACCGCCTCGGCCAAAGCGTCCTCATGCAGTGGATAGAGCTGCTCGATCCGGATGATCGCCGCATTGCCGATGTTGTTCTCCGCTCGGAAGGCGAGCAGGTCGTAGTACACTTTGCCCGAGCAGAGGATCACGCGTTTCACCGCCGTCGCTTTTCCGACGAGCGGACCGGGGAGGATTTCGTGGAAACGGTCGTTCGTGAAATCCGCGACCTTCGACACCGCGGCCTCGGCGCGCAGCAGAGACTTCGGCGTCATGATGACGAGCGGCTTTTTGAACGGGCGCATCATCTGCCGGCGCAGCACGTGAAAGTATTGTGCCGGGGTGGTGAGGTTGCAGACCTGCAAATTCTCCTCCGCACAGAGCTGAAGGAAACGCTCCGGCCGCGCGCTAGAATGCTCCGGGCCCTGGCCCTCGTAGCCATGCGGCAGCAGCAGCACGATGCCGCTCGGACGCTGCCATTTCGATTCCGCGCTGGCGATGAATTGATCGATGATGACCTGCGCGCCGTTCACGAAATCCCCGAACTGCGCCTCCCACATGCAGAGCAGCTTCGGAAAATTGAGCGAGTAGCCGTAGTCGAAGCCGAGCACCGCCGCTTCGCTGAGGAGCGAGTTGTAAATGCAGAGCTGGGCCTGATCGGGGGCCACGTGCTTCAGGGAACACCAGCGCTCCCGCGTCTTCTGATCGTAGAGATACGCATTGCGCTGGCTAAAGGTTCCACGCCTCACGTCCTGTCCGCTGAGCCGCACGGGAATGCCATCGAGCAGCAGCGAACCCATCGCCAGCGCCTCGCCATACGCCCAGTCGAACGGACCTTCGTTCGCCCAAACCTTCGCGCGTTTATCGAGCAGGAAAGTCTTCAGCTTGCTCTGCACCGCGAAGCCTTCGGGCACCGTGGTCAGCGCCTTTACCACGAGCGCGAGTTTTTCCTTCGGCACACCGGTCTCCACGGGATCGTGCGAAT
>JANPIS010000222.1:0-19996 GCA_031425095.1 Chthoniobacteraceae bacterium
CGAATCGCGCCCGATGAGCGAGCCGGGATTGATCACTGAGTTGCACCCGATCTCCGCGCGATCGCCGATGATCGCGCCGAATTTCTTGAGCCCCGTCGGAATCAAACCCTTCGCCGTCGGCACGGTGATCTCGCTGCGATCAAGCTTCACATTCGACAAAATGACGCCCGCGCCGAGATGGCTGCGATAGCCGAGGATCGAGTCCCCGACGTAGTTGAAATGCGGGATCTGCGCTTCGTCGAAGATGATGCAGTTCTTAAACTCGCACGAGTTCCCCAGCACGCAGCCCGCGCCGACGATCACGTTTTCGCGGATGTAGCAGCCGTTGCGGATCTCGCAGCCTTCGCCGATCCACGCCGGCCCTTTGATCATCGCACCGTGCTCGACCACCGCACCTTTTCCGACAAATACCGCGCCGCTGATGAAAGGCTTGCCGATGAGCCGCCCATGGATCGCCGGCTTGAGGCGGAACTGCAGGTAGCTGGTGATCTGCTTGAGCGCGTCCCAGGCGTTGACCGCATTCTCGAAGAGCATCCGGTGCTCGGTGTGATTGAGGTCGAGGTAGTCGGCTGGTGGAAACATTGGAGAAATGGGCGATGGGCGGGACAGAAGGCAGCGCGATTGGATTGAGGGACGACCAGTGGCAATTCAATCGCCAAATCGCGAAACCGCGAGATTCGCGCCACGGAGCAGTGTGATCACATCTTCGTCGCGGACGCAGAACGCACCCTCGGAAAGCAAAACTGCGGGAGCGCCAAAGCCCTCCCGCAGTTCGCCTGGAAACGTTCGCGTGACGGTCAGTTCCGGCGGCGACGACGCGCCAGAAAACCAAGCCCGGTGAGCAGCAGTGCCGCGGATGAAGGCTCAGGCACTGGCGCCACAACCAATGATCCACTGGGTTGGATCGTGAAAAGTCCCGTGCTGGCCGACTGCAACGGTGAACCGGCAGGCGGGGAGGCCAGGTTTCCCGCCGCAGAGCCGTTGCCACCGCCCGCTGCGCCCGCCGCGCCCCAGAATGCTGGGGCCGGGTCGTAGAGGCCGTTCTCTGGATTGATGCCGTTGCCGGGCAGAGGGCCACCGGGAGTTGCGAAGCCCGCCGGGATGCGGAGCGGCACATCGAGTTCGACGAGGAGATGATCGATCGAGGAAAGCGGAGAAGGTCCGAAGCTCGCCGCCGCATCGATATTCAAAGCCGACGCCAGGACGTCACCGTCTCCGTCGAGGTCCAGGTCCACGAATGCAGTGAAGAACGGGAGGAAGATTATGCCAGGCGGCGGGGCTGAACTCGCGGGCGGAAAGCTCGCCTGGATCAGCACGGAGATGTTCGTTTTGTCGCCGGTAGGGCGGCCTAGCAATGTGACCGGGAAAGTCACACTCGCCAGGATGTCGCCTGGAGTGATGACGCCACCAAGAGTCCTCGGGAGGAAGTCATAGAGCAGGTGTAGCGAAACCGGCGAAGCCGCGCTCGTCTTGCCGAGCCCTCCGAAGAGGAGACTGTTCGCATTCGGATCACCCAGAAATGTCGGGACGGCGGTGCCACTCAGCGAAGAAATGAATGCGGCAGGCGTGACGTCCGACCACTCACCAACACCGACGCCATTGGTGAATCGTCCATCCACCGTATGAAAGAAAGTGCTGATGGGATTGGTGACGTTGCCTTGTGCATGGCTGGTGCCGCCGAGCACGAAGCCTGCGGCAACGGCGACGAGGCCGGTCAGAATGGATGTTTTTTGGAGGAGTTTCATTGGGGGAGAACTTGTGCAGGGGGAGAGCTTCAGCCGAGTGGTTTACGCCTCGGTAAGTTCAGTCAGTTCCGTCGCCGATGTCAAAGGCGAATCCGGCATTCTCACGACAGCCGTAAATCCGCAACCAGAGCCGAGTTGGACACCTGATGCGACTCTCGCCAAACGCTGCTCTCACGGACGCCGGAGGCGGTAGAAACGCTGAGCGCCAGCTCCTGGGTCCGCCGCAATCACCGCCGGTCCTGAAGTCACGCGCGGCTCGGTCACAGGTTGCCACGTATCGGGAGCGAGCGAATCGCTGAATTCCAGCACGAGCGCGGCGTCGGCCCCCGGCCACGCAAGCTGCGGCTGCCCAGCTGCGAGGGATACGCCGAGCGCGGGCATGGGCTCATCGCCATCCAGAACTCCGTCCGCATCCCGATCAATGGCGAGGCGGCGCCCGCTGGCTCGCGGCACGGCCATGAAAAAGCCGCTCGCACCACTACTGATCATCGCCTGCAAGGCCGGGCGGGTGAAAGGTCCGAAGCCCGTCCGCTCGCTCAGGTAATCGTTCGTCGGGGGGCGGTAGAGGAAGCCGTGCCGCTCACCATTCACGACGAGCCGCACGACGAGGTCGGCGTAGATGGTGGTGTCGAGCAGCGGCGCGGCCTGCACCGTCGCCTGCGCTTCGAGGATCGCCCACTCCGCACCGACGCTGGCGACATTCCCGGAATGCACCATCCGCGACGACCCGACGGCCGGCACCGTCCCGGTGTCGAAGCAGTGCATGAAGGCGCTCAGATTTCGCTTCCGCACCGTGTCCGCGGTAAATGTGCCGAAGACTGGATGCGAGAGGAAAGTGAAGATGTCGGGATCCGAGCCGTCGTGGACGAGCCCAAAGCCGCTCAAAGAGGCTGCCGTCGAACTGCGAAGAAAGTGGCGCTTCTGGTACATATTGCGCAGGTGCGGCACCTTGAAATCCTGACTCACCTGCAGCGCTCCAGCCGCGATGATGAGGCCATTGGTCGTCCCTTTTGGAAGCGTGTGGCAGGTGTTGCAGCGCAGGTTCGGCTGGTAGTTGTCGTTGATGAATGTCGCGCGGCCGGCGTTCGGATCGCCCGCGTTCGGGTCGCCGGGCGGGAAGCTCGCAGGCATGGTGTTGTCGAGATTCCGATTCGGGTTCGGCTCGAAGACGACGGTATTGATGAAGGCGGTGAAGGCATTCATGTCCGCGGTGTTGAGCGCAGCCCCACCGAGCAGGGAAGCGAACGCACCATTGAAGGCGGCAAAGTTCACGCGATCGCCGCGCCAGTGCAGCGGCAGCACGCCAGCCAGTCCGCGCAAGGTCTGCGTCGTCATCGGCCCTTTCATCGGGTGCATATTGAATCCGCCAAACTGGGTGGTGACCGACTGCATCGTGCCGCCTGGATCGCCGAGATCCCACGCCAGTTCGTCGCGATCCCCATCGATATGACACGACGCGCAGGACTGCGTGCCATTGCCGGAAAGACGCGCGTCATAGAGAAAGCCGCGGCCCTGCCGGATCATCGCCGGCGTCGGATCGAAGCTCCCGGTCGGAATCTCCCCGACCACGTTCTCCGCGGTCGTGTCCACGATGGTGATCGTGTTCGAGAGACGATTGAGCACGTAGAGTCGGCTCAGGGTCGGATGCAGCGCGAGGCCGCGCGGGCCGCGCTTGTTGCGTGGGTCGGCGGCGGTGCCGGTCGTCGGCCCCGTCTCGATGCGGGTGAGGACGGAGCCCGTCGCCGCGGAGACTTTGGCCACGCGATCCGAGCCGAAGCTTGCGACCCAGAGCGCCGCGCCATCGGGGGTAAAGGCCAGCGACGTAGGCTGGGCCAGCGCGATGTTCTGCGCGGCGGTGTTCGGAAAAACGGAGTAGTTGATTCCGGGATTGAGATCGAACGGTGTCACCGAGCCGGCGCCCGCCGGGTTGACGCGCGTCAGGCGATTGTCCACGGAGCGGCCTTTCAGCACGGGCTCGAAGCGGACGAGATTACGCGCCTCGGTATTGGCGACCCAGAGCTCATCGCTGCCCGGTCGCACAGCGACGCAGAAGTTCACCGTGCCAGTGCCTTTGAAGTAACGCGTGACCGACAATGCAGTCGTGTCGATCTCGGCAACGTCGTTGTCCGGCATCAGTGGTGGCGGAGAGAGGCGGGTGTCGTCAGCACTCACGATGAGGCCGACCTGGGGCGGCGCGGGCAGGCTGGTATTGGTCGGCGGCGGCTGCGGTGGCGCAAGATTCGCCGGGAGCAGTGTGGTGCGATTGCCCGAAAGCTTGAAGGCCGCATAGACCTTCGTGCCATCGGAGCTGACGGCCAGCGAACGCGGGTCGAGTCCCTCAAGAGCGATCGTTGCGATCTCCGCGAGCGTCGTCGTATCGAAGACGCGGACGAGATTGTTCCGCGCGCACGAGACGAACGCGCGGCCTGCGGCGAAGACCATGTCACTCGGCTCATCCTTGCAGGGAAGCGTGGCGACGACCGATCCGGCGGACACCGAGACCACGCTCACGGAATCCGAAACTTCATTCGCCACCCACGCTTCGTCATTCGTGAGCACATTCACTGAGACCGGCTCCACCCCCACCGCGATCTCGCGAATGAGCACCGGCACGGGATTCGCCGCATTGGAAACGTCGAAGACGGAGAGCCGCCCGTCGGGAGTATTCACCGCGAAGAGCCGCGTGCCATCCGGCGAGAGGCAGATGGGGCGCGTCTGCTGCGACTCGAAATTCACATACTGCGCACGTGCGACCCCGGCCGTGGCGAGACACCAAAGGGCGAGACAGAGCAGCGAGCGGGACGCGGGGACGTACATTCAGAAGGGGGGAAGCGACGCGTCCGAAAAAACCGGACCACGAGGTTCGTCTTACCACAAACGCACGGTTCCGCGAGCACGACGCGCGGCGTCGCTATCGTGGCGCGAGCTTCGGGCCGTCTTTGGTGTCCTTCACCACCCAGCCGAGCGCCGCGATTTCGTCGCGGAGGCGGTCGCTCTCGGCCCAGTTTTTTTCCGCGCGGACTTGTTGGCGGAGATTAACCAGACCGAGCACCTGGCTGGGGATCGCCGCGGCTTCGCGGTCGAGGATGAGCACGGAGTTGATCCGCTCCCAACTGGCCAGCACGGCAGCGGCAGCGGCCGCATCAAGCGACCCGGCATCGAGCGCCTTGTTGCTCTCGCGGATGAGGTCGAAGAGATGGCCCATCGCGCCGGAGATGTTCAGGTCGTCGTCGAGCGCGGTGAAAAAGCTCTCCACGTGCGCGGCGAGCGGCTCGGCGGCCGCGGCGGTTGGGCTCACCGGCGGGACGCCTGTGCCACGTTCCCGCAGTCGCGCCACCCATTCGTCGATCCGTGCCAGCGCGGAGCGCGCGCCTTCGAGGCCGGCGATGGTGAAATTCAGCGGCAGGCGGTAATTCACCGTGAGCAGCGCATAACGCACCTCGCGACCGGTGTAGCCCTTCCCGAGCAGATCGCGGAGCGTGTAGAAGTTGCCGAGCGACTTCGACATCTTCTGGCCTTCGACCATGAGGTGCGCGCAATGCAGCCAGTAGCGCACGAATTTCTTCCCCGTGCAGCTCTCGCTCTGGGCGATCTCGGCCTCGTGATGCGGGAAGATATTGTCCACTCCGCCGCAGTGGATATCGAGCTCCGGCCCAAGCAACGCTGTGGCCATGGCGCTGCACTCGATGTGCCAGCCGGGGCGGCCCGGCCCCCAGGGCGACTCCCACTTCACCTCGCCATCATTCTCATCCCACGCTTTCCACAGAGCGAAATCGCCGAGCGATTCCTTTTCGTAATCGTCGTTCCGAATTCTCCCACTGGGACGCAGCTCTTCGAGATTCAGGTGCGCGAGCTTGCCGTAGTCGGGGAATTTCGAGAGCCGGAAGTACACGCTCTTGTCCTCGGCCTGATAGGCGATCCCACTAGCCTCGAGCTGCTGGATCATCTCGATCATCCGCGCGATGAAGCGATCCTCGGTGGCGGCGGGGAAGTGCTGCGCGCGCTTGATGCGCAGGGCGTCGAGATCCTCGAAGAAGGCGCGCTTGTACTGCTCGGTGAACTCGGCGAGCCGCATGCCCATGACCTTGCAACCGCGGATCGTCTTGTCGTCCACGTCGGTGAGATTCATCACCCGCTCGATCTGGTAGCCGCGCGCCTCGAGCTGACGCTGGAGCAGATCCTCAAAGACGTAAGCGCGGAAGTTACCGATGTGGGCGTGATTGTACACCGTAGGGCCGCACGTGTACATTTTCACGGCCTGGCCGGCGGGATCGAGCGGCGCGAATTCCTCGAGCTGGCGGGAGTAGGTGTTGAAGAAGACGACGGGCATCAACGGAGCGCGGAAAGAGAATCCAAGGAACCGGGGAGCACAATCGCAAACGACCGGTCTAAGTCGCTCGAAGGTGCGGCCATCGGACGGGCCAATCCACCGGGAGCCGCATGGGTTTACCGGCGGGCATCTGGATCACGGCGAGCATTTGCCGGCAGGTCACGAGCAGGGCGGTGTCAGCCTGCCGGCGGATCTCGAAGGCCATCCAGAAGCGCGAGCGCTCGATCTTCTCGAGCCAGCCGCGGGTGGTCAGCCGATCTCCGAGAACGGCAGGCCTGCGGTAGTCGATCTCGGTGCGGACCACGACGGGATAGATGTGCGTCCGGGCCATGTCCACGAGCCCCATCCCGAGCTGCTCGGCGAGCAGCGTGCGGGCAGTCTCGATGAAGCGCAGGTAGGCGATGTTGTGGACCACGGCGGCGCAGTCCGTGTCGAAGAACATCACCTGCACCTCCGTCTCGAGGTGCGGAGTCGCGGGGTCGATCATCCGCGGCGGCGGTCAGTTGCCAGCCTTGCCGCTCAAACCCGCCGCCTGGATCGCCGCGAAGACGGCCTTTGGGCTGAAGTCACCTTTGACCTCGAAGGTTTTCACGCCTTTGACCGCGGTGTGACCGGTCACGCCGGGCACTTTCTCCACGGCCTTCGCGACGGCGGTGACGCACTTGCCACAGCAGAGATGCACGTCTTCCACGATGAGCGAGGCGACCTTCGCGTCCTTGGCTCCGGTGTTGTCGGCGACTTTGATCGCCGCATTGTCACTCTTTCCAAAGTAACCAGCCGCGACGAGCGCATCGACCGCACGCTGGGTCGTGGCGGCATCGGCGGCGGAGATGGTGACGGTCTCAGCGTCCGCGTCCACCGCGGCCGTGGCACCGGAGACCTTGCCGATCGCTTTGTTGACGCCAGTCACGCAGCTCTTGCAGCAGAGATGGACGCCGCTGAGTTTCGCGGTGGATTCCGCCCGGGCGACCATGGCGAGGGCGAGGATGGTGAAGAGGGAGAGCAGGGATTTGTGCATAAGTTTGAGCAGGTCCCGCTTGATTACCGCCGATCCTGCCGCGTTGCGAAGTCTATTCTGGCCGCGCTCCGGCGTTCCCGTCCTTCAGCGATAAACGAACAGGCGCTGGGTGACGTGGTTGAGCAGGTTGTGCTTCTTGATCTTGGCGATGGTCGGCTCGGTGAGGGTGTGGCCTTCCGCGATCAGGAGCAGGCCGGAAGGACTGAATATGCCGTCGGCAAGTGCCATCCCAGGCTTCAAGTCGGAAACCCGCACCTCGCTCACCGGGCGCGGCAGATCGCTGGCTTGGGTGGCCTTGCAGAAAAGCCGCACCGCCTCCGGATCGAAGGCCTTCCCGGACTCGTGGACGAGGAAATGCGTCGCCGCCGTCCCGCTCAAGCCACTTTCCACATAGCCCGCCGCGACGGCCAGGCAGCGCGCCGTCCACGGGATCATCTCTCCCGAGAGCCGATCCGGATAGCCACTGCCATCGAACCGTTCGTGATGACCCCGGATGGTCACGCCGACGGCGTCGAGCGAATCGACAAACCCTGCGAGCGTCTGGCCATAGACGGGATGCTGCTGGATCAGCACCAAGTCCTCCGCTTTGCACTGCTTCGGATCCGTGAAGAGCCGGTGCAATACTTCGCGTTGGACCCCGATCAGACCGATCTCGTGCAACCATGCACTGGTGATGAGCACGCGCCCCTCTTCAAAACTAAGATCGCCCGCGGTCACCATCTTCCGGCACAGCGCGACCACGGCCTTGGTCCGCGCTCCGAGGAGCGGATAGAAGGTGTTGAGGATGCGGTAGCAGAGCTCCAGAGAGTGCTCGAAATTCGCGTTCAGCGCACCGTGAGCTTCGTCGAGTTCGGTCTTCTGCTGCGTCAGCAGCTCGAACTTTTCCATCAGCTCCGCGTTCGCCGCGGCGAGCTGGCGGTTGAGCTTCATGGTGTCGGCACGCAGTCGGACATTGTCCGTCAGCAAGCGGTAGCGCTGGACGGCGTTTTCGACCGTCGCGAGCAGCTCCGCGCGCGACCACGGCTTGGCGAGGAAGCGGAAAATTTCGCCCTGATTGATCGCGCTGACGACCGTGTCGAGCGCGAGCACGCCAGTGATCAGGATGCGCGAAGCGTTCGGCTGCATCTCACGGGCGCGGGCAAAGAATTCCAGGCCGGTCATCCCCGGCATGTGCTGATCGGAAATGATGGCGGAAAACTGCGCATCGCGGAGCCGCACCAGCGCATCCTGAGCCGAAGGGCACGCCGTGACCTCGTAACCCTCCCAGCGCAGTTGTTCCGTCAGCGTCTCGAGCAGGTCGTGATCGTCATCCACGAGGAGGATCGCGCCGGGTGCGGGTTTGGAGTCCATGGGCAAAAAGTCAGACGTGCGCGGAGAAAGCACCGCGCTCCAGCTCCGGGCGATAGGCGGTCCCGAGGCCCCGCATGCGCTGGCGGGCCGAGTCGAGATTCTGACGCTCGATGTGCGCGCGGCTGAGCATGGTCTCGATGAGTTGCTTGTTCCGCTCCGCGTGAATGAGCAATTGATCGACCCGGCTCGCGAGTTCCGGGTGCGACCGGTCGAGACCGGCCAGCTTCGCAAAGTCCCGCATCTTCGCGAGCACGGGATCCTTGAGATCCTGAATCACGGCGAGATCCTCGAAGGCGCCTGCCAGCAAAGCGGCGCTCTCGTTCTTCGTCAGGCGCTCGTAGTCACCCAGCAGCCGCCAGAAATCCTGTTCGGCAAACATCTCAGGCGGCGGCCGGCGATTGCGTTTGATCGAGCATCTGCGCCCACGAATCGCGGATCTCCCGCAGCAGCTTCTCCACATTCGCGATCGGCTCCGGGATCTTCCCGAGGTTTCCCTTTTGCAGCTCGGCGAGCATGAAATCGTAGAGCGCGTACATCGTTTGGGCGAACTCTCCGCCGACCTTCAGATCGAGGCTCGCCTGGAGCTCCAGCAGGATGTTCTGCGTCTTGATGAGATTGTTGTGAATCTGCTCATTGCGCGCGGCGATGGCCTCGATTTCAAAGCCATGAAGTGCAGTCGAGATGAAGCGCAGCGCGCCATCGAAAAGCATCAGGACGAGCTGCCCTGGAGTGGCGGTCGTGACCGCGACCGAACGATAGGATTTGGCCAGTCGCGCGAGTTGCATGCGGGGCTTACTTGCCGTTCACGAACATCTCCGCGAGCTTCGCGAGCAGGTCGGCAGAGGGATAGTTGGGATCGGTGACGAGCGCCTTGCCGCGCGCAACTTCCTCCGCTCGCACGGCCGGTTCCTGGGCGAGAATGTCGCGCAGTCTCGCCTCCCGCGTGGCGCTGGATGACTCAGGTTCCGCCCGCACCTCGGGTGCCTTCGGCGGGACCGTTTTCGGCTTCACCGGCGTGGGCACGCCTTCGGATTTTACTGGCTGAATGTTCATAACTTTGGGGAGGTTATCGGTTCGGGAGTTGCGGGACTTTAGCGGAAATTTTGACTACCCCGTTTACTCATGAGTCATGCTGGCAAAAGTCTCGCTGGCGACAAACTTCGCAAACCGTGACGGGCTCAGCAGGATGCTGCCGCCGTCCGTCGTGAGTGGCTGGCGGGGATCGCTGTAGAGCAGTTGATACCGTTTCGCGGCCTCCGCGATCGAAGAGTTCCCGGCGTCGAAGACGTAGTCGAAGGCCCACCGGATCTTTCCGGTTGAGACATCCACGAGTTTTGTCCGCACGCCCATGGCCACGGGCCGGTAGGGCGAGAAGTGGGTGACGTCCGTGAAGAGCACACCCTCCACGCCAAATTGCTTCCGCAAGCGCGTGAGCGCATCGGCCGGGAGCGTCTCCGTGGAATCCACCTGCCGCTTCGCAAAAAGCACTTCGAGGTCGCTGCGACTGACCCGCACCACTTCGAAGAGCGCCTTCTTCGTCAGCTCGGACTCGAAAGTCTCGTCCAGCCCGCGCAGGTAGTGATCGGGGTACGACGGATTGAAGAGCGGGAGCAGCGCGACGCGGCGCATGGGCGCGCCGGTCGTCTCGCCGGAGAAGAAATTCTGGGGCGGTGGAGGAGGTGGTGCGATCGCCAGTTCCTTCGTCGCGCACCCTGCCATGAGCAGCGCGAGCACCGCGAGAAGAAGACGCGCGGCGTTCATGAGTTCGATCCGAAAGAGTTGTTCAGTGCCGACAGCTGCGACTGAATCCGCGACTGGGCTTCTTCCATCTTGATGAAACTTTGCGTGAGCAATTCCCGCTGCTGGGTGATGCGGCGCTCGATCGCGGCGATCTGGTCGTCGATGCTCTTCGAGTTCTTCGTGATCGTCGCCGTCTGCGTGGCGATCGTGCCGGTGGATCCGGTGACCGCCTTCAAATACGAACCGATCTGCGCGACCAGGCCTCCCGGTTTGCTGCCAAAGAGCTTGCTCACTTCCACGGGATTGTTCTGCAGGGCCGTCGTGAGTTTGCTCTCGTCCTTTACCTCGAGCTGGGAGCTCCCGCTCTTGAAGTCGATGCCGATCGCCTCGAGCCGTGTGATCGTGCCGGTGAGTCCGGGGACTGCAGCGAAAACCTTCGCACGGAGCGCGGAGCTGATGCCGGTCACCTCCTGATTGCCCGTCAGCGGCGAGGTCGAGACGACGCCCTGGGTTGAAGTGGACGACTTCGTTTGCTCATCGATGTAGGTCTGGACCGCGTTGTACTTCGCGATGAAATCATCGATCTTCGCGCGGGCGCCAGTGTTGTCGTTGCCAACATTCACCGTCTCGCTGCTGATCGTCTTCGCCGTGACCGCAAGGCCAGTGATTCCATGCACCGTCGCGTCGAGCGTATTGCTCGCACTGATCAAGGTCGGCCCGCCATCCACGCTGAACTCGGCATTTTTGCCCCGGGTGAGCGTCGCGCCTCCGGTGAGCCCGAGCGCTCCGAGGAGCCCGCCGGCGCTTTCGTTCACCGAGATGCCGACGTCGCCGGTGGTCTTATTCGTGAGCGTCAAGCGATCGTTCACGCGGTCGAAGGCCGCGGTCACGCCTGCGGTCGAAGCGTTGATCTTCGCGAGGATGCTGGAGACCGTGTCGCTGTTCGCGTTGTAGGTGATGTCGACGCCGTTGATGTTGAAGGTGCCGTTGCCGGAGCCATCCACGGCCGTCACCGCGGTGCGCAGGTTTGCACTGCTGATCGCGGAGTTCACCGCCACGACGCCGAGCGCCTTCGGCGAGGTGATCGAGGTGCCGCCGTTATTGTAGAGGCCCAGCGCGCCGAGAAAGTTGCTCGTGTCATTGCTGCTCCCGAGGACGATCTCGCTCGTGCTCTGGAGCCGCACCTTGTCCGTCCCCGGATCATAGCTCGCGGTGACCGCGCCGCTCGTGGCCGTCGAGATCCGATTCAAAACGTCCTGCAAGGAATCCGTCGCGGCCACCGTGATCCGCGCGCCATTCACCGTGAAATCGCCCGCAGTAATCGCCGTGCCGATCGACATCGTGCCGATCGTCACGCCGCTGACATCGGCCGTCGCGCTCAGGCTCGCGCCGGAATCGACGACGCCCAGTCGCTGCGCCTTGGTGGCGAGCTGCGTGACGTCCAAGGTGTAACTGCCCGTCTCCGTCCCTGCTCCAGCGGTCGCGGACCACGTACTGGTGCTCGTGCCCAGCGTCACATTGCGCGCTGCAAAGATGTCGGTCGTCTCACCCGCGAGTGGCTTCAGCGCCGTCTGCAGGTCGAGCAGCTTGGTATTGAGGCTCGCGAGGGTGTTGCTTTTCTGGGTGCCGAAAGTCTGTTCGGTACGAAGCCGCGTCTGGGGCGTTCGTTCGACCGCGATGAGCTGGTCGACGAGGCTCTTCCAGTCGAAGCCGGAAGCGAGACCTGATAATTGGATGCCTGCCATGGTGTGCGGATAGTACGGTTCCTTTCGTCGCGAAGTAGCAGAGCCCATGCCCCCGGGCTTCGTCTTTACCCCGGCGAAAGCGGGGGCAGGCGCAGGATTTTCTCGCTGGCCTCTGGCAGATCACCACAGGGTGCGACCATGAAAGGATGCATCCTGCTTCTGTTCCTCCTCTGCGCTCTACCGCCTGCCCTGACGGCTGCGTCCGAAGCGGTGCCGGGAAACTTTCCCCTGCCCCTGCACTCCTATGCCGACGCGGAGCGCACCAGCATCGGCGAGATCCTCGTGCGCCGCGTCGCGACCGATCCCTTCAATCTCGTCGCCGCGATCATCTTTCTGCTCGCGATCCTGCACACCTTTCTGGCCACGAAGTTCATGCACATCTCGCACCGGTGGCGGGACGAGCATGCGGCCCGGCTGCGCGCGACGGGCCGATCCGCGGCCGATCTGCCTCGAGGGGCGAAGGAAGCGGTGTGCTTCAAGGCGGAGGTCATGCATTTCTTCGGCGAGATCGAGGCGATCTTCGGCATGTGGGTCGTGCCGTTGATTCTGGCGATCACGTATTTCAAGGGTTTCGACGTCGGGAAGGAATACGTCGGCCACACCGTGAACTTCACCGAGCCCATGTTCGTCGTCGTGATCATGTGCATCGCGGCGACGCGTCCGGTGCTGCGGCTCTCCGAGCAGGGCTTGCAGCGCATCGCGGCGCTCGGCGGCGGCGGGCCGGCGGCGTGGTGGCTCGCCATCCTCACCGTGGGCCCGATCCTCGGCTCCTTCATCACGGAGCCGGCGGCAATGACCATTTGCGCGCTCCTGCTCGCGCGACAGTTCTACGATCTGCACCCGAGCGTGAGATTCCGTTACGCCACTCTCGGGCTGCTGTTTGTGAATATCTCGGTCGGCGGGACGCTCACACATTTCGCCGCGCCGCCGGTGCTCATGGTCGCGGCGAAGTGGAATTGGGACACGCCATTCATGCTCACGCACTTTGGGTGGAAAGCGGTCGCGGGCATTCTGATCTCCAATGCGCTCTACTTCGCGGTCTTCCGCCGGGAATTCGCCACGCTGAAAGCATCCGCTGATCCCGACGCCGAGCCGACCAACTGGAGTGACCGCGCCGATCCCGTGCCGGGCTGGATCACCTCCGTGCATGTCGCGTTTCTCGGCTGGACAGTCTTCACCGCGCACTACCCAGCGCTCTTCATCGGCGGGTTCCTGTTCTTCCTCGCCTTCACCACCGCCACCGAGCACCACCAGAATCCGCTGAGCCTCAAGCCCGCGCTGCTCGTCGGCTTCTTTCTCGGCGGCCTCGTCATCCACGGCGGCTTGCAGGGCTGGTGGATTGAGCCCGTGCTCAGCCGGCTCGGGGAGACGCCGCTGATGATCGGCGCAATCGTGCTCACGGCTTTCAACGACAACGCAGCCATCACTTACCTCGCCACCCTCGTGCCCAACTTCACCGATGCGCTGAAATACGCCGTCGTCTCCGGCGCGGTCATCGGAGGCGGCCTCACCGTCATCGCCAATGCCCCGAACCCCGCCGGGCAATCCATCCTCTCCAGCTACTTCCGCGACGGTGTGGCCCCGCTCGGGCTCCTGCTCGGCGCGCTGACTCCGACTGTGATCATGGCTCTGTGCTTCCTTTTCCTGCCCTGAACGGGCTCTGGCACCGGGGATGCTAAGCCAGCGAGGGTATGCATCCTCTCCTCGTCAGCGCCGTCGCCAACACCGCTGGGAATTTCATCGATCGCTGGGCGAATCGCTCCGGCGTATCCAAAGCTGCGCCGACGCAGCCAGACTCCTTCCAGTCCGTGCTCGACACCAAGACGGCCGCCGCGGCCGAACCTGCCGCGAAGACGCCCGAGCAAACGCGCCTCGAGCGCATGGCGAGACTCCGGACGGAGTTGCTCGACGCCCCGGAAATTCGTGCCGTCCTCGACGCGGCAGATCCGACCAAACCGGCAAAACTTTCCCTCACCCCGGACGGCCGCGTGCTCACAGGTCCGGCCGGCTACGATTCGAAGCCGCTGCTGCTCTCTCCGAACACTGCGGAGATCGCCCGTGAGCTGGCCAGCCTCACGGCAGCGTCTGGCGGAGCTTCTTTCATCACGCGGGCCGCCGGGCCCAACGCCCTGAACGCTCAGCGGAACGCTCCGGCCGACCTCACGCCCCAGACCGGCGTCACGACGCTGCGCTGATCGGTTCTCTTTTCCGCACCGCCTTGCCTCACCGGGCGCGGTGCCGTAGCGTGCTCGCCCTTTTCTCATGAGCACGCCATCCGTCACCATCTACGACACCACCCTCCGCGACGGCACGCAAGGGACGGGCATTTCGTTCTCGGTGCTGGATAAGATTCGCGTGGCCGAGCGGCTCGATGCCTTCGGCGTGCATTACATCGAGGGCGGCTTTCCGGGCTCGAATCCGAAGGACGCGGAGTTCTTCAAGGAAGCGAAGAAGCGCACCTGGAAGCACGCGAAGATCGCGGCTTTTGGCGCGACGCGACGGGGCAAGGTGAAGGTCGAGGATGACCCGCAAGTACGCACGTTGCTCGATGCCGAAACGCCCGCGGTCACGATCGTTGGCAAGACGTGGCCATTGCAGGTCACGGAGGTGCTCGGCGTCACGCTGGAGGAAAATCTCGCGATGATCTCCGACACCGTCGCTTACCTGAAAAAGCACGGACGCGAGGTGCTCTACGATGCAGAGCATTTCTTCGACAGCTATCGCGACGATCCGAAGTATTCCCTCGCCACGCTCAAGGCCGCGAGTGATGCGGGTGCGGATCTCATCGTCCTCTGCGATACCAATGGCGGAAGCCTCCCGGAGTTTGTCGAGCAGACCACCCGCAACATCATCGCCGCGCTCGGCAAGCCCGTCGGCATTCACACGCACAACGACTGCGGGCTCGGCGTCGCCAATGCGCTCGTCGCCGTGCACGCTGGAGCGGTGCAGGTGCAGGGCACGATCAATGGCTATGGCGAGCGCGTCGGAAACTGCGACCTCGTCACCGTCATCCCGAACTTGCAGCTCAAGATGGGCATCCCCGTGTGCCGCGATCTCACCGCGCTGCGCGGCCTTTCCCTCTTCATCGACGAACTCGCCAACGTCCCACACAACGTGCGCGCCCCTTACGTCGGCACTGCGGCCTTTACCCACAAAGGCGGCCAGCATGTCCATGCGGTGCAAAAGCTCGCGAGCAGCTACGAGCACATCGATCCCGCGCTGGTCGGCAATGAACGCGTGATCTCGATCTCGGACGTGTCCGGGCAATCGAACGTGATCGTGAAAGCCGAGGCGCTTGGATTTAAGTTCCAAAAAGGCGCGCCGGAGGTCGGCAAGATCCTCAGCGAAGTGAAGCGGCTCGAGAGCGAAGGCTACGAGTTCGAGGCGGCGGAGGCGTCGTTCGAGTTGCTCGTGCGCAAGACTGTGGGCGTGCATCGGCCGCTCTTCGATCTCCAGGAGTATCACTGCTCCTTCCGCCGCACCGGCAATGGCGTGTGGGACAAGTGCGAAGCCACCGTGAAACTCACGATCAATGGCGAGAAGGCCTACACCGTGGAGGAAGGCGACGGCCCCGTGAACGCGCTCGATGCCGCGCTCCGCAAGGCCCTGCGCCCCTTCTACCCGCAGATCGATCGCATCACGCTCGCCGACTACAAGGTCCGCATCATCAACGGCCAGCAGGGCACCGCCGCGCGTACCCGTGTCTTCATCCTTTCGACCGATGGCGAGCACGATTGGGGCACCGTCGGCGTCTCGGATAACATCATCGAAGCGAGCTGGCTCGCGCTGGTGGATAGCTTCGAGCACCAGCTCCGCGAGCGATAGGCGGGAGTGGCCCCGCTCCTGCTAAACCTCAGGAGCGACACTTCCATGATCTCCGAAACCGCCCGGGCCGCACTCGCCCACATCCACATCTTCGCCGGCCTGCGCGACGAGGTGCTGGACCATCTCGCCGACCGCTGTGCCGAGCGGCGCGTCGACGCGGGCGAGGTCGTCGTCGAGGAGGATGTCATGGGGCGCGAGATGTTCCTCATCGCCGAGGGAGGAGTGCGCATCGTCAGCCGCAGCAACACGCCCGGCGAAACTGTGCTCGCGGAGCTCGATGCCGGCGATTTCTTTGGCGAGATGTCGCTCATCGAATGCACGCGCCGCTCGGCCTCGGCGATCGCCTCGGAGCCCACCGTCCTCTTCGCGCTTTCCAACGCGGAAATTCACGGCGTCTTCAAGCGCTGGCCGGATCAGTTCTCGATCCTCATCCTCAATATCTCGCGGGATCTCTGCCGGCGACTCCGGGCGATGAACAAGCTCTTCGCGGCAAATCAGGGTGCCGGGGTCGCGAGCTTCGGCCCGGCGATTTGAGCGCACGGTAGCGACTCCCCGCCATCACGGCGGATTTCCAGCCTCAGGCCGAAAGCGACCGTGACGGCTAAGGTGCAGTGGGGTACACGGATTCCCCCTCGCACCCATGAAAATCACCCCCGCCCTCGCGCTCGCTACTGCCCTTTTTTCCCTGCTTCCCGTCCAGGCCAGCGCCGAGCCCGAGTGGGTGTGGCTGTCTAAGACCGGCCAGAAGGATGAGCGCCTGACCTTTCGCAAGAAGTTCACGCTCCCCGAGGGCGGACTCAAGACCGCGACCCTCCAATACACCTGCGACAATGGCGCGGAGGCCTTCATCAACGGCAAAGCCCTCGCGAAGAATCTCGACTGGCAGCAGCCCACCACCATCGAGCTGAAGAAACATCTGCGGGCCGGCGAAAACGAACTGGTCGTGAAAGCGACGAACAAATCCGGCTCGGCGGGTCTCGTGGCGAAGCTCCTCGTGGAGACGGAGGAACTGAAGCGCATCGTCGTCGAGACCGACGGGACGTGGGAGGTCACGCCAACTGGCACCGAGGCATGGAAACCGGCGTTCGTCGTGGCGAAATATGGCGCCGCGCCGTGGGGCAAGGCGCTTGAAGGTGGGAAAGCCGAAGGGAAACGCGGCGCCACCGAGGTCGCGCTCGAGGCGACGGACGTCGTGACTTTACCCGGCTTTACCACCGAGCGTCTCTACGTGGTGCCGAAGGATGAGCAAGGCTCGTGGGTCGCGCTGACGCCCGATCCGAAGGGCCGCATCCTCGCGTGCGATCAATACGGCGGCCTCTATCGCCTCACCGCCCCGCCGATTGGCACGAAGGGCGAGGCGCAGGTCGAGAAGCTGAAGACCGACATCGCCGGAGCGCACGGCATCCTTTACGCGTTCGACAGCCTTTACTTCATGAAGAACGAGCAGGCCGGCACGCACGGCCTCTACCGTCTCCGCGACACGGACGGCGACGATCAGTTCGACGAGGTGAAGCTCCTGCGCGAAATGAATGGAGGCGGCGAGCACGGGCCGCACTCCATCGTCCTCAGCCCGGATGGGAAGAGCCTCTTCATCGCCTGCGGCAATCACACCAAGCTCCCGGAGAACATGGAGATCAGCCGCGCCGCTCGCGCGTGGCAGGAAGATCACGTCATCGAGCGCATGTGGGACGCCAATGGCCACGCCCGCGGGATCCTCGCGCCCGGCGGTTACATCTGCAAAACTGACCCAGAGGGCAAAAAGTTCGAGCTCTACTCGTATGGCTTCCGCAATGAATTCGACGCCGCCTTCAACGACCTCGGCGATCTCTTCACCTACGACTCCGACATGGAGTGGGACATTGGTTCGCCGTGGTATCGCCCCACGCGGATCATCCACTGCGTGAGCGGCGCAGACTACGGCTGGCGCTCCGGCTCCGGCAAGTGGCCGACGTATTACCCCGACAGCCTGCCCGAGGCGGTGAACATCGGTCCCGGCAGTCCGACCGGCCTCTGCAGCGGGATCGGGGCGAAGTTCCCAGCGAAATATCAGCGTGCGATCTTCGCCGCGGATTGGACCTACGGCACGATGTACGCCATCCACTCCGAACCGAGCGGCGCCGGCTACAAGCACACCCGCGAGGAATTCCTGAGCGGCCGCCCGCTGCCGCTCACCGATCTCTTCATTCATCCGCAGGACGGCGCGATGTACTTCGCCGTCGGCGGCCGGCGCAGCCAGTCGGCGCTCTACCGCGTGAGCTACACCGGCAGCGAATCCACTGCCCCTGCGCCGAAGCGCGAACTCACCGACGGCGCGAAGCTCCGGCGCGAACTTGAGCTCCTGCACGAAGACGGCACCGGCTCCGACGCGATCGCCAAAGCGCTCCCGCATCTCGCAAGCCCGGATCGCTTCATCCGCTACGCCGCGCGCGTCGCGCTCGAGCGGCAGCCCACCGCGCAGTGGGCCGACAAGGCGCTCGCACTCCCCGGCGTGGATGCCGGCCTCGAGGCCGTGGTCGGACTCGCCCGCGTCGGCGATCCAAGCCTGCGCGAGCCGCTGCTCGAAAAGCTCGGCGACCTCGCCGGCGCGCGGCTTTCCCGCGACCAGTCACTCGCCGCCATCCGCGCCCTCCAGTTGATCATCATCCGTCTCGGGAAACCCGAGGGCCAGGTGCTCGCTGATGTGCTCGAGCATCTCGACCGCATTTATCCCACCCCCGACCAGACGATGAAACGCGAGCTCTGCCAGACACTCGTCGCGCTCGGCTCCACCAGCGTCGTCTCGAAGACGGTGCAGCTCATGGCCACGGCCGCGGATGACTTCGAAGACATCGCCACCGACAGCCTGCTCGGTCGCAATGAGCGCTACGCGAAAGCCGTCCAAGAGGCGACCGCGAGCCGCCCGAATCGCCAGCAAATCTGGCTCGCCTACTGCCTCCGCGAGGCCACCGTCGGTTGGACGCCGGAGCTGCGGAAGAGCTTCTTCTCGTGGTTTCCGCGCACCGGAAAATGGAAAGGCGGCAACAGCTTCCGCGGCTTCCTCAACAACATCCGCAAGGAGGCGCTCGAAAATGTCACCGACCCCACCGAACGCGCCGCGCTCGACATGATGAGCGCGGCACTCGAAGTCGCGCCGATGACCAACGTGCGCCCGCCGCAAGGCCCCGGCCGCAACTGGAGCGTCGATGAAGTGGTCGCGCTGACCAAGGACGGCATCCACGGCCGGGACTTCGAGAGCGGCAAGAATCTCTACGCCGCGACGATGTGCGCGACGTGCCACCGCTTCGCCGGCGACGGCGGCTCCATCGGGCCCGATCTCACCGGCTCCGGGTCGCGCTACACCATGCGCGACTTCATGGAAAACATCGTCACACCGAGCAAGGTCATCTCCGATCAGTACGAGTCGCACGAGATCACGAAGAAGGACGGCAGCACCGTGATCGGCCGCGTGATCGTGGAGGAAAACGGAAAGGTCTTCGTCTCGATCAACCCCTTCGCGCCGCAGGACACCCTCGCGATCGACGAAAAGGAAATCGTCAGCCGCAAACCCTACGCGATCTCGATGATGCCGCCCAGCCTGATCAATTCGCTGAACCAAAACGAACTGCTCGACCTCGTCGCCTACGTCATGAGCGCCGGCAATCCACAGGACAAAGCGTTCACGAAATAGACGAGGCGGCTCTCACCAGAACCGCAGTGCGGCAACGCGGATGCCCGCAGAACCCTGCGCTACTTGATCTTCGCCCGCGTATCCTGCAGGGCCTTCGCCGAGGTCTCGAGGGCCTGGCGTTCCTTGGGCCAGAGTTCGAGTTCGATGTGCTGCACGGCGCCGCCGCGGCCGACGACGGTCGGGACGCTAATGCACACGTCGCGAATGCCGTAAGGGCCGCGCACGAGGCTGGAGACGGGAAGGATGCGGCGGCGATCGAGGGCGATGCAGTCGATGACTTCGCGGATCGCCACGCCGACGGCCCAACCCGCGCCGCCTTTGCGCGAGATGACTTCGGCGCCGCTCTTTTGCGTGCGTTCGAAGATCTGGGTCTGGAAGGTGGGCGTGACGCCGGGGAATTTCAGGAGCGGGAAACCATCGACGCTGGCCGATGACCACACGGGGAGCATGGTGTCGCCATGTTCGCCGAGGATCATCGCGCGGACCTGGGTCGGCGGGAGTTTGAGCGACTGTGCGATGAGCGAGCAGAAGCGCGAGGTATCGAGTACGGTGCCGAGGCCGAGTACTTGTGCGGCG
>JANPIS010000223.1:0-2532 GCA_031425095.1 Chthoniobacteraceae bacterium
CTGGCCGCACCGCTCGCGTCTTCGCGAGCGCCTGCTCCCGACGCCACTTCGCGATCTCGCCGTGGTTGCCGCTCATGAGGATCTCCGGCACGCGCAGCCCGCGAAATTCCACCGGCCGCGTGTAGTGCGGGAACTCCAGCACACCACTCGAAAAGCTGTCGTCCGCCGCACTCTGATCGTCGCCGAGCACTCCGGGAATCAGCCGCACCACCGCATCCGCGATCACCGCCGCCGCGAGCGCGCCATTCGTGAGCACATAATCACCGATCGATATCTCCTCATCCACGAGCTCATCGATGACGCGCTGATCCACGCCCTCATAGTGTCCGCAGAGCAGGATGAGATGCGGCATCCGCGAAAACTCCATCGCCGCCCGCTGATCGAAACGCCGCCCCGCCGGCGACATGTAGAGCACGCGCGACTCCGGCGTGCGCAGCGCCTCCATCGCCGCAAAGATCGGCTCGCACTTCAGCACCATCCCCTGCCCTCCGCCGTAAGGCATATCGTCAGTCGTGCGATGTTTGTCCGTAGCCCAGTCGCGGAGATTGTGTGCGCGGATCGTCGCGAGGCCGCGCTCTTGCGCGCGCTTCATCATGCTCTCCGCGAGCGGCGCCGCCGCGATGGCGGGGAAAAGGGTGAGAATGTCGATCTGCACGGCTGGGCGTTTGAAGGTTGGCGTTTGCCGTTCTCGTCTGCGCAAAGGAAAACTCCAAACACCAAACGCTGTCCGCCGAGCGACCCGCGGCTTCTCGATTGAATGTTGGATGTTGAGTGTTGGATGTTGGATGGTCTCCGCCCTTGGCCCGAAAAACCTCCCGCAACCGCAACCGTTCCCGCCCGCAGCTCAGCACGCGCAAGCGCTGGCTGCTCGGCGCCGCGCTCGGCGCCTTCGCCGTCGTCGTCGCCGTCGTGCTCACCTACGGCTTCTGGGCTTCCACCTTCGACATCCACGACGTCCGCACCATGCGCGAACGCTCCACCGTCTTCGACATGGATGGAAAAGTGTACGCGCGGCTCCAGGGCGAGAATCGCATCACCGTCCCGAAGTCCGAAGTCTCGCCACACTTCGTCGCGGCGCTCCTCACACGGGAAGACTCGCGCTTCTACTCGCATCGTGGCGTGGACCCTATCGGCATCACCCGCGCCCTCGTGCGCAACATCACCTCCGGCTCCGCGCGCCAGGGTGCGAGCACCCTCACCCAGCAGCTCGCGCGGAACTCCTTCGTGCTCGGTGGAAAGAACATCCACCGCAAGTTACTCGAAGCCTTCGTGGCCGCTCGCATCGAGCAGCATTACTCGAAGGACGAGATCCTCGAGCATTACATGAATCGGATCTACTTCGGCTCCGGCGTGTATGGCATCGAGACCGCGAGCCAGTCGTATTTCGGAAAAAAAGCCCGCGACCTCACCCTCGGCGAATCTGCCATGATCGCGGGCATCATCCGCGGCCCGACGCGCTTCTCCCCATTGCGCAATCTCAAGGGCGCACTCCACGAGCGCGACACCGTGCTCGACCGCATGGTGGAACTGAAAAAGATCGAACCCGCCGAAGCGAAACGCGCCAAGAACACGCAGCTCGCCCTCGCCCGCCGCCGCCAGATTGGCACCCAGGAAAACTACGCCATGGATATGGTGCAGCGGGAACTCGACATCCTCCTCACCGACGAGCAGCAGGCCGAGGGTGGGTTCAAGATCTACACCACCATCGATCCCGAGTTACAAAAGGCCGCCGAACTCGCTGTCGATGCGCAGCTTCGCAAGATCGAAGCGAAGCCGGGCTACGCCCACCCGAAGCGCGCCGACTTCTCGGAAGAAGCCCGCAAGGAAGAACTCCCCACCCCTTACCTGCAAGGCGCCCTCGTCGCGATCGACAACCGTTCGGGCGGCATCCGTGCACTCATCGGCGGACGCGATTACGCCGAGAGTAAGCTCAACCGCGCCGTGCAATCCGAACGCCAGGTCGGCTCCACCTTCAAACCCATCGTCTACGCCGCCGCCTTCAGCCGCGGACTCCTGCCCGGCACGAATATCGACGACGGACCCATCGGTCGCGGCGAGATCGATGGCGCGGAAAATTGGACCCCGAGTAACTCCGACTCTACTTACAAAGGCCTCCTGCGCGCCGAGGAAGGACTGATCCTTTCTCGCAATACCATGAGCGTCCGCGTCGGCGAACGCGCCGGACTTTCCGAAATCGCCAAGCTCGCCCGTGCCTGCGGCATCACCGAAATGCCCGAGCAACCCTCCGTCTATCTCGGCGCCTTCGAGGCTAAACTTACCGATCTTACCGCCGCTTACACCGTCTTCGCCAATGGCGGCGTGCGCCGGCAGAGTTACATCATCGAGCGCATCGACGACGTCTCGGGGGAAATGATCTACCGCGCCGCCCACGTGCAGGCCCGCGTCATCGACGCCGGCGTCGCGTGGGAAATCACCGACGCCCTCCGCAAAGCCATCGAACGCGGCACCGGAGCCAGCGCCAAGACCCTCGGCTTTACCCAACCCGCCGCCGGCAAAACCGGGACCACCAAT
>JANPIS010000224.1:0-1584 GCA_031425095.1 Chthoniobacteraceae bacterium
CGGCAGTCGTCGCAGGTCACGCCGGAGCATCTCGCGAAAGATCCCGAGAATCGTCTGCTCGCCCGCGCTCCTCGCCTTCGCCTGCCGGCCGAAGCGCTGCGCGACCAGGCGCTCGCCGCCAGCGGTCTGCTCGTCGAGAAGCTCGGCGGTCCGAGCGTGCGTCCCTACATGCCGGACAACGTGTGGGACGAAACGAGCAAGTACGGCGACATGCGTGGCTACAAGTCCGACACCGGCGAGGGTCTCTATCGGCGCACGCTCTACACCATTTGGAAGCGCACAGCCGCGCCGCCTTCGATGATGCTCTTCGATTCGCCGAGCCGCGAGATTTGCACCGTGAAACGTTCGCGGACGAACACGCCGCTGCAGGCGCTCTCGCTGCTCAACGAAGTGACGTACGTGGAAGCGGCGCGCGTCCTCGGCCAGCGCATGATCGCGGAAGGCGGCACGACGCCCGAGCAGCGCATTGCGTGGGCGTTCAAGCGCGTGACCTGCCGCGATCCCCACGCGGAAGAAGTCGCCGTGCTCGCCGCGGGCCTGAACAAACGTCTCGCGAAATATCAGCAGGAAGCCGCTGCAGCGGCGCAGCTCCTCACCGTCGGCGCCGCGAAACCCGCACCCGACGCCCGGGCCAGCGAACTCGCCGCCTACACCCTGACGGCGAATGTGCTGCTCAACCTCGATGAAGTCGTCACCCGCGAATAATCCATGAACTGCAACGACCACCATTTCCTCGCACTCGGACACGCCGCGCAGCAGACGCTGACGCGCCGCACTTTCCTCCAGCGCGCCGCCGGCGGCATCGGACTCGCTGCGCTCGGTTCACTGCTGAATGAACGCGCTTTCGCCACGCCAACGGGCGCGCTTCCGGGCTTCCCGAATTTCGCGCCGAAGGCCAAGCGGATCATCTATCTCTTCCAGAGTGGTGCGCCGTCGCAGATGGATCTCTTCGATCCGAAGCCGCAGATGGCGGCGAAGCGCGGGGAGAATCTGCCAGAGTCGATCCGCAAGGGACAGCGGCTCACCACGATGACCTCGGGGCAGAAGTCCTTCCCGGTCGCGCCGTCGATTTTCAAATTCGCGCAGCATGGAAAAAGCGGCGCGTGGTTCAGCGAGCTGATGCCGCACATGTCCGGCATGGCGGACGACTGGTGCATCGTGCGCTCGATGTTCACCGAGGCGATCAATCACGATCCGGCGATCACTTTCATGCAGACCGGCTCGCAACTCGCGGGGCGGCCGAGCATCGGCTCGTGGGTCGGCTATGGACTCGGCAGTGAAAACAAGGATCTGCCCGCCTATGTCGTGCTCACCAGCTTCGGCACCGGGCGCAAAGACGACCAGCCGCTCTACGATCGCCTGTGGAGCGCGGGCTTCCTGCCGTCGAAGCATCAGGGCGTAAAGTTCCGCAACACCGGCGACCCCGTGCTCTATCTTTCGAATCCACCCGGTGTGGATCGCGAGACACGTCGCGAGACGCTCGACGAACTCGCCGCGCTGAACACCAAACGCTTCGACGCCCTCGGTGATCCCGAGATCCAGGCGCGCATCGCACAATACGAGATGGCCTTCCGGATGCAGGCC
>JANPIS010000225.1:0-18956 GCA_031425095.1 Chthoniobacteraceae bacterium
AAAAAACGCACCGCACCTCGGCGCCGCGCTGCGGATCATCGAAACCGCTAGCGACGCTGGGAGACGGACGCACAAATGCACAAATCGGCTAACCTGAAAGCGTCGCGGGGCGAGGGGTCAGTCCCCGCACAACGGTGATATTCCATCGTGAATTTGAGCGAGCGCCTGCGCAGGCGAGCCGGGAAGTTCCGGCTGCAAGGGCGTGTGCGGGCGGGAAACGGGGCCGGGCGGGGGCGGGAAGATGGGGGCAACCTGAAACTCGCCTTTTCCGGGCGGCGTGCTTTTCTTTCCGCCCCGCTGCTCGCCGCTCCCAACCCATCCCCTTTTGCCTACTCCGAAAAAACTCCTCGTCGTCGATCTCGCCGCCTTTGGCTGGAATCTGGTCTCGCACCTGAAAGACTTCCGGCCGGCGGAGGCGGTGTGGCCGGCGATCACCTGCACGGCGCAGGCGAGCTTCCGCACGGGCCGGCGGGCGGGCGATCACGGGGTGGTGGCGAATGGGCTTTTCTTCAAGGATCTGAGGAAGGTGCTCTTCTGGGAGCAGAGTTCGGCGCTCTGCGAGGGGCCGCGGATCTGGGAGGATTTCCGCGCGCGCGGCGGGAAGGTGGGGATGATGTTCTGGCAGCAGAGCATGGGGGAAGAGGCGGATCTGGTGGTGACGCCGGCGCCGATCCACAAGCACTCGGGCGGGATGATCCAGGCCTGCTACACGCAGCCGACGGAGCTGGAGGCGCGGCTGAATGAGAAGATCGGGCGCCCATTCAATCTGATGAACTACTGGGGGCCGCTGGCGAATCACAAGTCGAGCGACTGGATCGTGGACGCGATCGTCGCGACGATGGGGATGCCGGAATATGCGCCGGATCTGCTGCTGACGTACATCCCGCATCTCGACTACGATCTGCAGCGGCACGGGCCGGAGAGTGCGCAGGCGCGCAAGGCGCTGGATGTCCTCCTGGGCTATCTCACGCGGCTGAAGGCGGCGTGCGCGCAGCATGGCTACGACTACATTTTCGTGGGCGATTATGCGATCGAGCAGGTGAAGCGCGGGGCGGTTTTCCCGAATCGCGCGCTGCGGGAGGCGGGGCTCTTTAAGACGCGCGACATTCGCGGGATGGTGTACACGGACTTTCACACGAGCGGGGCTTTTGCGATCGCGGATCATCAGGTGGCGCATGTGCATTGCGCGAATGACGCGACGACGAAGGCGGCGCGCACGGTGCTGGCGGCGTTGCCGGGCGTGGCGGAGGTGCTGGATCGTCCAGCGATGGCGGCGCGCGGGCATGATCACGTGCGGGCGGGTGAGCTGGTGCTAATCGCGGAGAAGGGCGCGTGGTTTGCCTATCCGTGGTTTGAGGGGCGCGACGAGGAGCCTGACTACGCCAGCCACGTGGATATCCACAACAAGCCGGGCTACGATCCGTGCGAACTTTTCTTCGGCTGGCCGCCGATGAGTGTGAGCCGCGATACCCGGAAGATTCACGGGGCGCATGGCAATGTGGGCGCGGGCTATGAGATCGCGTGGGCGTCGTCGCTCGCGCTGGATCCGGAGCCGAAGAGTTTCCTGGAGCTTTCCGCGGCGACGCAGCGGTGGATGGCGCAACGCTCATGACGACGCGGAGCATCCAGCAGCGGATCGACGTGACATGGGAGTTCCCCGTGGTCTTTACGCACGCGCTTTTCTCCGCGAGCAATCCCGTGCTGGTCGAGACGGTGGAGCGGCTGAAGGAAGATCGCCGGCATCGCGCGCTGGTTTTCGTCGATTCCTTCGTGGCGAAGGCGCACCCGTCGCTCGTCTCCGAGATCACCGGTTACTTCGCCGCGCATCCCACGCGCCTCGAGCTGGCGGGTGAGCCGCAGATCGTGCCGGGCGGTGAAGCGGTGAAGAATGATTTCGCGCTCGTGGAGGGTTTCATGCGGCTGATGCTCGAGCGGCGGATGGATCGGCAGTCGTTCATCGTGATCATCGGGGGTGGCGCCGTCATGGATGCGGTCGGGCTCGCCGCCGCGCTCGTGCATCGCGGGCTGCGGCAGGTGCGCGTGCCGACCACCGTGCTCGGCCAAAACGACGCCGGCGTGGGCGTAAAGAATGGCGTGAACTTCCTCGGTGGAAAAAATGCGATCGGCACCTTCGCGCCACCCTTCGCCGTGCTGAATGACTTCGAGTTTCTGCGCAGCCTGCCCGATCGCGACTGGCTCTGCGGCGTGGCCGAGGCCTTCAAGGTCTCGATCATCAAGGACGCGGAATTTTTCGCCTGGCTCTGCGCACACGCTGCGGACTTTCCGAAGCGGGACACTGCCGCGATGCAGCACCTCGTCTTTCGCTGCGCGGAGATGCATCTCGAACACATCCGCTCGAATGGCGATCCCTTTGAATACGGCCGCGCGCGCCCCCTCGATTTCGGACACTGGTCCGCGCACAAGCTCGAGCTGCTCTCCGGCTTCCGCATCTCACACGGCGAAGCGGTCGCGGCCGGCGTGCTGCTCGACTCGATCTACGCCCGCCAGCTCGGCTGGCTCTCCACGGAGGAACACGCGCGCATCCGCGACGGACTCCGCCGCAGCGGTTTCGCGCTGTGGTTTCCGGAGTTCGATCTCCGCGACGGGGAAGGTCAGCGGCGGGTCTTCGGCGGGCTGCGCGATTTCCAGGAGCACCTCGGTGGCGAACTCACCGTGACGTATCCACGCGGCATCGGCGCGCGGCATGAGGTGCATGAGGTCGATCTTGCGATCATGGACAGCTCGATCGAGGAACTCAGACTCGAAGCTCACCGCCAGCCGTGATCCTGCAAGAACATCCCCCCCTCCACCTCACCTACTGCCTGAACATTCACCCGGGCGAAAGCTGGGCGCAGAATTTCGCGGCGATTCGCGAGAAGGCGACGGCGGTGAAGCAGCGGCTGGCGACGGCACAGCGCTTCGGGCTCGGGCTGCGCATCGCCCACGACGCGGCAGTGACTCTCGCGGGCGATCCGGCACTCCGGGAAGAAGCGCGGACCTTTTTCGCCGCGAACGATCTCTACGCATTCTCGATCAACGGGTTTCCCTACGGCCGCTTCCACGCGGGGCCGGTGAAGGAGAATGTCTACGCGCCCGATTGGCGCACGCCCGAGCGACTCGCCTACACGCTGCAGCTCGCGGACATCCTCGCCGAGTGGCTGCCGCCGGGCGTGGATGGATCGATCAGCACGGTGCCCGGGTCCTTCAAGGGTTGGATCAAGACCGACGCCGATCGCGAAGCCATGGCGCGCAACTTCGCCATCGTCGCCCTCCACCTCGCCCGCATCGAACGCGAGACCGGTCGCGAGCTCCATCTCGGGCTCGAACCCGAGCCTGAGTGTTTCCTCGAGACGACACCGGAGACTCTAACCTTCTTTCGCGACATCCTCTGGCCCATCGGCAGCGCGGAGATTGCGCGGCAAACGGGCGGGACACGCGAAGCCGCGGGGGCGCTGCTCCGGCGACACATCGGCGTGTGCTTCGACACGTGCCACGTCGCGCTGCAATTCGAAGATCCCACGGCTTCACTCGCCGCGCTGCGCGACGCCGGCATCCGAATTTCCAAAGTGCAGATCAGCGCCGCGCTGCGCACCGCCTCGAATGCCGAATCGTGGGCCGCACTCCGTCCCTTCGCCGAGCCTGTCTATCTGCATCAGGTCAAAGGCCGCGGACCCTCCGGCGCACGTTACTCGTCCGTCGATCTCGCCCCCGCGCTCGACGCGCTGCCGTCCCTCCCTCCGCTTGATGAGCTGCGCGTCCACTTCCACGTCCCGCTCTTCTTTGAAAGCGCCGGCGTCCTCCGCTCCACTTCCAGCACGCTCACGCCGGAGTTCTTCGCCGCCCTACGCGCCGGCGCCTGCCCGCACCTCGAGATCGAGACCTACACCTTCGACGTCCTCCCCCCGGAAGTCCGCCCCGCGGAAGTCGTCGAAAGCATCGCCCACGAATACCGCTGGGTGCTGGAGAAGCTGCAGGCCTGAGCGAGTCGCAGGCTGCCCAGGAAAAAAGAGCGCCGCACTCCACCGAGGTGAAGTGCGGCGCAAAACGATCAATCGGCGCGTGGCCGACGATGCAGGTTACTTGGCTTTCTTGCCGCCTTTGGCCATGTACTCTTCCTTGCTCACGGAGCCGTCCTTGTCCTTGTCCTTGGCGGTGAACATGGTCTCGGCTTTCGCCGCGTCCTTCTGCTTGGCCATGAACTCATCCTTGGAGAGCTTGCCGTCAGCATTGGTGTCCTTCTTGGCGAAGGCTGCAGCTGGGTCCATCTTGGGCTTGGCACCGGCAGCGGCGTCAGCGGGTTTCTTTTCGTCGGCAGCCTGCAGACTCACGGTGAGGGCGAGGACGGCGGCGAGGGAGGTGAGGAGTTTCATTTGGGTTCTTGGATTTGTTTGTTTATTTTGAGGTGCGCCCGCTCGGTTCAGGAGGGGGCGTGGTTTTGAACTAACGCATCATTGACGGCGAAGTTGCCAGCGAATTCACCGGATAATCTCCGCAGAGCGGAATGACCCCGACGAACCCTGCGGCAAGCACCCGCACAGATGTACAATGCTTCTTCCCTGCTTTAGGACAGGGATTTTCTGCAGATTCACAACCGCTCAACGCCGCTGGCCTCTGGGGTGGTCGTATGGATGGGAGTAAGCGGCGGCGCGGTGGTGTCTCCATGGGCAACACTCTCCAGCATGCGCGCACGCCAGTTTGCTGGCCAAGGAAGCGAAGCTAGCGGAGGTTGTACGTGCCGAAACTCATGCGTCACCACTTTCTCGTCCCCATCCTCGCTCTCACGCTCGCGCCCACTGCTCTCCGCGCGGCGGAATTGCCGCCGGCGGTGGGGCGACCGGTGGATTTCGTGAAGGAGATCAAGCCGCTCTTCGAGGCGGCATGTGTGAAGTGTCATGCGAAGGGGAAGGACAAAGGGGGCTACTCGCTGGAGACGCGCGCGGCCTTCCTGAAAGGCGGCGAGACGGGCGAAGGGGCGGTGGTGGGGAAGAGCGGCGAGAGTCTCGTGGTGGAGATGGTGGCGGGGATCGATCCGGACTCCACCATGCCGAAGAAAGGGACGAAGTGGACGCCGGAGCAGGTGGGCCTGCTGCGGGCGTGGATCGACCAGGGCGCGCAGTGGCCGGATGGCGTGACCTTTGCCAAGCCGGCTCCGCAGAATCTACATCCGCACACGGTGCAGCTCCCGCCGCGACCGAATGTGGAGCCGATCGATGATCTCGTGGCGCGTTACTTTGCCGAGAAGGGGCTCCCCTTCCCCGCCACGGTGGACGATCGCACCTTTGCGCGCCGCGCTTACCTCGACACGATCGGCCTGCTGCCGACGCCGGCGCAGCTCGAGGCTTTCCTGAAAGATCCCGCGCCCGGAAAACGCGCGGCGCTGGTGCGGCAACTCCTCGACGACCAGGTGGGCTACGCGAACCACTGGCTGAGCTTCTGGAATGATCTGCTGCGCAATGACTACAAGGGCACGGGCTTCATCGATGGCGGACGCAAGCAGATCAGCGGCTGGCTTTACAAGGCGCTGATCGGGAATCTGCCCTACAACAAGTTTGTCGCGCAGCTCGTGAATCCCACAAAGCAGAGCGAGGGTTTCACCAAGGGGATCATCTGGCGCGGCAATGTGAACGCCTCGATGCTGCCGCCAATGCAGGCCGCGCAGAATGTCTCGCAGGTTTTTATGGGGGTGAATCTGAAGTGCGCGTCGTGCCACGATAGTTTCATCAATGACTGGGCGCTGTCCGATGCGTATGGGCTGGCGGCGATTTACGCGGATGAGCCGCTGGAGCTGGTGCATTGCGACAAGCCGACCGGCAAGCAGGCCGCGGTGCGTTTCCTCTACCCCGAAGTCGGGGGCATCGATCCGAAGGCGGAGAAGGCGCAGCGCCTCGCGCGGTTGGCGGAGATCCTCACGAGCAATGAGAATGGCCGACTGTCGCGGACGATCGTGAATCGGCTCTGGGCGCGGCTGCTCGGGCGCGGGCTGGTCGATCCGCTCGACGACATGGAACAGCCAGCCTGGAGCCGCGAGCTGCTCGACTGGCTGGCGGAGGATTTCGTGGCGCACGGCTACGATCTGAAACACACCATCGCGACGATCTGCGCCTCGGCGAGCTATGCGTTGCCGACGGTGGAAGGGCCCAAGGAAAAGGAGGCGTTCGTTTTCCGGGGACCGCTGACGCGGCGGCTCACGGCGGAGCAATTCGCCGATGCGCTGAGCGCGCTGAGCGGCGACTGGAATCGGCTGCCAGCCTCGCTGGAGTTTGACTTCGGCGCGAGCGGGCTCACGGGCGGACTGCAAATGCCGAAGTGGATCTGGACGAGCGAGCCATGGGAACTCGGCCCGCAGCGCGAGGCGGTCCAGACGATCCGCCCGCAGCTCGAGTCCGCGCTGAAGCTGCTCGCCGAGGCCGAGGCGACGGGTGGCGACGCACTTGCGAAAGCCACTGCCGCGGTGACGACCGCGCAGCAGCAACTCGCAGCGGCGACCGCTCCGCGCGCGCCGATCGCGATGGGCACGGATCACGTGCTGCCCGAGAGCGATCGGCACAATGTGATCTTCCGCAAGAAGGTGACGCTGAAGGAAGCACCGGCGGAAGCCTACGGCGCGGTGCTGGCGAGCCAGCGCTTCACCGTGCAGGTGAATGGCAAGGAGGCGAAGCCGATCATGCGCGACGGCTTCCGCAATGGACGCATCGTGCTCCTCGATCTGAAGCCCCTGCTCGTCGCCGGTGAGAATCTCATCTCCGTGAACATCTCGAGCCACACCGAGAAGCAGGTGAACGACAACGAACGCGCGAAGTATCCCGGCGCGACCACGCATCTCAATGCCCGCCCCGGCTTCGCCTTCTACACCCGCTGCGAGATGTCCGCCGGGAACGCGCCAGTGCAAATCCTCAGTGATGAAACGTGGCGCGTGCGCCGCAGTCCCGACGCGCGGTGGAATCAGCTCGCCACTTCCGACGCTGCTTGGTCCGCGGCCGCGCTGCTCCCGCCCGGCACCGAGCCGATCGACGAAGGTCCGAGCCTCAAGCCCATCACGCGCCGCGACTTTGCCAATCTCCCCGTCGAACTCGGGCCCCAACTCAGCCCCGCCGTGAGCACCGCCGCACACGTCGGCGAAATCCGCGCCGCCCTGCTCGCTGCCGATCCGCTGCAAGTGGCCCTCGATCGCCCGAACCGCGAGATCGTCATCGCGCAACGACCGACCACGGCGACGACCATCCAAGCGCTCGAACTCACCAACGGCACCACGCTCAACGCCGTCCTGCAAAAGGCCGGCGCGAAGCTCGTACCCACCGCCACGAAAGATCGCGCCGCGTGGCTGACCGCACTTTACCAGCAAGCCCTCAGCCGCCCACCGACTGCCGCCGAGCGCGAGATCGCCAGCGAGATTCTAGGCCAGAACGTCACCGCCGAAGGCGTCGCCGACTTCCTCTGGGCCGTCGTGAATTTGCCGGAGTTTCAATTGATCAATTAACCTGATGACGCCCCACCCCTCCCGCCGCGACTTCCTCAAAACCGCGTCCGCCGCCACGCTAGGTGCGCTCTCCGCAGGAGCCCCCCGCCTTTTCGCCGAGGCACAACTCGCAAAGATCGCTCCGACCGCCGACACCATCATCGTGCTTTGGATGGCGGGCGGTATGGCCGCCACCGAGACTTTTGATCCGAAACGCTACCAGCCCTTCGTGAAAGGGATGAAGCCCGATGGCGTGCTCTCCACTTTCCCAAGCATCCCGACGGCTGTGGATGGCGTGCGCTTTTCGCAGGGACTGGAAAAACTCGCGAGCGTGATGGATCGCGCGACGCTCATCCGTACGAGCATCGCCGCGGATCTCGGCTTCATCCTCCACTCGCGGCATCAATACCACTGGCACACCGGCTACGTGCCGCCGCAGTCCGTGGCCGCGCCGCACCTCGGCGCCTTCCTCTCGCGCACGCTCGGGCCGCGCGATCCCGCAGTGCCGGCCTTTATCAATATCGGGCAGCGCTACGACCTCGGGGAAGCGGAGGAGCTAAAGGCGTTCACCACGGCTGGCTTTCTCGGCAGCGAGTACGGACCTTTCAATATCCCCTTCCCTCACGACGCGGCGAAGGCCGTGCGACCGCCGGCTGGGATGACGCCCGGACGCTTCGAGGATCGCAATAAATTCTACCGCCGCCTGCTCGAAGCGAGCCCAGTCGGCCAGCACGGCAGCACGTATCAGCGCGAGAGTTTCGTGCGCTCGATGGACAATGCGCACCGGTTGCTCAGTTCGCCGTCGGCGAAAGCATTCGACCTCTCGCTCGAACCCGCGGCCAACGCCGCGAAGTACGTGCCGCCGGGCTTCGATCCCTCGAAGATCGATTCCACGAAACAGAACCGCGACGGCGACTACGAAGCGGGCACGATCGGGCGCTTCGGGCTCGGCTGTCTGCTCGCCCGACGGCTCGCAGAAGTCGGCGCGCGCTTCGTCGAAGTGACCACGGAGTACATCCCCTTCCTCAACTGGGACACGCACGAAAACGGCCACACGCGGCTGGTGAACATGAAGAAGATGATCGATGCGCCGGTCGCGCAGCTCGTGCTCGATCTCGAGGAACGCGGCCTGCTCGATCGCACGCTGGTGGTGCTCGCGAGCGAGTTTTCCCGCGACATGATGATCGAAGGCAAGGAAGGCTCGAACGTGCGTAACCAGGCGCGCGTGCCCGATACCATCGAAGAGCTGAAATTCTACGGCATGCATCGCCACTTCACCGACGCCGGCTGCGTGCTGATGTTTGGCGGCGGCTTGAAACGCGGCCATGTCCACGGCGTAACCGCCGAAGAACGTCCGTGCAAAACAATCAAGGATCCGGTGGTCATCGAAGACCTCCACGCCACGCTCTACCGCGCCATGGGCATCTCGCCCAAACTTGCCTACACCGTCGAGGAGCGCCCCTTCTACGTCACCCGCGACGGCCTCGGAAAGCCGATCGAAAGTCTCTTCGCGTAAGCGCGCCCGCCGTTTCGGAAGCGGAAAGTTTTCCCTTTTCAGCATCCCTCGATCCGCGTAGTTTCCGCGCTTCGACAGGAAGGGTGGCAGAGCCCGGTTTAATGCACTCGACTCGAAATCGAACGAACGGTCAAACGTTCCGGGGGTTCGAATCCCCCCCCTTCCGCCACCTGCCCGGTGTAGGGCTGCTGGCCGAAGAATGGTGCGGTTCCGATCCTCAGGTGCTCGGGAGCGTGATGTAGATCTTGGTGGCTACGCTGGCGGCGAAGGTGAAGGTGATAATGGCGATGAGTACTTCCATAACTTGGTGACCAAATCGTCCCGCATTCCGCGCCGCACCGCTCCACGTCGATTGGGCAAAACTGCACCGAATTTGGCGCCATGTTCGACCGGCGCGTGATCCGCAAAGTCGTGGAAAGCATCGCCGTTGGAGGCTGGCGCGACTCGCGCGCTCAGGCTCCAGCGCTGCGCAGGCGCAGGAATCGGAAGAACTCCACGCCTTCATGGAGCCGGCGCTTCATCACGTCAAAATCCGAGAACATCTCTCCAAGCATCCGCGCGATCGGACGCGGACGGAAGTAATACGCGCGATAGAAGCGCTCGAGAGCGGCAAAGATTTCGTCGCGCGAAAGGCCATCGTACTCCAGTGCAGCCGTCTGCTGCCCATAGCCATCCACGAGATCGAGCTCTTCGCTGAACCACCCATTCTCCTTTGCCTGCCTGTAGAGCTCCGTGCCGGGATATGGCGCGGCGAGGCTCACCTGCATCGAGAAAGGATCGACTTCCTTGGCAAACTCGATGGTCTTGCGAATCGTTTCCCGCGTTTCTCCTGGCAGCCCGAGGATGAAGGTGCCGTGGATCGTGATGCCGAGCTTCTTGCAGTTGCGGGTGAATTCACGCGCCTCCTCCAGTCGGATGCCTTTCTTGATGTTATCGAGGATGCGCTGATTGCCGCTCTCATAACCCACGAGTAACAGCCGCAGCCCATTGTCGCGCATCGCTTTTAGCGTGTCGTAATTCACGTTCGCCCGCGCATTGCAGCTCCACGTCATACCGAGTTTGCCCAGTAGCTTCGCAATCTCCCGGGCGCGCGGCTGGTACGCGGTGAAAGTATCGTCGTCGAAAAAGAACTCCTTCACCTGCGGAAAAAGCCGCTGCGCATGCGCCATCTCACGCGCCACACCTTCCGGCGACTTTGCCCGATACTTATGTCCGCCCACCGTCTGCGGCCACAGACAAAAGGTACACTGCGCCGGACATCCACGCCCCGTGTAATGCGAGACGTAAGGATGCTTCAGATAGCCGATCGCGTAGTTCTCGATCGTCAGATCCCGCGCATAGACATCCATCACACTCGGTAGCGCATCAAAGTCCGCGATTGTCGCCCGCTCCGCATTATGGATCACCTTTCCATCGCGACGATAGGATATCCCATCGACTTTCTCCAGAGACTTACCCAGCGCCACGTCCTGGCAGGTAAAGTCGAACTCCGTGCGTCCCACGAAATCGATCGCCTCGCTCGCGCGCAGCGTTTCCTCCGGCAGCACCGCCGCGTGCGCGCCCACCAGTCCCACCTTCACATCCCGCTGCTGCGACTTCAGCGCCTCGGCCAGCCGGGCATCGCCGCGCAAAGTCGGCGCACTCGTGTGGATGACCACCAGCTCATAGTCCCGCGCGATCTGGAGCACATCGTCCTGCGTCAGATCATCCGGCGGCGCATCCACGAGCCGCGCGCCTTCGATCAGCGCCGCTGGCTGGGCCAGCCACGTCGGATACCAAAACGACCGCACCTCCCGCTTCGCCTGATAGCGCGACCCCGCCCCCCCATCGAAGCCCTCCCACGACGGCGGGTTCACGAACAGGGTCTTGAGAAATGCGCTCACCCCCGCTTGCTACCGGAGATTCCCGCGTAGCGCCAGTCGCGAGATCTTGAATGCCGTGCGTTACCTGGTCCGGGCCGGATGCCCCTGGCGGCCGATTCCCAATGACCTGCCGCCGCGGTGGGCCATCCAGCAGCAGACGCAGCGCTGGCTCGCAGCCGGATACTTTTAGGCCATCGCCCAAGACCTGCGCAAACTGCTGTGCCTGCTGGGCGAGAGCTTGGTGCAGCCCAGCGCAGTCATTCTCGACGGCCGCACTTTGCAAAGCACGCCGGAGAGCGGAGCGCGGGCTGGCTACGATGGCTACCAGCGTAAGAAAGTTTCCAAGGTGCATGCCGCGGTCGATACCTTGGCCCACTTACTGGCTTTGAAAGTCACGCCAGCCAACGAGCATGCGCGCGCTCAGATCACGCACCTGGCAGAAGAGGTGCAGGCCGTTACCGGTGACAAAGTGGAGATGGCTTTTGTCGATCAAGGTTACACCGGAGAGGAGCCTTCCAGGAAAGTTGCCGACCGCGGCATCCGCCTGGTCGTCGTCAAGCTTGAGGAAGCCAAGCGCGGCTTTGTGCTCCTGCCTCGGAGCTGGGTGGAGGAGCGTACTTTCGCCTGGACGGCACGCTTCCGCCGTCTCGCGCGCGAACACGAGCGATTAGACGGCACGCAGGAGCGTGTTGCTAAGTTAGTCACATGAATGATGAAACCAATAGCCCGCAGGGGCCGGGTGGCGCCATCGCTCTGGCCGCCTTCGCCGCGGCGCAGGCCGCTCTCGTCTCCGCAAATCTCGCCTATGAAGCGGCGCGGACGACCTGCCAGCAGAAGATGCTGGAGCGGGATGCGGCGCTGGCCACTTGGCAGGCGGCGCTGGGCATCCTCGGGGCGGTCACCGAATTGGGCACTGCAGGCGAAGCCGCCGCCATCGTGAGCGCGGGCTTCGGTGTGCGCACGGGGCGGACGCCGACTGCGGACCTGCCTGCTCCGACCAATATGCGGGCCGAGACCAATGGCACGCCGGGGCACACCACGGTGAGCTGCGACCCTCTGGCGACCGCCAAGAGTTGCATCGTGCAAAAGACCACCAATCCAGATGCCGAGGATGGCTGGAGACGGTGGCGACGCCGACCAAGGCGAAATGCGAGACCAACGGGGTCACGCCGGGCAGCCGCGCCCGGAATCGGATGGCCGACGTGAACTCCAATGGCCGCGGCCCGCAGAGTGAACCGGCGGCGCGTCCAGTAATATAACCCTGCGGAATATCGGAGAGCGAAAAGCGGATTGCGGAGCGTTCTCCGCGCCGTGTTTCCGCTTCCCGGAGCGGAATGACCGATCCGGTATCCGGTATCCACTTTCCAAAATCACCCATGCATTTCAATCCTAACATCTCTCTCGATGACTCGCTGCTCAACGCAGGGCAGATGCGCGATCAATTCAACGGGTTAGATAGTAAGATCGATAACATCCCGGCGGGACCACCCGGGCCGCAGGGCGAACCGGGCGAGGTGTCGCTGGCGCAGCTCACGGCGGCGATCGATGGGACCGCGCAGAATCCGGCGAGTGTGGGCCCCTTCACGGGGAGCTTCAGCAATCCGCCGACGCAGCCGCAGATGCAGGCTTTTGCCTTCTACTTGGAAACACTGCGGATGGCGCTGGTGAGAAGTTGAGCGTGCATGGTGGATGTTGATCGGTGGACCTTCACAGCTACACCAGTCCCCAATCACTGTTCACCAATCACGATTCGCCATCTCCTCATCCGCGACCTCCCTCGACAAAGCGAAACGCGCTGTCGATCAGCCGCTCGCTATCGCTGGAATCGGCGTCGATGTGGGCGAATTTTATCAAGTCGCAGCGCTCGAGGAACTCGGCGAGCAGGCTGCGCTCGGCTTCGGCAAACTTCACCGAATGCGCGATGGCCGCGAGGAACTCCGGGGAAGTCTGCTCGGTCGCCTGTATCTGGTAGGCCGCACTCACGTAGTGGCGCAGCACGTCGGACACAGCGAAGCTGAAATCATAGGGCGCGGTCTGCTTCACCCGCTGCTGCAGGATGCGCAACTCGCGCAGGGCGACGGATTGCGGGCTCGGTGGGAGTGGCGGCGGACGATTGCGAATCTTGCGCACGATCGCGTAGATCAATGCGCCGAGCACGAGCGCGACGACCATTGCCGCAACGACGACCATCCACGTCGGATACGGAAACACATCCAACGGCGGCGCAATGTCGCGCAGTTCCGGAGCAGCAGCCTGCATCGGCGCCGGTGTCGAAAGCGCGGCGATCATGCGCGGAGCTGGAGCCTCCGTTCGCGCGTCCGGAAAAAACTGCGCAGCGCGGGCACGTAGTCCGTGTGTGTCTTCAGGACGATGGCATCGACGCCCTTGCGCCGGAAGTCGCGCAGGCGATCAGCCGCCAAAAGCCCGACTGATTCCAGGTAGCGCCGCTGCGTGGAGCGATTCGACGTGTCGACCTCGACCTGCTCGCCGGTCTCCGCGTCCTCGAAGATCACGCGACCGACATCCGGCAGCGCCTCTTCACCCGGGTCCACGATGGGAATGGCGATCAAGTCATGCCGTCGCGCGGTGATCGAGAGCTGGCGGGAAAAGTCCGGTGCCTGAAAATCCGAGATGAGGAAGACGACCGAGCGTCGATGCAGCACGCGATTGAGGTAATCGAGCGCCGGTCCCGGTTCGGTCCCCTTCCCTTTCGGCTCGAAGAAGAGGATCTCGCGAATGATCCGGAGCGTGTGCAGCCGGCCTTTCTTCGGCGTGATGAAGAGTTCGACGTGATCCGAAAAGAGCAGCAGGCCGACCTTGTCATTGTTGCGGATCGCGCTGAAGGCGAGCAGACACGCGACTTCCGCGGCCAGTTCACGCTTGCTGAGATTCACGCTGCCGAAGTCACCCGACGCGCTCACGTCCACGATGAGCATCACGGTCAGTTCGCGCTCTTCGGTGAACTTTTTCACGTAGGCCTCTCCGCGGACTTCGCCGAGCCGCGCGGTGACATTCCAGTCGATCGTGCGCACTTCATCCCCGGGCTGATATTCGCGCACTTCTTCGAAGTTCATCCCGCGGCCCTTGAAAACGCTCCGGTATTGGCCGGCAAACGCCGCCTCTACGATCCCGCGAGTCTTCAACTCGAGGCGGCGGATTTTCTTCAGGATTTCGCGGGCGGATTCCATTCAGAATTCGAATCAAGGAACGGCGAGGCCGTTAAAGATTTTCTCGATGATCTGCTCGCTGGTTACCTCCTCAGCCTCGGCTTCGTAGCTGACGATGACGCGGTGGCGGAGCACGTCGGCGCCGACGGATTTCACATCCTGCGGCGTGACGTAGCCGCGGCCGGCCATGAAGGCGCGGGCGCGCGCGGCGAGGGTGAGATTGATCGTGGCGCGCGGGCTGGCGCCGTAGCGAATCATTCCGTCGAGCTTGAGCTTGTAAGCCTTCGGGTCGCGCGTGGCGAAGACGACATCGACGATGTAATCCTTCACCCGATCATCGACGTAGATGGAGTTCACAATGTCGCGGGCGCGAATGATTTCGCCCGGATCGAGCATCGGCAGCACTTTGAGATTGGGCGCGCTCGTCGCCATGAGGTCGAGGATCTGCCGCTCCTCGGACTTGCTCGGGTATCCGACCTTGAGCTTGAGCATGAAGCGGTCGAGTTGGGCCTCGGGAAGCTGATAGGTGCCTTCCTGCTCGAGCGGATTTTGCGTCGCAAGAACGAGGAAGGGATCGGGCAGTGGATACGTCGTGTCGCCGATCGTGACCTGCCGCTCCTGCATGGCTTCAAGCAGCGCGCTCTGCACTTTCGCGGGAGCGCGATTGATTTCGTCCGCGAGGATGAGATTGGAAAACAGCGGTCCCTTTTTCGTAGTGAATTCGCCGCTGCGGGGATTGTAGATGAGCGTGCCGATGAGATCCGCCGGAAGTAGGTCAGGCGTGAATTGGAGCCGCGAAAACCCGGTGTGAATGCAACTGGCGAGCGTCTTCACGGTGAGCGTCTTCGCGAGGCCCGGCACGCCTTCCAGCAGGATGTGGCCATTGGTCAGCAAGCCGACGAGCAAGCCATCCACGAGATATCGCTGCCCGACGACGACGCGGGCGATTTCATCCTGGAGCGGTTTGATCCACTGGCTCTGGGCTTTGACTTGGTCGGTGAGTTCCTGGGTCTGGGTCATAAAAGCGGGCGTTGGACAGGCGGGGTGCAGGTTCGTTCGAGGGCGGGGACTATAGGAGATCGGGCGCGTTTAGAAACCCGGAACCAACACTTTTCCCGCCCGCGGGAAATCAGCGCTCCGGGCCGCTTCCGCGAGCACTTCCTCGACGGCGGCGACCACCTCGGAGGCGGTGATGGCCTGCATGCAGCGGAAGTCGCGCGGGCATTCGCGGAGAAAACACGGGCTGCACTCGACGTGGTGACGGACGATCCGGTGGCCGGTGCCGAGCGGGCCGGTGAGCGACGGCTCGGTGGAGCCGAAGAGCGTGACCACGGGGACGCCGAGATGCGCGGCGAGGTGCATGGTGCCGGTGTCGTTCGTGAGCAGGAGGTCGCAGGTGCGCAGCTCGGCGATGAGTTGCGCGAGGGTGGTCTGCCCGACGAGGTTCGTGAGCGGACCGCCGGCCGCCATGAGGATCGCGTCGGCGATGGGCGTGTCGCCTTCGACGCCGAAGAGCTTCCAGTCGCAGTCGGTGCGTGCGCGGACGGTTTGCACGACTTCGGCGAAGCGCTCGGGGAGCCAGCGTTTGGCGGGGCCGTATTCAGCGCCGGCGCAGAGGCCGATCACGGGATTGCGGATTGCGGATTGCGGATTGGGGATTGGGGCAAAGTCACACGCGATCTCGGCGCCGACGAATTCGGCGAGGGCGAGGTAATGATGGACCTGATGCTTCGGACGCGGGACGGGCGTTTTCTGTTTCGGGATGAAGATCTGATTCAGCAGCCAGGTGCGGCCGTGGCCTGGATACCCGACTCGGCGCGGGATCCCAGCGAGCCAGACTTCGAGTCCGGTGCGCAACGAGTTTGGCAGCACGACCGCGACCTCGAATCGCCCGCGGAGCTTTCGCGCGACTGCAAAGACGCTCTCGTCCGCAGCGATGGGAATTACTTCATCGACCTCCGGCACGCTTTGCCAGAAGTCGGCGAGCTTGGCCGGCGTGAGGATGGAAACGCGGGCATCCGGCCGGCCGTTCTTGATCGCGCGCACCGCGGGCACCGTCATGACGGCATCCCCGAGCCAGTTGCTCGCGCGGATGAGGATGCGGAAAGGCTGGAGCGTTGCGCGACCCGTCACGACTCCGCGTTTGTAGGTCGCGAGGAGGAATTTCGGACGCGGCGTTTTCCATCGATTGTGGACCCAGAACCAGTCCTCCGGCTGGCGTCGGATCTGGCCTTCGAGCACCTGATTGATCTCCGCCGTGAGCGTGTCCGCACCGCGATCAGCAGCGGGCATAGCGGGTTGAATCACCACGCGCCAGCGGGCGACGCCGTCATTGTGGACTGCCGCAGGCATCAGCCACGCGCCGGTGCGTTGGGCGAGGGTCGCGGCGAGCGTGCTGGTCGAAGCGAGGCGACCGAAGAAGGGACACCACAAGCCGGCGTCGCCCGCGTGTTGATCAACGAGCACGCCGACCGCGCCACCTTCGCGGAGAAACTTCGACGCAGCGACGAACCCCTCCTTCCGCTCGAAGAGCTCCATGCCGAGCCGCGCGCGCGAGCGGCGGACTTCGCCGTCCAGATACGCATTGCCGAGCCGCTGGTAGATCGTCCCGGTCTTGCACTTGAAGACATGCGGCACGAGCTGCGCGAACATCTCCCAATTCCCGATGTGGCTGATCACGAAAATGAACCCGCCCTTTCCATACTGCGCCTCCATGTGCTCCAGGCCCTCGACCGTCACCACGGCTTCGATCTCCGCCCGCGACATCGTCGGCAGCTTGAGGCTCGCGAGCAGATTCGCCCCGAGCAACGCGAAGTGCCGGCGCGCGATCCGTTCGATCTCGGCGTCCGTTTTCTCCGTGCCAAAGGCGATGCGGAGATTCGCGCGGACGAGCCGTCGATACGGCGGCGCGAGAAACCAGGCGAGCGAACCCAGCGCCCAGCCGAGCAGGTATCCGGCGCTCAGCGGCAGCAGCCGAAGCACTCCGGCGACGAGCCAGTAGAGCGCATAGGCGAGGCGGTCCATCACCGCTTCTTCCAATACATCGCCTTGAGCGGATGCTCGTCGAGGAGGTTGGGCTGGACGCCGCCGAGCCGCTCCGGATCGTAGAACTGAATCCCGACGTAATAGTAGAGCGGGCAGATCGGCGCTTCGTCGGTAACGAGGATTTTCTCCGCCTGCCGGAAAATCTCGAAGCGCTTCTCCTTGTCCACCTCGCGCCCCGCCGCGGCGATCAAGGAGTCGTATTCCTTATGGCTCCAGCCGGTGCGGTTGTTGCCACCGTTCGTGATGAACATGTCGAGGAAGGTATTGGGGTCGTTGTAATCGCCGACCCACGAGGAGCGGCAGATGTCGTAATCGAGCGCCACCTGCGTATTGAGATAGACCGTCCACTCCTGCCGGGTGAGTTGCATGTTCACGCCAAGCTCGCGCTTGAACATGCCCTGCAACTCCACGGCGATGTCCTGATCCAACTCGGAGTCTGCGCGATAGAGGTAGGAGAAAAGAGGGAACCCCTGCCCTCCCGGGTAGCCGGCGTCGGTGAGAAGTTTACGCGCCTTTTCCACGTCGCGCTCATAGCTCGGCGGCGGCTGGTAACCGCCTCCGGCGCCCGGCGGCGTGAAGCTCGTGGCCGGGACTTCGCCGGCGCGCGTGATGAATTCCGCGAGGTGCTTTTTGTCCACGACGAGGCTGAAGGCGAGCCGCACGCGCACGTCGTTGAAGGGCTTCCGGGAGCAGTTGAAGCGGAAGAAGTAGTTCCCCAGAAACGGCGCCGAGTGGAAGTCCGGGCGCTTCTTCAGCTCATGCATCAGCGAGGTGGGCGCGAGGCCCTTGTCCATCATGAGATCGGCGACGCCGGTCGCGTAGAGATTGAAGGCCGTCATCGGACGTCCGGCGGGCAGGACATCGACGCTGTTCATGGCGACCTTTGCGGCATTCCAGTAGCGGGGATTTTTCACGAGCCGGATGCGATCGAAGAGCCGCCACTCTTTGAGCACAAAGGCACCGTTGCCGACGTGATGCGCGGGATTCATCGCCCAATCCGAGTATTTCTCCACGGTGGCGCGGTGCACGGGCAGCAGCGTCGAGAAGGCGCACAGATCGAGGAAGAAGGACGTGGGATTCTCCAGCGTCACCTCGAGCGTCTGCGCGTCGATCGCCTTCACTCCGCACTGGCTCCAGTCCTTGAGCTTGCCCTCGCTGAATTCGCGCACGCCGCGGATGTAGTGGAGCTGGCCGACATACTCGCTGGCCGTCGCCGGCTCCGCCGTGCGGCGCCAGGAATAGACGAAGTCTTCCGCGGTGATCGGATCACCGTTGCTCCAGCAGGCCTCTTTCCGGAGGTGAAAGGTGTAGCGCAATCCGTCCGGCGAGATGTCCCAGCGCTCGGCGACGCCGGGGCGCGCGGTGCCTGTCTCGTCGAAGGTCGTCAGGCCTTCAAAAACTGCATAGCCAATCCGGCTCGTCGCCTGCGCGGTGATCAGCGGCGGATCGAGCGCTTCGGATTCCGCGCCATTGATGAAGACGAGGTCCGCCCGATCCGGCACGCGCCCGCAGCCCGCGAAGAGCAGCGCGGCGAAGAGGAAGACAAGGCTACGGCAGACGGGAAGTTTCAAAGCGAGCGGCGACGTTGCACAAAAAGTGGCCCGGCGTCCAAGGGCGATCCGCTGGCCGCCGAAGCCTTGCCTTCACAACTTCTTGAGCAGGCGGTCGATCTCCACATGCCGTTCCACGATCGATTGGATGAGATCGATTTTCTCTTCGTCGCCGGGCAGCGTTTTCACCGTCATCGAATGGATGCTGCTCGCCACCGAATAGCTGTCGAGCGGCGAGGTGATCGTCGGAATCTCGGAATGCGTGATCAGATCCAGCACCGGCTGGCTCGGCGTGAGATCTCCCGAGAGCACCAGCCCGGCGATGTGCCCGCCTTCGCCGGATTCCGAGAGCGTGCTCGA
>JANPIS010000226.1:0-3425 GCA_031425095.1 Chthoniobacteraceae bacterium
TTTGCGGTTGAGCATTCGGAGGTCTTCGGGCGTCGAATTGATGAGCGTATTCTGGAGCGTCTGGTTCACGCCGACGACCGTGAGCGCCGTGCCCGCGCCGCCGCTCGCCAGCGAAGTCGCCGCGCTGACCACGAGTCCGCCACCGGCCATCGCCCGGGCCGTGCTCGTGAGTTCGCGCTGGAGTTCCTCGTTCGTCGTGTAGGGACTCACGCCGAGTTGCGCGGCGAGTTTCGCCTTCGCCTTGCTCACACCGGTGATGCCTTGCAGCGGATTGCCGCCTTCCTCCTCGCTGCGTCCGCCTTTCAAGCCCTCGCCGATGCGACCGAAAAAACGCGACGCGCCCTTCGGCACATTTTTGATCGTGCCCAACGGATCGCGCACCACGCCGACGACGCTCTCGACTTTCGCTTCGGCGGTTTTCGCGAGCGCCTTGCCGAATTCCTCCGTCTTGCTCAGCCCGCGCAGATGATCGAGCGCATAGATTTCGCGGATGCGGTTCTTGAGCGCGGGCGTCCCGGTGAGTTCGAGCACGCCATCAGAGGTGTCGAGGAAGTAGGTGTTGTGCAGCCCGTCATTGTCGGCCAGCGGACGCACGGTGTGCAGGCGGCCCTTCATCAACTCGGCGGGGATGAAGTCCTTCGCGGCGACCGCGCCCCCTTGCTCGAAGGTCTTCTCGAACTGCGCGAGGAAAGCCGTGTCGTCACTTTGCGCGAATGCGCCAGCAGCGACAGAAATGAGGGTGAGCAGGATGGATTTGAATTTCATGGGTTGACGCTTCGGGGTGCGGAAGAAGGTCGCGGATTATTGCACGGACAAATCCATGCTCGAATCGGACGCTGAATTATCGAGGCTCAGCCGCATCGAGAAGCCGAGGATGTTCAGCTCGGGATCGCGCGTGCCGAGGTCGTGCTGGCGGCAGTAGTAGAGATCGAGCACCCAGTTGCGCCGCATCTTTTTTTCGACGCCCACATAGAGCCGGTTGCGCGTCCACCCATTGGCTCGCGTGTCGTAGAAAACTTCATCCGCCACGTAGGCGGCGACGCCCCACGCCTCGGGGCCGAAGGCGCGCTTGAGCTTGAGCCGCGGGCGCACCCGCCAGCCGTCGGCCTGCTCGTGCCGGAGCCGGTATTCGAGCCCGGTGCTGAAGGTGCCCTCGCACCGCTCAAAGGGCAGCCTCACCGCGGCGACGACCCCGATCCGATGCTCGAAGCTGCTCACGTCATCAGTGGGATCGGTGGTGATGTATTGGTAGCTGGGCGTCAGGGTGAGGCGCGGCAGCGCGTGGAAGTTGACGCCGAACTGCCAGGACGAGCGACCAAGGTGTGAGATGTCATCGCCGAAGCGCAGCGAGTTGGCCGCGATGAGATCGAAGCGATCGGTCCATTTCGCCGTCAGCTTCACCTCGCTCCAAAGCTGCGTGTCCCCCTCCGCCAGGGCTCCGCCCGAGGCGGCAAACCCGAGCAGACTGCCGAACAGGAGAGCGCGACGCATCGCGAGGTCAGAACGTGATCCCAAGTGTCACCTGCGGCCCGTGCGTCACGGTGTCCATGATCAGCCCGTCCTTATCGAGATCCACGCCAAGCGCGCGGTAGCCGACTTCGGCGAAGATGCTGCGCGTGATCTGGCAGCCGAGCGCGGCTTCCGCCGTCCACGTCAGATCGCTGCCGACGCCGAAGCCGCCGATGTCGCCCTTTGCGGTGAGGTAAAACTTATCGTTCAAGTTGAAGCGTCCGCGCAGGCCGATGTAAGGATCCCACCAGTCGTCGGTGCGCGAAACGGTGCGGTCGAGCGCGTCGTGGAGCGGCGATTGAACTCGGAAGCGCCGCGCTTCCGAGCTGCTTCCGAGTGCTTCGCGCCGGTGCGCGGCCGATGGCCGGCCCATACCCGTGCGAGCTGGTGGCCTGCATGGGATCGCAGGCTTGCCCGGGCAGACTCAGCCAGTTACCCTCCAGGCGTGCAGACCGACCCACCCATCCTTTCCTTGGCCGAATTGCGCGGGCGCCTGCACCCGTTTTGCGTGAAGCATCGCATTCGCCGGCTGGACCTCTTCGGCTCCGCGGCACGCGGGGAGGCCGGGCCGCGCAGTGATGTGGATATGCTGGTGACACTGGACGAATCCGCGCCAGTCTCGACGGCGGAGTTGCTCGAAATGGCCGGCGAGGCGGAGGAACTGGTGGGTGCTCCTGTGGACTTCGTGCTGCGCCGATCGCTCGAGAAATCGCCGAACCGCTTTGCCCGCGAGCACATTCTCTCCACGGCGGTCTGCGTTTATGGAAGCTGACCAGATTGGCCGGCTTCGCGACATCCTGAACTCTCCGCCACCTTCTGCCTGACGCGAAGGCAACAATGGAGACCGGGACGCCGTTGGAGATCATCTCCGCTCCCCCGCCTCGTCGCCTTTCACCGCCAGCGCGCCATTTGTCGCTTGGCAGAAAGCGCCCGCCCCGACATTTTCCCCACGACCACTCCCGAAACAACAACTCACAACCCGACACTCACCATGAACGACGGGCGAAGAAATCCGCGCCACCGGCGGCCGGCACCACCCCGCCGAAGCCAACCCCGTAGCCACACCGGGCAAGACCAGAATGCCGACCATCTTTGAAAAGGACGGCTTCCGATTCTTCTTCTACAGCAATGACCACCGCCCGATTCACGTCCACGTGCGCAAGAGCGGCGGCGAAGCGGTCTTCGATGTCGAAGACGCGGTGGAACTGCGTGAATCGCATGGGCTGAAAGTGGCCGACCTTTCCAAGGCCCAGCAGCTTGCGGAACAGCAGCGCGACCTTATCATCCGGCACTGGCATGAACATCTTGACTGACACCGCCCGGACCGTCGCCTCCGTCGGCGGCGAAATCATCGTCCTCATGGAAAGCGGACGCGAAATCCGCTTCCCTGTCGCCGACAACCCGCGCCTCGCCCGCGGCACCCCCGCGCAGTTGAGCCACATCGAAATCTCCCCTTTCGGCCTCCACTGGCCCGACCTCGACGAAGACCTCTCCTTCCGCGGCCTGCTGGAAGGCAAGCACGGCCAGCGGACAAAGCGCGACGAATCCTGCGTCGTGCGCGAGGAACCGCCGAAACCGAATCCGTAACCGCGCTCTGCCAGCCGCGCACCGCTCAAAGCAAGCCGGAGCCTTCGCCGGAATTTAGCCGGGGGTCGAGCGAGGCACGAGCGACCACCCCCGGAACCCGCACCCACAAATCCATGCACCCCGGAGGCGGTGCCGGAACTGGCATTGGCAAGCGAACTCAGTGATGAAGTAGGTGCGACGGTTAGAATGGAATGTCGTCCTCGTCCTCATCGATGGGCAGTTCCTGTGTCGGCATCGGTGCCACGACTATTGGGGCAGATTCCTCGGTGGCTCGCTGTTTCGTCCACGCTTTTTGAAAATCTGGCCCTTCGGACTGCGGGCGGCGGGCC
>JANPIS010000227.1:0-4149 GCA_031425095.1 Chthoniobacteraceae bacterium
TCGGCGGTTTTTTGGAAAGTCACATACACCACCGCGGGCCGGACCTTTGCGCTGGCGAGACGCTTCGTGAGCACTGCCAGCTTTTCGCCGGCGGCGCACGGCGTCACGCGCAGGTGCAGATTTTTTCGGCGGAACGAAGTCTGCACATGCCGCTCGTCCGCGATGCCGAAGGCCTTGCAAATATCGCCCGCCACGTCGGGCGTGGCCGTGGCCGTGAGTGCGAGCACGGGCCGCAGCGCCAGCTCCTCGGCGACGCGCGCGAGGCGCAGATATTCCGGGCGAAAATTGTGGCCCCACTCCGAGATGCAATGCGCCTCGTCGATCGCGAGCAGCGAGATTTTCACCCGCCGCAGCCGATCGAGAAACGCCTCACCGGAGAGCCGCTCCGGCGCGACGTAGAGCAGCTTCAGCGTGCCCGCGCGCAGATCCGCATACACCTGCTGCGTCTCCTGCGCCGTGAGCGAGGAATCGAGCCGCGCCGCCGCGATCCCGCGCGCCCGCAGCGCATCGACCTGGTCTTTCATCAGCGCGATGAGCGGCGAGACGACGAGCGCCGTGCCCTCCAGCAAGACCGCCGGGAGCTGGTAGCAGAGCGACTTCCCCGCGCCGGTGGGAAACAGCGCGAGCGCCGATTCGCCGTCGAGCAGCGCGCGGATCACGGGCTCCTGTCCGTCGCGAAATCCTTCGTGACCGAAGTGAGTCTTGAGCGCGTGTTGAAGGTCCATGCGGTCGTTTCGTACCGGCGGAAGTGGGCGCTCGCAAGACGCGGGCTTCAGCTTGCCGTCACGAGCTTCGACAGCGTGCGGCGGAGTTGCTCGAAGTCCACCGGCTTGACCAAGTGCTCATCGAAACCCGCGGCGCGCGTGCGCTGCATGTCGTCCTCCATGCCGTAGCCGGAGAGCGCGATGGCGCGGAAGTCCGCGCGGCGGGCGCGCAAGGCGGTGATGAGGTCCACACCGGTGCCATCGGGCAGGCCGAGATCGGAGATGAGGGTGTCGAAAGTCTGGCCATCCACCGCGGCGAGTGCGGCGGTGACGCTGGATGCGGTGATCACGTCGTGCCCTGCGCGACGGAGCAGTCTGGAGAGGACTTGGAGCGTGGCTTCGTGATCTTCGACGAGCAGGATGCGACGGGGCGCGGAGGGCATGGGCTCGCTGGCATCCGATGGCGGGGGCGGATGGACCCCGGCCGGCGGCAGCGTGGCGCCGGGAAGCTCCACGGTGAAGGTCGAGCCGAGGCCCACTCCAGCGCTGTGCGCGCGGATGTGGCCGCCGTGCAAATCGACGATGGCGCGGGCGATGGCGAGGCCGAGACCGAGACCGCCCAGCCGATGATCACCCTCGCGGCCCGCCTGCTCGAAGGGCTGGAAAATTTGCTCCGCGACCTCCGGTTCAAAGCCGAGCCCGGAGTCGCTGACTTCGATGATGAGACGCGTCTTTTCTTTTTCCTCATCCCGGGTTTTGACCAGAATTCGTCCACCGGCGGGGGTGAATTTCACGGCGTTTTTGAGGAGGTTCCAAAAGACTTGCTGCAGTCGGGCGGGATCGCCGTGCATCCCGCACCGCACCGCGGTGAACTCCAGCGCGACGGCGATATTTTTTCCCCGCGCATCGTCGCGGACGATGTCCGCGGCGTACGAGAGGAGTGAATGGACTTCGAGCGACTCTGTGCGCAGCGAGAGCTTGCCGCGGCTGATGCGGGTGAGATCGAGCAGATCGTCGATGAGCCGTGCTTCGAGCCCGATGCTGCGCTCCATCATCGCCATCTGCTCGCACACGTCGGCCGGCAGGCGCGGGTCGTTGCGCAAGGATGCCGCGCTGAGCAGCACCGGCGCGAGCGGCGTGCGGAGCTCGTGGGAAAGGGCGGCCACAAAGTTGTCTTTGGCGCGCGAGGCAGCTTCGGCGGCTTCTTTGGCGGAGCGCAGTTTTTCGTCGGCGGCCTGGCGCTCTGTGATGTCGCGGACGAAGCCGACGAAGAGCGTCCGTTCGGCGCGGGGCAGTGGATTGACACTCAGCTCGATGGGAAAGCGGGTGCCATCGCGCCGGAGCGCAGTGAGCTCGAGCCGCTGGCCGAGGATTGGCCCCTCGCCGGTTTTCGTCAGATGGGCCAGCCCGCGCGAGTGGGCCGCACGGAGTTCCTCCGGAATGATGCGGTCGCCGAGGGACCGGCCGATCACTTCCGCGCGCGACCAGCCGAAGATGCGTTCGGCGGCGGGATTCCAGTCCACCACCAGCCCCTCGGAATCCATGAGCAGCACGGCATCCAGCGCTGTGTCGAGGATCGCGCGGCTGCGCGCCTCGCCTTCGCGCAAGGCATGCCCGGCGACGCGGGCGCGATTTTCCTGCCGAGCCACCGCCCGGCTGGCGGCGATCAGGAGACCGAAGAGCAGGATCATTCCGCTGTAAAGCATCAGCGCCGTCCCTTCGCCCGACGCGACCAGCCCGAGGGCGCGCCCGCGACCGATCAGCCATCCGAGCATGAGGAAGAGCGCCACGGAACCCGGCAGCATCCAGCGCAGCAGGACGCCGTCTGCGGCAGTCGAGAGAATGCGGCGCATCGGCGGGAGGTTCGGTCGGGCGGCGAGAACGCCGAGCGCCAGGGCGAGCAGGGCGGCGGCGGCGTGGAGCAGGATATTCGTCGAGCGCAGGATGCCAGTGAATCGCGGAATCCCGAGCAGGTAGCCGACGAGCCCAAGGGTGGAGGGAAGCGCCGCGGCCAGCGCCATGCCGGGGGCAAAGCAGAGCCGGCGTTTGCCCAGCGGGACGCTCGTATCGACCGAAGCCAGCGCGAGGCCGAGGAACGTCAGCGAGAGGGCCGCGTTCAGGCTCATGCGTCCAGCGTGGTGCACGTGGACATTTGCGAGATCGCCCGGAATCGTGCCCGGTGCGAAGAGCGTGTCGATGTGAAAGTCGAGGGCCGCGAGATCCTGAAGGGAGGTGAGCGCGCCGATCAGCAGCGGCACCATCGCCAGACATCGCGCGCATTGCGTGCGCACTCGCCCCGGCGAGCCGCTCCAACAAGCGAGCGAAAGGGCCGCGGTGGTGATCGCAATCGCGGTATTCATCCGCATCACCATCAGGCCGTGCTCGCGGAAAAGCGCCGGCACCGCGCCAAGCAGCCACACGAAAAGATTACTGCCACCGAGCACGAGCCCCAGAGCCACCGCAATCCAGAGTGCCCACGCACAGATCGGCCGCGCATTGGGCAATAAGGGAACCGCCTCGTCGGCGGAACTGGGTGGGACGGAGAAAGGCATCGGCGAAGCTACGTTCCGCCCGAAGGTTTTGGTCGGGCCGCAACGCACGTTAGTTCCCGCGGAGGAGGTCAGCAATTTTTCCGTCGTTTGGTTCATCCCAAGCCGGTGGACCAAGGCGCGCACTGCGCGAATCGCTTTCCCGCCCTTGTCAGTGCATGGTGCAGCGACAATCCTTGCGGCTTGCGCTGACGTATCACTTTCATGAGTTCCGAAAAATCCACCCTCGATGGTTTGCGCATCGAACGCGGTCGTCCAGCCAACGGGCCGCGGTCCCCGTGGCTGGTGCCGACGCTCATCTTCGTGCTGGTGCTTGGGGCGGCGCTGATTTGGTGGACGAAGCGTCCGCAGGCGACGCCGGTGCAGACGGCCGTGGCGCGGGCGCAGTCGGGCGGTGGCTCGGCGAAGACGCTGCTCAATGCCTCGGGCTACGTGACGGCGCGGCGCGCGGCGACGGTTTCATCGAAGGTCACGGGCAAGGTGATGGAGGTGCTGGTGGAGGAGGGACGGAAGGTCGAGGAGGGCGAGGTGCTCGCGCGGCTCGATGCGTCGAACGTGGAGGCGGGTTTGCGGCTTGCGGAGGCGCAGTTGGACGCGGCCCGCACTTCGCGGGAGGAGACGAAGCCGAATCTCGATTTCGCCCACCGCGAGCTGAAGCGCTTCACCGAACTGGAGAAGACGAAGGTGGTGAGTGACTCAGATGTGCGGAAGGCGGAGATGGAGGCGCGGTCGCTGGAGGCGCGGCTCGTGCGGCAAGCGTCGGAGATCACCATCCGCGAGCGGGAGGTGGAGCAATGGAAACAGCAACTCGACGACAACATCATTCGCGCGCCTTTTGCCGGCGTGGTCACGGCGAAGAATGCGCAGCCCGGCGAGATGATCTCGACGATGTCGGC
>JANPIS010000228.1:0-37111 GCA_031425095.1 Chthoniobacteraceae bacterium
GAGCCGATCGAATTCCCGCTCGGGGGCGTGATCCCCGGCTGGACCGAAGGCTTGCAGCTTCTGAAAGAGGGCGGCAAGGCGACGCTCTACATCCCGTCGAAGCTGGCCTACGGAACGCGCGGCGCCGGCGGACTGATCGGACCGAATGAGACGCTGATCTTCGAGGTCGAGCTGCTCAAGGTCCGCTAGCGAGTGGACGGGTGCGCCCAGCGCGCTACGTTCACCACATGCCTGTGCACTTTGACCTGACCACGCTGGTCATCCGCGGCTTTTTCGCGGCGCTCTTCGTGTGGGCCATCTGGCCGAAATCGCGCGCGGCCGCTCCACCTTCGCAACCGCAGCCGCCAGACCAGCTACCGGGCACCGGCGAACGCAAAGTCGGCGTCGTGGTCGGGATGATGGGCGGAACGATTGAGGACGCCGCGGTCACGAACTACGCGCTCAGCCGCCTCGACCAAGCGCCGACCGCGCTGGAGATCGGCGTAGCGGCAGGGATGCAGAAGGCGATCTCCGAGACCCCGCCCGCGCCGGACACCACCTCAGCGTAGGAAAACCCAGAGCGTCTCCGGGGCGAACGCCGCGGGAACATCGGGTAGAGCCGGTTCGGAATGCAGGTCGCCAGCGCGCCGCGTCGCCTTCAGCCCGAAGCGCACGATCGCTTCCAGCGCCCGTCGGCTGAGCCGCGTGCAATTCGTAGAGAGAAGGATGCGGGCACGAGGCGCCGCCACTTCCAACGCCGCAAGGAAGAGCGCCTCGAGATCGCGCTCGACCTGGAATTTTCGCCCCTTGTTTCCCCGCGAGAAGGTCGGCGGATCGAGGATGATCGCATCGAAGGTCTCCCCTTTCCGCGCCAGCCGCGGCAGCACTTCGAGTACGTCGTCGGCGAGGAACCGACGCTTGCCCCCGGGCGCAACCTCGAGACCGTTTAGCGCGAAGTTCTCCCGCCCGCGGTCGAGCGACTTCTTTGAAAGATCCACGCTCACCGTCTCCGCGCCCGCCAGCGCGGCCGCGACGGAAAAGGAGCACGTGTAGGCAAAGGTATTCAGCATCCGGGTGACTTTGCTTATCCGCACGAGCGCCCGATTGGCGCGCTGGTCGATGAAGAGCCCCGCGGAATACCCGGCGGCGAAATCCAGGCCGAACTTCATGCCGTTCTCCTCGACGACGGTGGTCAGCGGCAGCGATGCGTCGCCGCTGACAAGGATTGGCGCAGCGCGCTCGTCATTCTGACGCGGCAGAAATTTCCCGAACACCCGCCTGTAGGCACAGCCGTGCTCCGCCGCCCACCCCGGTAGCGCCGCCAGAATCCCATCCCGCGCGCCGTCCGTCTTGTAAGAGAGGAGCAGGTCCTCGCCAAAGCGCTCCAGCCACCCATCTTCCTCGGAGTAAACACGGTGTGCGGTCGTCGCGGCCGCCGCGAAGGCCCGAAATTGAGCCCCGTTGATCCAGGATCCACCGGTGATGCGGGGTTCGGGTCGGTGTGAGGTTCGAGGCACGCGGCGGCCAAGAGAACTGATTGCGTTGAAAAATCAATGCACGTAGTCTCCTCGCCCCAAACGAACCTATGCGAATCTTCTTAGCTTTCGTCCTCGCCGGATGCTTCAGCCTCTCGTGCGCTGTCGTGCATGCTCAGTCCGGCGACCCAGGCGACATGTTCGTGAATGCCTACACTGCGGTACAGCAGGCAGAGCGCTCCGAGAGCCAGGGCAATCACAAAGCCGCGATGTCAAAGCTGCAATACGCGGCGAAGATTCTCGATCAGATCTCCAAGAGCTATCCCTCCTGGCAGCCGCCCATCGTGGACTTCCGGAAGCAACGGACCTCGGAGGCGATCCAACGCGTGCAGGATAAGCTCGCGAAATTCGGCCCGGGTGCCGGAGAGAGCGGGACCTCGGCAGTCGAACCGCCACTGCCTGTGGACGACGCTAAACTGCTCTTCGCTCCACCCGCCGACACGGGCGGCGCGATCCCGATGCCCGAGGGAAGCAATGTCACGTCGGCACCGTCTTCCGGGAAGTCATCCGGGAATCCCATCCGCGAGATCGAGCAACGCATGGATCGTCTGCAGACGGACCTCACGAAGGCGCAGGAAGAGCTTTCAAAATCCGAGTCAGAGAAGACCCGCTTGGCCAAGGAACTCGACGCGGCCGTGAAAGCGCGGTCTGCTTCCGAGACGAAGCAGCAGGTCCTCCAGCAGCGGGCCGATCGCGCGGAAAAGGATCTGCTCGAGGCGACGTCGAAGGGCGACAGCAATAGCGACGCCGTGAAGGCGCTCCGTGCCGAACTCGACAAGGTGAAGCGGCAACTCCGCGATGTGAGCATCGAGAGCGAGGCTGAAACGGAACTCCGTCGGCAGCTCAATGACCGCATTCGCAACGCGCAGAGCCGCATCGTGAATCTGACCGAGCAGCGCGACACCGCGCAGAAGCTGACCAGCGATTCGCCGACGAAGATCGCCGGGATCCAGAAGGAACTCGACCGTGCGCGGAAGGAAAAGGAAGACCTCCTCACCCGCCTGACGAAGACCGAAACACAGCTCAGCGAAGTGACCAAGCAGCGCGACGACGCCCTGCAGCAGATCACCAAGATGAAGGAAGCGCAGAAGCAGGTGGACAAGCTCGTCGCCGAAAACTCGCGCCTCATGACCAGCCTCGCGGAGGCCGAGAAGAGCATCAAACTCTTCAAGGCGGAAGGTGTGGAGAAGGACAAGCAGATCGCTTCGCTGAAGGGTGAACTCGCCGACACGAAGAAGCAGCTCACCGCCGCGAAAGAGCAGAGCGCGGATTACCAGCGCCAGATGGCCGACCTCCAGACGCAACTCGACGAGCGCGGAAAAGAACTCACGAAGATGAAGGCGGACAACGCCGCCAGCGTCGCCGAACGCAAGAAGCTGGAAGGCGAAAATCTCATCCTGCGCGGCATCGTCCTCCGTCAGCAAAAGGAGCAGGCCCGCCGCGATCAGACCCGCAAGCTCGTCCTCGGCGAACTCGCCAAACTCGAAGTCCAGTCCAAGTCGCTCATCAGCCAGATCGACTACCTCGGCCAGCCCGTGGTCAAGCTCACCGAGAAGGAGCGCGCCCTCTTCAAGCAACCCGAGTTGCAGATCAACGACAGCGAGATCTCGGTGTCCGCCCCGGCAAACAGCGCCGCAACGACGGCCGAGCCAGCGGCAACGACGCCATCCGCTCCCAGCAAAGCCGCCGAGCCGCCGCCACTCCCGAAATCCGAAACTCCGAAAGTCGCCGAGCAACCACCACTCCCTCCGCCACCCGCCGAACCCACGGCGTCCACTCCCCCCACTAAACCGAGCACCGAGCCTCCGATGCCAACGGAGAAGACCGACGCGAAATCAACGGAGAATACCGCATCCTCCACCGGCCCTGCGCCTCCGGGACCAACCGGCAGCGGCGGCGCGATCAACGTTCCGCCCGAGCTCCTGCCGATGGCGCGCGAGGGCAAGGAATACTTCGAACGCGGCAACTACCGCGAAGCCGAGAAGACCTACGAGAAGATTTTGGCGAAGGCTCCGAATAACCTCTACATCCTCTCGAATCTCGGCGTCGTCCGCTTCCGCGCCGGCAAGCTGAAGCTCGCGGAGGAGGCGTTAAAGAAAGCCACGCAGATCGCGCCCGAGGACGCCTTCTCCCACACCACCCTCGGCATCGTGTACTACAGCCAGGCGAAGTACGACGACGCCGTGAACGAGCTGACCAAAGCCGTCGCGATCAATCCCAAGAACGCCACCGCCCACAACTATCTCGGCATCACCGCGAGCCAAAAGGGCTGGCAGGAATCCGCGCAGAAGGAACTCGAGACCGCGTGCGCTCTGGATCCGACCTACGCCGATGCCCACTTCAATCTCGCCGTGGTCTTCGCCACGCAGACCCCGCCGAACAAGGAAGAGGCGCGGAAGTACTACAAGAAAGCCATCGAACTCGGCGCCGATCCCGACGCCTCGCTCGAAGCGCTGATCAAGTAGCACCGGAGGGAAGGCCGCTCGTGAGATTCAGCGCGTTCCTCGGGAGTGAGTCGCGCTCCTCGTCCCACCGGTGGGCAATCGCGCGGGTCTTCGCCGCTGCGAGCGCACTCGTTCTTTCCACGAGTGCAGCATTCGCGGCCGATACCGACTACAGGCGCATCCTCATCGAGCCCGCGGCCGGAGCCGTCGAAGCGCGGCTGCCGCTCACCGATGTGTCCGGTCCCGCGCGGGTGAAGCGCTTCGATGGCGCCGCGGGTTTCGGCATCCCGATCGCGCCCACCAAGAGCCAGCTCGACGACACCTGCTATCTCGAGTGGCAGATCAGCTACGACACCACCAACCTGCAGCATTGGTCCGCCGTCCCCGCGATCCGCTTCCAGCGCGACAACCGCACGAAATACGGCTGCGAACTTTCCAAGCTCCTCAACGAAGCGCGCATCCTCGGCTTGCTCAGCGACCCGCAACTCCGCGCCGTGCGCCAGGAACTGGACGCCTTGCGGGAGGTCACCCTGGAGGAAAAAGAGAAAATCGCGGTCACCCCGGAGACTGCCGCCACGTACCCTGGCGTGCTCCCCGAGGGTTTCACGCGCCATGTCGTGAAGACGCCGGGATTTCAGAAAGTCACGCCGCACGGACGCATCGAAATCCAGCTCAAGCCCAAGCAGCGCGCCGTAGGCTACCAGGCGATGGTCTATGCCTGCATTCCCTTTTCGCGCTGGGATCGCACGCCCGGTCCCGCGCGCACCAAGGAAACCATCCGCGTCCGCTTCACCCAGGAAAATGCCGGCTACCTGCTCGATCTCGTGCGCGCCTTTGGCATCGCCTCGCGCGAGCACAACGACGACCTCGGCAAGATCCTCGACGCGCTGCTCGCGAAATGACGAGCCGCGTCATCCAGGGCGATGCGCTCGCGGAACTTGCCCGCCTGCCCGCTGCCAGCGCGCAACTCGTCTTTGCCGATCCGCCCTACTTTCAGGTGCTCGACGAAGCGTGGGACCGCCAGTGGCCGGACGCCCGCGCGTATCTCGACTGGTCGCTCGCCTGGCTCACCGAGGCGATGCGCGTGCTGCGCGACGACGGCGTGCTCTACTGCTGCGGCCAGCTCGGCAAACGCGAGCACACCTTCCTCCACCTGATGAGCGAAGCCACGCGGCAGTGGCGATTCCACGACCTCATCACCTGGGATCGCGTGGTCGGCTACAACGTGCGCCGCGACAGCTTCACGCCCGCGGCCGAGCTGCTCCTCGTGCTGCGCAAAAGTGACGCGGTGAAGTTTCACAAGGACGCCGTCCGCGAGCCGTATGACGCCGCGACCATCGCCACGTACCTGAAGGACCCGCGCTACAAGGACCGCGAAGCCCGCGCGCGTTATCTCGAAGCCGGGAAATTTGCGACCAACCTCTGGCGCATCCCGAGTCTCAAGGGCAACTCGAAGGAAAAATGCGGCCACCCTTCGCAGAAGCCGCTCGCGCTGGTGGAACGCGTGATCCTTTCCGCGACCGATCCCGACGATCTCGTCGTCGATCCCTTCCTCGGCTCCGGCACCACCGCCGTGGTCGCCGAGCGCACCGGACGCCGCTGGCTCGGCATCGAAGTCGATGCCGCCTTTTGTAAAATGACCCAAGGTCGCATCGACCGAATGCGCGAAGACGCGGGTCTCTTTCAAGGAGCAGGGGCGCCCTCGCCCCGAGTAGCTCCACGGGGCAAGGGCGCCCCTACTCCTTGACGGCGGCGCTCCCCGATCGCAGCCAGCTCAGCACATCCGCCATCTGGGTCTTCGTGAGCGTGTGCTCCAGCCCCTCCGGCATCAGCGAGCGCCCCGTCGAGACGATCTCCTTCAAGTCCGCACGCAGCAGCGTCTGCTCGACACCACCCGCCGCTTTCATCACCACCGCATTCGCACTCTCACTCGCGAGGATGCCGGCAAAGGCGCGCCCATCTTTCGTCGTCGCAGTGTAGGCGAGGTAGCGCGCCTCGATGGTCCGATCCGGATCAAGGATCGCGGTGAGCAACTCCTCGATCGGCTTCCCCGCGACCATCCCGAGATCGGGCCCGACCTCCACTCCCTCGCCCTTCAGCCGATGGCACAGCGCGCATTGCTGGCGGAAAAGTTCCGCACCTTTCGTGGCGTCGCCAACCGCGGGCATCGCGCCGAGGTATTCGTTCACGAGCTTCTGCCGGTCGCCACGCGTGGCCGCGAAGACTTTCACCGCACGACTACGGATGGCCTCGGCGGAGTGCTTCCCCAGCGCCTCCCGCGTCGCCGCATCGATCTCGCCGCTCGCGATGCGACCAGCCTCGATCGCCGCGAGGAATTCCTGCGTCGCACCGGATCGCGTCAGCACCGTGCGCACGACTTCGCTCCGCAAGCGCGGCGTGTAGCTGCCCCAACCCGCGAGCAGCACGCGGCTGCCATTCTCCTGCGGCATCCGCGCGAGCGCGGCCACTGCGGGCGATTGCACTTCGTCGGGCACCTGCGGCGCGAGCAGTTGCACGATCTCGGCCGCTGCTTCCTCGCTCCCGCGTCCGAAAAGCCCGAGCGCCGCAGCGACGAGCGATGGATCACGCTGCGCCGCATCTGCGCTGAGCACCGTGCGCGCGGTCGCGAGGAATGGGCTGCGGTCTGCCGCGAGTCGCCCTTTCGCCGCATCGAGCAGCGTGCTCGCGGCGCGATAACGCCACGCCGTCGGTCTCGCCGCGGGATCGAAAATCCGCGTCGCCGCATCGCGGGCAACTTGCGGATCGGTGCTCGCTGCGGCGCTCCTCACCAATCCGGCGAGCAACTCCGCTGGCGGTTCCTCGGCCCCGCCCAGCAGCCGTTCGAGCAGCGTGCCGAGGTGGGGCGTGGCGCTGCTCAGCACCGCTGTTCGGAGGTGAGGATCGTGGCCATCGCGCAGGGCGAGGCCGGCGAGAATCGCGCCCGCTTCCGGCCACTCGACATCGCCGAGCGCGAGCGCGAGCTGGAAGCGCACGCGAATCTCCGCGGAAGCAGCCAGCGATCGGACGAGCGCAAAGGTGCGTCCGTCCCACGGAATACCGCGCGCGCCAGACTCCGCGCCGAGAAATTGCGCCGCGCGTTCCACCAGCCGCGTATCTTCAGAGCGCAGGGCCGCCTCCAGTCGCGGCCACGTCAGTTCCCCGAGCCCGGCCAACACCGCAAGCGCGTGCAGTGGTGCCTTCGCGTTGCGCGCACTGCGCAGCAGGCGCGCCAAATCATCGGCCGCACTTGGATCGTCGCGCTCGACGAGCAGCCGCTGTGCAGTCGTGCGCTGCCAGCCGCTCGGCGAGTCGAGCGCGGCGACGAGACCGCGCGCGTCGAGCTTCGTGAGATCGGGGATCGCGCGCGGTGGAACGTTCGTCGGAAAGACGCGAAAGATGCGCCCCTTGTCCTCGCCGGCACGCAGGTCGAGCCGGGCCTGCGTCTCGGGGGCAATCCACTGCGGATGCTCGAGCACGAAGCGATACATGTCCGCGATGTAGAGTGCGCCGTCGGGACCGGTCTTGAGCATCGTCGGGCGGAACCAATTGTCCGTGCTCGCGAGAAACTCGCGCTCGCTTTCGTCGTCCGCGCGACGGCTCGTAAAGGTGACGCCATCGGGCACGAGCACTTCGCGATGCACCACATTGTGAACGGGCTCGCTGATGAAGACGCTGCTCGCGAAGTCCGGTCCGAAGAGATCATCGCGATACGGCGCAGCGCTGCACGCGGAGGTCACATGATTGAGCGACTGTGGCTGATTGAAGCGAACCGGCGGCTTGCTGATCGGAAACACGCGCGTCGGCTCCGCGTAGTTCGCCGGCACTTGCTTGAGCGTTTTCACCGCGAGCTGAGGATTGCGCGCGATGGCCCGCTCCGGGATCGGGTAGTGCCAGAGCCACGTCGGGTTGTTGTTGCCGAACCAATTGCCCCAATCGTCACAACGCCGCCCATATTGCGTCTGTCCCTCAATCGCTTCGATCTCGCCGGTGTCCGGGCGAAAGCGCACGTCGCGTCCGCGGATGTTCACGACCTTGCCGGTCGCCAGCGACTTTACCTCACCGCCGCTGTCGCCATTCGCACAATAGACCCAGCCATCGAGGCCGAGTTCGAAGCCATTGAAGCGGTGTTGCTGATTGCCGGGCGCGAAGCCGGTGAAGAGCACGCGCCGCACATCGGCGCGTCCATCGCCATCGGAGTCCTCGGCATAGAGCAGATCGGGCGCGACGGAAATGAGCGCGCCGTTGCGCCAAGGCAGCACGCCCGTGGGAAATGGGAGATCCTCGAGGAAGGGCGCAGCCGTGTCGTAGCGCCCGTCGCCATCGGTGTCTTCGAGCACCTTCACGACACCACCGGGCTTGCCGTTGCCATCCATCCCGAGCGGATAGTCGCGCATCTCCACCACCCACAACCGCCCACGCGCGTCCCAATCGAAGGCGATCGGATCGACGACCAGCGGCTCCGCGGCGACCAGTTCGACCGTGAAGCCGTCTCGCACTTTGATCGCCGCAAGCGATTCCTCCGGCGACTTCGGCGGCGGCGTGTCGAAGGCGATGAGTTCCTTGAAGGTGCGCATCTCCACGACGTTCCCAAGCTTTGCCGTGTCCTCGTTTTGCACAAAGACGCGGCCATCGCGGAACCACGCGCCATTGTTCCGATGCGGCCCCGCGCGGACGATAGGCGGGATGTGACGCAGACCTCCGGTCTGCGCTCTCAGGCCAGAGGCCTGAGCCACGACAGACCACCCCGCCTTCCACCCGAGCCCCGGATTCACATTCTTCGCCCAGAGGTGAATCGCGACGCGTTCTTCGTTCGAGAAGAGAATGTCATCGGTGCCGTCCCCATTCAGATCGACGAAGCGCAACCCATTGTCCTCCCCCCGCTCATTCACGAGCGACACGCCTTTCGGCCACACGAGGTCCGCCTTCTCCCACTGCGTCTTTTCATCGGACCAGCGGTAGATCGCCGTCCCCACCCCATTGCTCACGAGGAGCTCGCACACGCCATCGCCATCGAAGTCGCGCAGGCGCTTCCCACCATCGGTCGTTCCTCGGTCGTGTGCGGGTTCGATGCCTCCGAGGAGGGCGGCCTCGACCCACCGCTCGTTCTCGAAGTGCCAGCCACCACTCCACGAATTGTTCACCAGCATCGAAGCCGCACCATCTTTCCGCAGTACGCCGATGCGGACTTGCTGATCGAGCCGACCACCGCCTATGGCCAGACCCGTCAACTGCACCGGAGTGTCGCCCTCCCCCCAACGCTGCTCCTTTGGATTCCACACGCGCGTCTGCTTCACGCGCTCATTGCCGATCACCACGTCCATGAAGCCGTCGTTGTTCACGTCGAGCAGCCGCACGCCATTGTCGCGCGAAGCCTTTGCTCGCAACGGCGCGGTTGCTGGGTCGGGCGCAGGACTACGCGACCAGTCCTGATACATGCCGTCCTTCGGATCTCGCAGCGGCACGCCGCCGAGCAGATTCTTTTCGAGCCGCGCCAGCGCCTCGGCGAAGTTGAGGAACTTCACCTTGCGACCGTGCTTCGCGACGGCGTGGTCGATCAAAGCGACGAGCTGCGCCGGGTCGCTCCAGCCGTGCGGATGGAGCACCAGCGTCATCACGCCCTGCTTGATCACGATGGCATCGAGCGCTGCTTTCCAGTCTTCGGTGGTGCGCGGGTTTTTCGCGCCGTGCGCATTGAAGGCCGCCCAATCGCTCGGCACGACGAAGGGAAACTCCCACACTGTGCGCGCGACGACATAGGGATACGGGTAGTCTTCGATGTATCCGCCGAAGCGCTCGAAGGTCAGCTTCACCGGTGGCTTCATTTCCATCGGGTAGTATTTGCGGAAGCGCTCGCTGCCGTCCGGGTCGGTCACAAGTTCGCGCCGCAGCGATTGGTCCGCGGACGTGAGCAGGCAGCCGACCGAGGAATCCATCGCGAAGAAATGCCCGTCCTGGCTCCGATCCGGGAGAATCTCCGCGAAGAAGCGCGGGCTCGCGGAGTTCATCGAATCGCAGCACGGCATGCGGAAGGCGCGCGGCTGGTTGCCGGGGATCTTCGCGAGGAGATCGAGCCCGCCGAAGACCGTCTGCCACGCCGCGTCGAAATCCATCTTCCCCAGCAGCGGACACGGATGCGCGAGCGTATGCACTTCGAGCGACACACCTTCCTGCAACCAGGTCTGAAACTGCGGCTCGGCGGGATCGAACGTGTTGCAGAAAATGCTGAACGGCGCGCGGCCATCGATCTTCTTCAACCGCTCCAGGATCGGCCGCAGGTAATCCTCGTACTTCTTCACCTCGCGCAGATCGTCGATCGAGAGGATCACCACGGCCTCGACGCCCTCCTCGCCGATCCACTGCGGCGTGGTCAGTCGCGCGAAGTCGCGGTGCGGATAAAAGGGATCGTCGCTGTCGAGATACGTGAGGCGATTGCCATCGGCGGCGAGCGCTGCCCCGGCCAGAGAGGCGAGGGCGGTGAGGATGAGGAAGGCGGAGTTCATCGGGGGAGGGCTCGAGCGTAGCACTGCCGCCGAACACGCCAAGGACTGGACCGCATTTCGCCAAGGCGATCGGATCAAATCGGGCAAGCGGAGAGCATCCCTCCAGCGCCGGCACCAACTCGTATTCACGCCATTCCCCCCGGTGCGTAGCTACGCTGGAAGCAGAAAAGGGTTCAACTTCAGCTCCAGCCGGCATTCGGGATTGCCGCAGCGCACCGTCGTACCGGGTTCTTCTGCCTGCATCTCCCTGCCGCGGCGGCACCGCGGACAGCGGATGGTCGCACCGCGCTCGTGCGGTTGCGCGGTCGTTGCGATCGGACCGAACTTTACCCCAATCATTTCCGCGACCCAGAAGCTGCCGTCCGCGTCTCCACCGACGATGAGCGGGAGGAAGGGATGGACCTCCATCGGTCCCTTCGGACTCGTGACGGGGAGCGTGAGGAGGCCGCGACCGCTGGCGAGTTCCCAGACTCGCACCGTCTGATCCTCGGCGCGCGAGACGAGAAAGAGACCATCGGGCGTAAAGGCCGTGACCCGGACGGCGGCCTGGTGCCCGAGGAGGATTATCGGCAAGCCCGGCTGCGTGAGGTCGCGAATGAAAATGCGTCCATCCGAGTGACCGAGCGCGATGCGCTGGCCTGCTGGGGCAAACGCGCACGCGGTGATCCGACTGTCGGAGAGCTTTTCGAGGGCCGTCTCGCGGCCTGTGGCGATTTCGTGGATCGAAGCGCGAGCGTCGTTCGTGGCAAGAAGCCGCAGGCCATCGGGGCTCGGTGCCCACGCGCCGCGATCTTCCTCGAAAGAGGAAGTGCCCGCTCTGGTCGCGACCTTCGCTCGCGATTGGAGATTCCAAGTGATGAGCCGTCCGCCGCCATCGGTGAAAACGTGCGCGCCATCCGCACTGATGGCGCAGGCGCGGACGGATCGGTCGTGACCCTCGGAGCGCAGGTTGATGTCCACACCCTCCACCTTCGCCATGCGCGCGGCACCCTCGGCGTCGATCGCTCCGGCGGCGATCGCGGCCGAGAGCGTGTCGCCCCTGCTCACGGAGCGCCAGGTCTCCTGCGGATCGCTGCCGAAATGCGCCACCCGGCGCAGCGTGGCCGTTTCCCACAGCAGCACTTCACCCCCGTGATCCCCTCCCGAGACCAACCAGCGCCCATCGCGACTGAGCGCGCAGCACCGGACCCCGCTGAGATTCCCGACGAACACGCCCAACTCCTGGCCAGACTGTGCATCCCATTTGCGCAGCGATTGATCCTTGCCAGGCGGTTGATCGGTGTAGTGGTCGCCACTCCCGGAAACGATGAAGCTGCCGTCGCTGCTGATCGCGCAAGTGGTGATCCGCGAGCCATGTCCGGTAAGAACGAGGCGTTCCTTTCCGCTGGCCACATCCCAAACCCGCAGCGTGCGATCGACACTCCCCGTGACGGCGCAGGTGCCTCGCGGGCTGATGTGGCAGACGGTGATCGGCTGGCGATGCCCGGTGACTGGTGGCGGCGCGGAGTTCCGCGCGCGCGTTCGCAGCAAGGCCCACGGCGCAGCCCCGGCAGATCGGCGCGTTTGGTTTTCGCGCTCCAGGAAATCTTCAAGCACGCCCCAGTCCCACCGCAGTCGATTGTAGAGCTGCTGCCAGACGAGCGACGGATAGACGCACAGCACGCCTGCTTCCACCTGCACGGCGCGTCTCAGCAGACGGAGTTGCTCAGGACGTGAATCCTTCGCGAACCAGGCCGTGGGATTCCATCGCGACGCGTCCTCCCAATGCTCGGCGGCGCAGTCGAAGTCCTCGATCAGGTCGGCGAGGCTGACCGCGCACTTGGCCTCCAGAAAGTGGAAGTCGGTGAGCAGCGCGAAGATTTCAGCCTGCGCGCCACCGAGCGCCAGGTGATACGGCAGCTCCGCGAGGCGGCGCAAATTTCCCGTGGTGCGGTGCGCCGTAGTCGTCTCCGCCGGCAGGCTGGCAAAGTAATCCGCGAGGCTGCGGTGCCGCTGCCGGGCGTCGCGCTTTTTCAGAAAACTCTCCGCGACCACGCGGGCAAACTGGCGGTGGAAGAATTGCAGGACCACCGTCCCGTCCGCATCGCGCCACGAGAGATAGGCCTGGAGATCTGCAAAAAGCCGAGCCCAGAGGACCACGGGGAGCCTCGGCTCCGGCAGGGCGTGGCGCGCCCGGGCCTGAAACTCCCCCATGACTTCCGCGTCGTGCGAAAGCAGATCGAGCAACTCATCTTCCGTGAGTCCATGACGCGAGGCCGCGAGCAAGGCGAGGCTGCGCTCCACGAGCCGCGCGCCATGATTCGCCGGCTCCGCGAGACGGGAAAAAAGTTCGCGAATCAATTCGGAGATCGTCGCGGGAAAGGGCCAGTCTTCGACGGCACGCCAGGACGGCCAGCGCTGCGCTTCTTCAAAGGCGAGCTTGAGATAGAGCGGGAGACCTTCGATCGCGAAACACTTGATCACCGAATGGCGCTGCGCGGGCTGCAAGGTGCGACCGGCCTTCGCGAGCCAGCGGTCCAGCACTTCCTCGCCCTCGCTCGCGATCATACCGCGCAGCGCGATCTGCCCCTCTGCGGGAATGCGCCGCTGCAAGTCAGCCGCCGCGGTTTCCGTCGCTGCGGAGAGGACGAGGCGCACGCGCGGCGGGAGCTTCGCCGGGAGCCACGCGAAGTCCGGGTCCTCGCGACCGGTCAATTGATCCAGCGCGTCGAGGAAGATCAGGAGCCAGCGCCCTTTCGGCACCATTTGCAGGAAACGCGAAAACGCCGCCTGCAAACCGGCGAGATCTTCCGGCACCCGATACTCCGCCTCGATTTCCGCGCGCCTTCGGGCCGCTGTTTCTTCCGGGAGGTTCTCTCGACGCAGTGCGTCGATGCGGTCGAGCTTCTGCCGCTCGTAGTCGAGCGAGTGGAAGATGTGCCGGCACAGCCCGAGCAGCAGTTCGCGGAGATTCGTCGAAGCGGGCGTCGCGCCGATGAAGCGCGCGACGATCGCCGCCTCGGCAAAGTCACCCCGGGCCAGCGCCACGGCTTTCGCGAGCAGCGCCGATTTTCCCGAACCAGGAACGCCGAGCACGAGCCGCGGATGCTCGTCCGCACCGGAGAGATAGCGATGGAGCAGCGCCAGCGGTTGCGCGCGACCGACGAACGACGCAGAGCGCTGTGCGGCGAAACGCATGTGCGCCTCAATCTCCCGTTCCCATTCTTCTCTCGAGTCTTCAGCGCTCAGCGCTGCTTCGATGACAGCGGAGAGCCGTGCGAACACTTCATTGCAGAGCGGCTCCAGATGCTCATCGCCGATCGTGCCCGCGCGCCATTGCGCCGTGTAGTCGATCATGTTTCCGGGCAGCCCGCTGCGCAGTCGCTGCTTGAGCTGCGCGATGCGTTCCGCGGCTTCGCGATCCGGCTCGCCGCCTTCCGCAAGGTCGCGGAACTCCGCCGCATCGTCCGGCAATCCCTCGATCGTGCGGAAGAAACCGAAGACGTGTTCCCGCGCGTCCTTCGCGGCAAGCGCACCGGCCACGATTTCCTGTTCGGTCGCCGAAGCCTCGTAGATCAGCCGCTCCGCCGGCGGGAGCGCGAGCGTTCCGATCGCCCGCCGCAGAGCCTTCGCGAGCTGCCGCTCCGTGGCCTCCCATGTCGCGAAATTCACGAACTCTTTCGTGCGCGGCTGGAGCGCATAGTCCGCGGGCACGGCATTGTCATCGCGGCGATACCAGCGCTCCAGCAGCTCGCGCTCCGACTCGCTCGCGACGCGCCGGATTTCCTCGAAGCGCTCCGCCACGATGCGCGCCGGCAGCGGCCGCCAACCGTAGCGTTCACCGAGGAGGATGAGAAAATTTGGCCGAGGCGAGAGCGCCTGACAGCGTTTGATTTCCTCCAGGCAGATCGCCATCGCGCGGTGATCGAGCGCCGCCTCCTCGCTCACGCCCCAGCGCAGATCGATCGCCTGAAAGCGCGCGCCGCGCTGCGCACAAAGGTCCCGCAGCCGCGGAAAGACGAGCCGCTGGAGCGCATCACGCTCCGCTTTCAGATCCGCAAAGGTGGAGCTGACAAAGACGCGGAAGGTTTTGCCAAACGAGTCCATCGCGGAGGCATCGCCCCTCAGTGCCCGGTGTTCTTCATCGCGAGCTGCCACTCCAGCAGTTCATCGAGCAGGATTTCCTCACTACGAGCGACCGCACCCCGGATCGTCGAGACGGTGCAGAGGCCCGGGATCGCCGCGCGAATCTCCGCCAGCCGCGCCACCATCTCCGGGTAACGATCCTTCCGCCGGCCCGCGTCAAGCGCGTGGCGCAGGCCGCTGGCCACGCCGGCGATGAGCGGCAGCGCGATCGGCAGGAAGACGACGAAGGGCCAGGTGAACGCCTTTTCATCCAAGTGCCAGCCCTCGGTCTGCGAGAAGTATTTGCTCAGCTTGTTGAGCAGCGAGAGCAGCACAAAAGCCGGCGCGAGCGTTGCGGACCATGCACTCACCCGCCCGGTGAAATTCCACCACCACAGCGCCTTCGGGCGCATCTTGTCGTAATGCCGGATCTGCCCGTCCCGATGCGTGTCGCTCAAGCGCTGCCCGAGGTAACGATCGCGCAGCGCCACGGGATCGTCCGTCGGCTGATGCGCGAGGACGAAGAGCCCCGCGCTCAACGCAAAACGCCGCCATGCCGGATCGTGCCGCGCAATCGCCGGATGCAGCGGGTCGAGCAGCGGAATACTGGCGCGGAGTCCGCGCACCAGCTCGCAGGCAAAGCGGCAGCGAATCCAGCGCTGCTGCGTGTGCTTGTGGTGGAGCCGCCAGCTCATCCAGAGCGCGGCACCGACGATCAGGAGCTCCGCGGCCGTCAGCACCCACTTCCACTTTTCCCAGGGATCCTGCAGCGACGGCGTGACGAGCTTGAAGGTGACGATGGTCGCGAGCAGCGCGGCGATGCCGTGCGCCAGGATGATGACCACGAGCGAAGGCCGAAAGCGGCCCGACTCCCCCAGCGCGATGGTGTCGAGGCACGCCTGCAGGGCATCGGGCGATGCGGGCTGAGCGGGCACTGGCGTTTTCGCCGCCGTGGCGATGGCATTCAGTTCGGTGAGAATCGGGTCGGGCTTGAGGCGCGCGTCGAGATCTCCGGGCATCGTGACATGCCCCGTGGCGGCATCGATCACGATTACCGGGAGCCCCATCGCTTTCGCCTGCGCGATGATCTGCGCGGTCCCGCCCACCCCGCGCGCCGGCTGCCCGTCCCAGAGCGCCACCAGCACGTCCACGGCATCGAGGAGGTAGATGCCTTGATTGAAATAGCAATCGGGCCGCGTGGGCTCGCCCGGCGCCAGCCGCACGGAATCACGGCCGGGCCGCGCGCGGGCGATCCGCAACTGCGCCTCGGACCGCGCCCAGGCTGCGGGGGTGGAGAAGTCCTTCGCAAATTCGCTCTCCGGCAGCGGGAGGACGAGATGCACCGGGATCTCCAGCGCGCCGGCGACCTCGACGCACAGCGTGTCGCTGCCCTCGGCCACACTCGCGGAAAGTTCCACGGTCCCGCGGATTTTCTCCACGCGCTGTTGCAGGTCGTGGAAGACCTCGGTGAGCGCCGCGCGGACAACCGTCTCATCGAAGCCCGCACGATGGCCCGTGAATCCGATGATGTAACGTGCGGTCAACATTCGCGGGCTGTTGGTGACAAAGACCCGACGCGAGGGCAAGCCGCGATCGGAAACCACGCGCCGCTCAGTAGTCCCGGAACGGACCGCGCGGCTCCGCGGCGTCCATCTCCGCGCGCCACGCGGCGAAGCGCGCTTTGATCCGCGCGAGTTCGTCGGGGCGTTCTTTCGACAAGTCCTTCGTTTCCCCGAGATCGCTGGCGAGATCGAAGAGTCCCCCGCCCTTCGCAGTCTCCACCCACTTCCACTGACCCACGCGCGCTGCCTTGTCGCCCCGGCGTTGCCAGAACATTTCCGCCCGCGGTGACTTCGCCTCTCCACGGAGCACCGGCAGCAGATCAAAGCCGTCGCGCTTCGCATCTACAGACGAGAGCGCGCCGGACGCGGCGGCAAAAGTCGGCCAGAGTTCGAGCGCCGTGAGGAATTCATCCGTCACGCGTCCCGCCGGCAACTTCCCCGGCCACCACGCGACGAAGGGCACGCGCAGTCCGCCTTCCCACATCGTGCTCTTCTGTCCCTTGAGCGGCGCGTTGCCGCCGTTGCCGCTGCCGCCATTGTCGCTGTGGAAAACGATCAGCGTCTCCCGCTTCTGCTGCGTGATCCGCGCGACGAGTTCGCCGATGGCCGCATCCATGCACGTCACTGCGCCGCAGTATTTCGCCAGCCTCTCGGTCGCGACCTTGCCGCGATACCGCGCGACGAATTCCTCCGGCGCCTGCACCCCTTCGGTCTCCTTTTTTTCTCCAGGCTCCGACGCGAAGGATGACGCGCCGTGCGGCGCATTGAAGGCGAGATAGAGGAACCACGGCTCTTCACTCTTCTCCCCGATGAAGCGCAGCGCTTCGCGTTTGAAGAGGTCGGTGGCGTAGGTGCCCTTGTCCGCCTCGGTGCGCGCATTGCCCGAGAACATCGACGGCACGCCGTAACGCTCGTGGGTGTAGTAGTCGATGCCGTTATTCCCGTGGCCGTAGAAAAAGTCGAAGCCGCGCTGAAGCGGCAGAAAGCGGCGCGCCTGACCCATGTCCCACTTGCCGACCATGCCCGTGCGATAACCCGCGCTGCGCAGCAGATCGCCGAGCGTCTGCTCACGCACATCGAGGCCGAGGGTCATCTCGGGCGAGACCGCGTATTCCTCCGACGTATAGCGATGGCCGTAGTTCACCATGTCGTTGCGGACCATGTCGTAGAGCCCATTGCGCTGCGGGTAGCTTCCCGTGAGCACACTGCCGCGCGACGGCGTGCAAGCCGGCCACGTCACGTAGAAGCTCGTCGCCCGTACGCCCTCCGCCGCGAGTCGATCGAGCGTCGGCGTGGAGATCGGCTTGGCGCCGATGCAGCCAAGATCCGGGTAACCTTGATCGTCGCTGACGATGAGGAGGATGTTCGGACGCTCCACGGCGAGCGCGGCGCAGGTGCAGCAGAGGAGGACAACGAGGGGGCGGAGGCTCATGCGACTAGCGTTTGGACGAGGCAGCGCGATGTCGAGTCCCGCGATACGGCGAAGTAGAAATGGTGCCGCTCTTCCTCAATGGCGTCCGCGCTTTCGAGACTACGGCTGCTCGGGAACATCCCGGCCCACCCCTACTCTCGACGCTCGCCCAAACACGCGTTCTGATACGCACCATCGCTTCCAACACCCGGTGAATCTACTACCCAGCACGCCGAGACCGCGTTCACCCTCCGAGGCCGCCGATGGCTTCGCGTTCTTTGCGCGCCTTTGGGCGGTGGCTGGAGTGTTTCACCTGCTGAGTTTCCACGACTGGCGGTGGTGGACCACCTACGGACCTCTGCTCGGGATCGCCACCCTGGCTGCGCTCGACCGTCCCACGTGGCCGGTTTTCGCCTTCCTCGTCCTCGCGGATTTGGTCTGTGTCGGCCGGAACCTCTTTTTGCTGCCCAACCACATTCTGTTCTCGTGGGTGGTAAATCTGACGCTGCTGACGACTCTCGTCGTCACACTGGTTCGCAGGACCAGCCGCACCGCGATCGCCGCGGAATGGATGCGCGCGTTTGCCCCCTGGCTCCGCATCGAACTGGGGCTGCTCTACTTCTTCACGGTCTTCCACAAACTGAACACGGCTTACTTCAATCCCGAAGTGAGTTGCGCGGTGTCGATGTTGCACGAGGTGGCCGCCCGATTCCCCTTCCTCCCGACGAGTGCCGCGGCGGAGTACGGCGTCATCTACGGTACCCTCCTCGTTGAAGTCTTGATCCCCGTGCTCCTTGCCGTACCCGGCACGAGGCTGCTGGGATTTTTGCTGGGCTTTGCCTTTCATGCACTCCTCGCGACGCACTCTTACATCGGGATCTATAGCTTCTCGGCCACCCTGTTTGCGCTGTTCGCCGTCTTCCTGCCGGAGTCTCTGGCCACACGGCTCCAGGCGCCGCTCTGGCTGCGCCGCGTGCTCACCACGATGGCCGGTGCCGGCGTGCTGCTGCTGACGGTCTGGCTCCTCCGACACCGTTTGTTTTCTGGCGGAGCACTGGAACCGTTTTTGCCCGCGCCCCTTTTCAAGATCGGGATGCAGGCCGCATTGGTTTATGCACTGGCGGCGTTCTGCACGATCGGGTGGCTCGGGCTCCGACATCCCGCCGAATTCCGCCAATCGGCACCCGGCACCGCGCGAGGGCTGTGGCCGCTGGCCGCCTTTCCCATGCTGCTGGTCCTGATCGGACTTCAGCCCTATCTCGGCTTGCGCACATTGATGTGCTTCTCGATGTTCAGCAATCTGCAGACGGAGGGCGGGCGAAGTAATCATCTCTTGATGCCCAACTGGCTGCAGGTGACCGACTGGCAGCGGGACCTGGTCGAGATTGTCGAAAGCAGCGAACCCATTTTGTCGGCACTGGCTCAGCAGAGGCTCACCCTTCCATTTCTGGAGTTGCGGCGGATTCGAACCATCACGCCTGATCCGATGACGATCGTCTTTCGCCGCCAGGGGCAGTCGTTCGAGTTTGCAACTGCCGATGCGACCACGCACGGCTCGATCCCACCACTCGGTCCGCTGGCAAAGCATTACTTTCGCTTCCGGCCCGTGGAGTCGGACCCAGACCAGGTGCGGTGTCGTTGGTAGGTTCGGATCGGGTTGCCCGTCGAGCGGCGGCGTCACCTTCAGCGCAACCGGCTTTTCAGCCACCCGCGCAGCCGACTCAGTCGGTGGTGCCGCTCGCTTCGTCGCAATGAATATTCCACATCCTCCTCGACCTCTGCCGCACCGACCGCCCGCGCGATCTGAAGAAGATTGCGCGCGGCCAGAGTGACGATCTCATCTCCGTGGATCAACCCTCGGAGGAAGCGGCGCTCGTAAGGTAACGGGAAGGTCCGGTAATGCTCCAACTGACCCGTGCATTTCAGGCAGGCCATGGTCCGCAAGCATTTGCTGCAACGGCAGCAGTTATTCATTCCATCGGGCTTTTCCCAGCAAACCCGGAGCCCGCGCTGCGCCGGCGCCCAGTCGGCAATCTCCAGTAACTTCTCGGTGCGCGAGCGGTGGGCGCCATAGTGCAGGAATTCCGTTCGCCGGGTGCCCAGCCAGGAATCAAAGCGAGGATCGGAACCCCAGGGCAGGAGTTCAAAGTGCGCCTGCGTCGAAGAGATCAGAAAGGAGCGGATGGCCGGACCGAGCGAAAAGGCGACGAAGGCCAAGGCGGCACCGTGCGAGGTCTCCCAATGTACCGGCGCGGTCACTTCCCGGAGGTTCGTGCGCGCGGTGAGGAGTTGGACGCCAAGGTCCGCGAGTATTGGCCGATAGGCGGACGTCATCCCGGCAAAGGAACTCTCGTCCGCCAGCGGCACATCGAAGCCATGCACCATCAGTGCGTGCGTGACGGACATGCCATGCGCGGAAGGTGCGCCGGGCAGATGCTGGCGCAGCGTGTGAAAGGAATCCACGCCGCCCGAAAAGGCCTGGCAGACCACCGGGCTTCGCTCAGGTGGCGGAGCCGATGCGACCTGGCCGGCCTTCACCTCGCAGCGCCGGAACTGACCCGGAAACAGGACGAGGAAGGCCTCCTGATATTGTTCGAGGCCATAGAGCAGGCGCGGACACACCGCCCCTCTCACGTCGAGAGATTCTCCCAACGTCATCGCCAGGTGCAGCAAGGCGGGCACAACGGCATCGGCGCGGGCGCAGGGCGCCGGGAGCTGGGCCGACGGAAATTCCACCCACAGCCATTCCGGCAGGGAGTGATCGGTCGTCTGATACTCCACCCGCGTGGCGACGCGGATCACCCCCTCGCGAGTCTGGATCTCAGGCGGGTGGACGATCATCCGGTGGAGGTGTGCGTGGCGGCAGAGTCCGCACCCAGCGCGTCCTGGAAGTGCCGAACCAACGCTTCGGGCGGCGCTTGCCCGGGATCCAGCAATGGAATGGGGAGGCGCGCCTGCCGGATCGCCGAGCGCATCTTGATCTCGTAGTATTCATTTACAGCCACCGCGGCGCAGGGAATCTCAAACACCGACGCGGCGACAACGGCATGAAACCGGGCCGAAACGATCGCTTTGAATTGCCGCAGACTGGCGATCGCCGCGCGGTAGTCGGAGTGGGGAGTCTGGACGGCATCAGGGTCCAAACCAGCGCGGGCAAAGAGTTGCCGCGTGATGGCGAAATCCAGATCCCGATTCGTGTGGAAACAGAATCCCTGGATGGCCCAGCGCGGAAATGCGCGCACCAAGGCGCGCAGGCCATCCACCCACCACTGCTCGACCCGCGGTGACCACCCGGACTCGAATTGCCTAAAAATGCACACTCCGATGGCCGGAGGAGCATCTCGGTCGCGACCCGTGATCGATGCAGCGTCGATGACTTCGCCGAGGCGATAGCCGTCGTCCGGTCGCATTTCCGCCCGCAATCCATGCGTGCGACACAATTCCAGCGAAGCCTCATCCCGCACCACCACCTCCGCGCCTTGCAGGGCTCTGGCCACCGCCCTGGCCGCGCCGGCATTGCGGAAGGGACCAATCCCGATCGGCGAGGTCCGGATCCCGAGTCCCATCGCCCGGGCCACGCGGATCGGCCGGAGCATGTAGTGCAGATTAAAAAAGTCCGTCAGATAACCACCGCCGACGAGATGCAACCCGGACGCGGAGGTAAAGGCGTCATGCCAGTTCCGCTCGGTCGGATGCGCGCGATGAAAGCGCAAGGCGAGTCGGTACCAGCGCGTGGCCCAGGAGTCCGTCGGTCCCCGGGAGGCCGCGTGATCGCCCAGTCTCCAGAGACAGCGCTCGATGATCGGATGAGGCAAATCCCACGGAGCGTCGACGAGTGGCACGCCCGGATGAGCTTGGCTGGTCTGCCCAGGCTTGGGGGTGAGCAGGCTCAGCTTACTGCCGTGGGCCTTGCGCAGGTCTTGCAGCGCGATCGCCAGCGTCAGGTCATCGCCGGTATTTCCCCAGCCGTACCCGCCCCAGACCAGACAGCGGTCCGCGTGCTGTGAATTCGCAGTTGGGAGGTCGTTCAGCATCGGAGGCCGCTTGGAACGAGGCTAGGCGCTAGGCGGCAATGGAGGCCGCATCGTATGAGTGCTACGGGACATGGAGAGCTCACACCCCCAAGCAGGGAAGGTTCCACCTCACCACACTGCCGCGCCGCCGATCTGCCACTCCTCGAGCAGAGCCTTCGGCACCTCGGCGAGGAAGCGCGACGGACGCTGCATCATCTCGCCGTAGCCGGCATTGAGCCGGAGGAGCGGATACGTGAGATACAGCTCATCCTTCGCCCGCGTCACGGCCACGTAGAAAAGACGGCGCTCCTCCTCGATGGCGTCCGCATTCTCCAGGCTGCGGCTGCTGGGGAACATCCCGTCGCACATCCAGATGACGAAGACGGCTTTCCACTCGAGGCCCTTCGCCTGATGCACGCTGGAGAGCGTCACCATCTCGTTGTCGTCGCTCGCGGCGGCGGTGGTCTCGTGATCGAGGTTCGTAAGCAGCGCGAGCTGGTCGAGGAAATCGCCGGCACTGGTGTACTGTTTGGCGAAATTGGCGAGCGTGTTCAGATCCTCGCGGCGCGCTTCGTAGTTGGGGAACTGTGCCTTGGCGTAGTCGTCGTAGATTGCCTCGTTCACGCTGCGGATCATTTCCGCGGGCGGATTCGGCGTCCGGCCCGGCGCGATCTCCTCAAGGGTGTGCGCGAGCTGCTCCCACGCTTTTCTCGATTTCGCGGGCACTTTCATCGGCAGGAGGAGCTTGGCGTAGCCAAAGCGTGGCGCGGACGCCTCGCCTGCGTCGGCCGGGCGAACGCCCCGTTCGCCCTCCTCGGTCGGACGAGGCATCCGCTCCACCGCGGCGGGCGGGGCGCCCGCGCCACTGAGCGTCGTCTCCACCGTCGCCCAGAGCTGATCCGCATTGCGATTGCCGATCCCAGGGAGCAACCGCACCATGCGCTTGAAGGCGACCTCGTCGCGCGGATTGACGACAAATTTCAGAAACGCCGCGATGTCCTTCACATGCGCCTGCTCGAAGAAACGCAGGCCGCTCGTGATCGTGAAGGGGATGCCGTGACGTGTGAGTTCCATCTGCACCTCCATCGAGTGGTAATGCGCGCGGTAAAGCACGGCGATGTCGCGCAACTCGAGCCCCTCCTCGCGCAGATCGAGGATGCGCTGCGCGACAAAGAGCGCCTGCTGATTCGAGTCGCCGAGCGGCACCAGCGCGGGCCGCATGGTCGCCGCGGCGCGCACGCTCGTGAGTTCCTTTTTGAATTGTTTCACGTTCGCCGCGATGGCCGCGTTCGCGACTTCGAGGATGTCCGGAACGCTGCGATAGTTCGTCTCAATCTTGAAGACCTGCGCGCCGGGATACCGCTTGGGGAAGTCGAGGATGTTTTGGAAGTTCGCGCCACGCCACGAGTAGATGCTCTGTGCGTCGTCGCCCACGACCATCACGTTGCGGTGATGCCTCGCGAGGATGTCGATGAAGTCCGCCTGGATGCGATTCGTGTCCTGATACTCATCCACGAGCACGAACTGGAACTGCCGCTGGTAGCGCTCCGCGATGGCCGCGTCGCCCTGGAGCAGGAGCAGCGTCTTCTCGAGCAGATCGTCGAAGTCCATCGAGTTCGCTTGCTTCTTCTTCGCCTCGTACTTCTTCTGCGCCGCCGCGATCTGATCCGAGAACTCGAGGAAGTGCGGATACTTCTCCACCAGCACATCCTCGATGCTGCGCCCGGTATTCAGCGAAAAGCTGAACACATCCGCGAGCACTTCGCCTTTCGGAAAGCGTTTGTCCTTCGGATCGAAGCCGAGCGTCGGGATCACGGCATCGAGCAAATCCTGCTGATCCTCGCGATCCATGATCGAGAAGCCCGGCGCAAACCCCGCCTCCGCCGCATGCCGGCGCAGGATGCGATTGCCGATCGAGTGAAAGGTGCCGCCCCACAGCCCCGTCATGTCGTTCGGCAGCAGACTCGCCACACGATCCAGCATCTCGCGCGCGGCTTTGTTCGTGAACGTGAGGAGCAGGATATTCTGCGGCGCGATGCCATTCTCGATCAGATAGGCCACGCGATAAGTGAGCGTCCGCGTCTTCCCGCTCCCCGCTCCCGCGATGACCAGCGCCGGCCCCGGTGGCGCCGTCACCGCCGCGCACTGCTGCGCATTCAGCTCCGCGGCAAAGTCGATCCGCGGCCCGGCGAGGGCCGCGTGGCGCTGGAGTGAATATTGACGGGGCATGGCGCGGGAGTCTTCCGGTCGCGTGCGACGGCTGTCCAGCGACAATCACACTGCCGGGCGTTGCCGGTGTCTCACATCCTCGACAAAATCTGGAAACTTGTATCCAATCCCGGCGTTCAGTTGTTGCGCTATGAACCCGGGGATTAGCGAAGACGCAGGGGGTCCTGCGGTCGGCGATGGACTCTGGTCCACTGCCTTGAGTGTGGACACCGCAATGGCGGCCGAGGCGATGCAACTTCTCGCGGCGCGATATTGGTATCCAGTGTACGCGTGGTGGCGGCGGGTGGGCTGCACCGCGACGAAGGCGGCGAGCGCGACCGAGGCGTGCCTTTCCCGCTGGATCGAGCGCGAGCCGGCGCGGGCGGATGATCCAGGGGCCGCGCGCTGGCGGGCATGGCAGCTCCGTCGGCTCCCGGTGCTGGCCGTCGCGGGCGTGAAACCGTGGCCGGCGCCGCTCCTCTCGATCGACCGCGCGTGGGCTGAGGAACGTTATGCGACCGAGCCGGATGGTTCGCCCGATGCCCTGCTCGCGCGCGCCCTTGCGCTCCTCGTGCTCGATCGGGCCGCGGAGACGTTGCGCGAAGAGGGCGGTGATCCTACGGATTCAGAATTTCGCGAGCGGCTTGGGGTGTTGCTTCGGGGGATCGTGGCCAGGCTGCTTGCCGAGCCGGCGGATGTGGAAAGCGAGATGGCGGTATTGCGCGATGCCGTCGGCAGTCTGGGCGATGCAGCGACGCCGCTCCCGGCGAGCCTCGCCGGCCTCGTGCCGGAGGATTGCTACGCCAGCGGTCTCGCGGCGCAGCCGGAAGAACTTCCCATGCAGGCCTCCACTCAGGACGTGCTCTCGATCGAGGATGTGAGCCGCCTTTTTCCGCACTGCGAAATCCTCGCGCTGATCAGCGGCGACGCTCACGGCTCGGTCTATCAGGCGCGGCAGACGGCGCTCGATCGGCTCGTGGCGATCAAGCTCCTGCCAGCAGCCGCGGGCGAGGATCGCGAATTTGCCGGGCGCTTTTTGCGCGAAGCGGAGGCGATGGCCCGGCTGCATCACGAGAACATCGTCACCGTGCATGACTTCGGCGAGACCGCCGCGGGGCACCTGTATGTGGTGATGGAGTTCGTCGATGGCGCGCCGCTCGATGCGCGTCTGCGGGAGGCGCGGTTGCCGGAGGGCGCGGCGCTGCACGTGGCCACGCAACTCTGCGCCGCCCTTGCTTACGCACACGGCGAGGGCGTGGTCCATGGCGATCTGAAACCGGCGAATGTGCTGCTGAGCCGCGCGGCGGTGGCGAAGGTCGCGGACTTCGGCGTGACGCGGCTCGCGGTGGCGACGAGCGGCGTGGCGGATTATCTCGCGCCGGAGCAAAAGCACGCGCTCGCGGTGGATGAGCGCGCGGATATTTTCGCCGCCGGCGTGATCCTCTATGAGATGCTCTGCGGCGAAGTGCCGACGGGGATTTTCGATCCGCCGTCGGTCCGCGCGGGTGTGGATGCGCGGCTGGATGCGATCGTGCGCAGTGCGATGCAATCGGAGCCGGCTCGGCGTTATCAGACCATCGCGGAAATGAAGGCCGGGCTCGAGCAGGTGCGCGACGCGCCGGCAGAAGTGCCGCCCGCGACCATCGAGCCTGAGCCCGTCGCCATCGCTGCGGTTGCGCGCCGACCGAAGCGCTGGTGGATCGGCGCGGCGGCTGCGTTGCCGTTGCTGGCGGGCGTCGGGTTTGTGGCCTTGAAGCCGAAAAATGAAACGCTCACCGCTGCGCAAAAGGTGGCTTTGGCGCGCGCTGCGCAGGCGAAGTTTGCGCCCATCGCCATCGTCGAGGCGACGCCCACGCCCACGCCAAAACCGAAGCCAAAATCGAAGCCCGCAGCAAAGAAGCCCGCGACCGCTGCACCCGCGGCGGCGACGCCCTCACCGGAGCCGGCGCCCGCACCCTCCACGCCCGCGCCGATGGTCGCGAGTCTGCCGCTGCCCGCAGCCACTCCACCTCCTGCTGCGACACCCGCGCCGCCGCCCGAACCTGCGAGTTGGCTGGCCACGACCAGCGAGCAGATGCAAGCCGCCTATCAGCGCGAAGTCCGCGCGCCCTTCGACTCCGCCATCGCGAAAATCCGGAAGCAATATGTCGCCGTGATCGACGCCAGCATCGCCGCGGCGACGACGACCGCGAGACGCGATCTCGTCCTCGCCTTGCGCGCCGAGCGCCAGCGCGTGGAGAGTGGGCAGCCGATGGTCGATGATGGCAAGCCGCCTGCCATCCCTGAGCTGAAGCCGCTCCGCGACAACTGGCGCGTACAATTTGCGAAGCTGGACAAGGACCGCTTCGAACGTGCCAAGGCTCTGCTCGCCCGCTACGAGCCCGCACTCGCGCAACGCGAGACGCAGCTGACTGCGGAGCAAAAGCTCGAGGACCTCGCCGCCCTCAAGGCGCGCCGCGCCGAGATCGCCGGCGCGTGGCTCGTCCCACCCGCCGGGCAGTCAGCCGACGCCGCTCCTGCCGCGCCGATCAAAGGCAGGCTCGCGCCGCTCCCCTTGATCCGCAGCCTGCTCGAACTGAACGCGAGAGTGTGGGTGCGCAACGCCCCTGGCACCACGCGCTACGAGGTGAAGACGATCTCCGATCTCAAGACCGAAAAGTTCGAGTGGGACGAAGTCGAATTCCGCCCGCGCGCAGCCGGCGGCGCACCGATCGGCGACGGCGATCTCGCCATCCTCGAGCAATTGTCCGACTCTCCTGGCCTCGCGCTGGAAGGCATCGCCATCACCGATGTCACCATCGAGCGCCTGCGTGCGCTGCGCTCCCTGCGCCATCTGCGGCTCGAAAATGTGAAAGGCATCACGGGCAAGAGCTTTGAGCTGATCGCCGCACTCCCCGAACTCACCAGCCTCGCGCTCATCAATGTGCCGGCGGGCGACGACGCCATCGCCACGCTCGCGCCGCTCACGAAGCTCACCAAGCTGCGCTTCAATGATCTGCCAATCACCGACGCCTCGCTTCGCATCGTGGCCGCGATGCCCGCGCTCGAAGACCTCGAATTTGGCGGCGGAAAAATCCGCGTCACCTCCGCCGCCTGGGAGTGCATCCCCCGAATGCACAAGCTCGCGCGCCTTTATCCAAAGGGCAGCGCGCTCGATGGCGTCATGACTGGACACATCGCGCGATGCACCGGCCTCACGCGCCTGTCGTTTCAGGATCAGCCGATCACCGACGCCGCGCTCGCACCGCTGAGCACACTTTCGCGGCTCACTTCGCTCACTCTCGGCGGCACCAAAGTCAGCGGCTCCGCCTTCAAAAGCTGGCCCGTGCGAAACAACCTGATCACGCTCCACCTGGACGACTGCCCCGGCCTCGACGACTCCGTGCTGCGCGCCATCGCCACGGCTTTCCCGAAACTCGAGACGCTCGAAATCGGCGGCGCCGCCGGCTCCATCAACCGCGCTGGAGTCGCCGAACTCCTGAAGTTGCGGCAATTGAGTAACCTGAGAGTGCAAGGCGACGCCGCGACCGACAACATGGCCACGGAACTCGCGCGGCTGGAAACGCTCACGCAACTCGACCTCGACAAAGCCGCGCTCACCGAAGCCGGCCTCAACGCACTCGCGAAACTACCCAAGCTCCACAAGCTGAGCCTCGACAATCCGCCAATCACCGACGGCGCGCTGCGGGCCTTCAAAAAATTCCGCAAGCTCAGGGAAATCACCGTTAGCCCCGCCACCCCCGAAGCCATCTTCACCCGCCTCCGCGCCGATCTCCCCGGCCTCAGCATCAAGCGGTGATAGCACGGAGCGGCAGCACGCGGACCGGCAAGCCACTTTGCATTCGCGGTTTTGCATTTTCCACACGACCACTGTAGGAAACGCGCAGCCGAATCTTCCCACCGGCTTTTCCCCATGATTTCTTCTCGTCCTTCCGTCCGCTCCAGCGGCTTCACGCTCATCGAATTGCTCACCGTCATCACGATCATCGCCATCCTCGCGGCGATCCTCGTGCCGGTGGCGGGTAATATCCGCAATCGGGCGAACCAGTCCACGTCGGTGAACAATCTGCGCCAGTGGGGCTCGGCGCTGGCGGCTTCGTTGGCGGAGTTCGATGGGGCATTGCCTTCGGATGGCAACGCTGGTGGCAGCGCGGATACGACCGACGGGGATGCCTGGTTTAATCGGCTGCCCAAGTTCCTCGGGCTGAAGCCGCTGAACGACCCGGAGACCCAGAGCAAGCCTCCGCGGCTCGGCGACAAGTCGGTGTGGATCAATCCCGGGGTGCCGATCACGGATCAAAACAAGAACAGCTTCGTCTTCTGCTATGCGATGAACGACTACCTGAGTGGGAAGGATTCGCCGACGATCAAGATGACGCGGATCGAACGTTCATCGGCGACGGTCTTCATGTCGGAGCGTGGCGATGCGGTGCCGGCGGTGGTTCCAAATCAGGTGACGGCGTACTTCGGTGGGGGAAATCCGGCGACCGCGCTGGATAACGAAGCCAACTTCCTCTTCTGCGACGGCCACATCACATCGATGAAGCGCAAGGATTTTCAAAAACCGGAAGCGCTGAAGACGGACCCGATCGATCCGAACTACACGTTCATCCCATTCCCCGAAGCCACGACGGAGTGAGCGGCTCCGGAGTCTCGCCGGTGGCGGGAGGGCGTCCGGTTCGGCAGGGTCGGTGAGTCGCACAGCGTGACTGCTGGCAGCGTGGACTCCCGCACTCTTGGACCCATTTATAGTCCGGTCACCGCGCCGACGAGTGGCCAGCCGAGCAGGAAGTCGAGGGCGAGGAGCTGGTGCAGGGCGACGATTGTCCAGAAGGTGACTTGATAACGGGTCTTGGCGGTCTTGTGCCGGAGGTTTCGTTGCGCGAGCAGGGCGCCGGGCCAGCCTCCGAGCAGTTCCGCAAGGTGAAGCGTGGTTTCGGGCGTGCGCCAGCCGCCGGACTGCGCGCGCGCCTTGTCGCGCCAGTAGAGATGGAAGGTGGCGAGCGAGACGAGGAAGGCGTAGCCGCTCAGAACGCGCCAATCGCACGACTCCGATAACCGCACGATCGTCAGCGTCGGGATCAGGAGTAAGGCCAAGAAGAGAGGGAGAAAGCCTCGCGAGGAGCGATCCCGGTTCGGTGACGACTGAGCGGCCATGCGCCGATGTTAGCACGACAGCCCGACCGTGGAACGCTCTCGCTCCAGAGTGTCCGCCACTGACCCTTAGAACTTCACCGTCGCGAAGACCGAGCCTTCCTGACCAGAGGACAGGTTGCGGCGGATGTCGCCGGTGGCGTAGGTCAGTCCGATGGTGAGGTTGCGATTGAGGCGCGCGGCGAGCGTGTAGCGGCCGGAGAAGAAGTGATCGTCCGCGGTGAGCAGGTCGGAGTAGGCGTAGTTCCCCGTGACGCTGGAGACGAGCCACTCGGTGTGATGGTAATAGACCTGCAGGAATGCCGTCAGCAAATTGCCTTCGTCTTTCTTCAGCACTCCCGTGTCCCAGAACCGCGTGTAATCCACCTCGGCGAGCAGTGTCCATTTGGTCGAGATCCCCCAGCGCACAAATGAACCGATCCGCAGCCGATCCGCTTCTTCGGAAAAGCCCGCGAGGCTCTGCACTCCGATCGCGAGCCGATCCGTCGGATAGTACTCATACAGGAAGCCCGCGCCGTATTCGCGATGCTGGCCCTTTTCGTCGAAGGTCGGACCGTAGGCAAAGATCGAGGCGAGCGACTTTTCGTTCCAGGTGAGATACTTCAACTGAAGTGGGTAATCGTAGATGCCGTCACGATTCAGCTGCAGCAGGTAACTGGTGTAATCATCGAGTTGCAGCCCGAGCGGGAGATAGTCGCGGCCAAAGGCGAGTTCGCTGCCGCCGGATGCGCCCTTGCCGTGGATGCGCCATTCGACGGTGGCCTTCTTGAGGAAAACATTGTCGCCTCCCGTCGCGGTGAGCCCGGCTCCCAGCCGGGCGGCTTTCAGCTTCGTGTCGCGCAGGCCGACTTCGTAACTCACGCGGAAGGCCTGCTTCTTTCCGAAGAAGATGGCCTGGCGGAAGAGCGCGGAGAAAACGGGATCGGTCTTCGTCGTATCGAACTCCTGATTGAGCCGACCGCTCGCCACGAAATCCATGAGCACTGGCCCGAACTGCCCATCCCAATCGTCCGCATACTTCGCATCGAGCATCGCGCCGAGGATGCGCCCGGTGACATCGATGTCCGAAAGACTTTGCTCCATGTCGATGCCGCGGCCGTAAGGCTTGAGCAGTCCGCGCCCCTGCGGAGCGACGTGGCAGGAGATGCAGTTCACATGGCCGTAGCTGATCATCCGCGGATGCGCGGCGACGCGCGAGACCGGCACGAGCGCAAGGATCGCGGCGAGGGCGAGGCCGGGAAGTGCGCGGCGCAGTAGGTGAGCAGGCTGGCAAGAGGCGGGCGTCATGGTGCGCGAGGTGGATGAAAAGAGGGCGGCGACGTCGCCGCGAGCCCGTGCGTATCGGACTCACGTCCCGACACAAGCACGGATCGCAATCGCGTGGGCGGAGATTTGTATCGCGGCTGATACACCCACGCCGCTAGCCTGCCACTTACCGGATTTTCTGATCCGGCAGCTCTTTTCCGATCCCGGCGTCGAGCGGCATCTTGTCCGTCGCCTCCGTGAGTCCAGCCGCCGCCATCACGCGTGTCAGCTCCGCTTTCAACTCAGCGACTTTGTCGGCGTGCTGCGGCTCCTTGATCAGATTTTCCTTCTCCTCGGGATCGGTGGAGAGGCGGTAAAGCTCCGCGAGGTGCCGGTCAGGCGAGTTGTCGCCGTGCGGGTAGTGGATGTACTTCCACTCGTCGGTGCGAATGCCGCGCACGTTCGGCGTATAGGGGAACTGCTTCTCGTAGTCGTACTCGTAGAACCATGCCTTGCGCCATGCTGGGTCACCCCCGCGCGCGAGCTTCACCCACGACTTGCCCTGGATATCCGGCAAGGCCGCGGCGCCGCAGAGTTCCAGGATGCTCGGTGCGATATCGAGCGTGAGCGCCTGCCCGGCGACCACCCTGGCCTTCGCGAGTCCGGGATACCGCACGATGAGCGGAATGCGGATGCTGGCTTCGTGCATCGTGCGCTTGTCCACCATGCCGTGCTCGCCTTCGAGCAGGCCATTGTCACCCATGAAGACGATCACGGTGTTGTCGAGTTGCCCGGATTCTTTCAGGAACGCGACGAGCCGACCCACGGAATCATCCACGCTCAAGACCGTGCCCCAGTAGCCGTGGACCATGTTCTCGAAGTCCTTCACGGCTTCCGGGCGATCGTCGGGGAACTTTTTTCGCCACTCGAAGAGCGGCCAGTAGATCCCATGCCAGGTGTAGAGCCGCTCCTTCATCCATGCGGGATTGTCGTCGAGGTGAAAAGCGGTCGCGGGATACGGCACGCGCACCGAGTCGAAGGTATGCGCGTATTTTTCCTCCGGCGTGTAGAAGCTGTGCGGCGCTTTCTGCCCGAGGCACATGACCCAGGGTTTGCGGCGCGGCTTCTTGAGCCAGTCGAGTGTAAGATCCGTGACGACGGTGGTGTAATAGCCCGGGATCACTTTTGCGCCGGCTCCATTCAGATTCCACTCGGTGTCGAAGTATTTCCCCTGTCCCTTGTGCGTGGCAAAAAAGTCGAAGCCCGACCGCGGCGAGTCGTTCTCTTCGCCCATGTGCCACTTGCCGATGTAGGCCGTCTCGTAGCCCGCCTCATGGAGCTTCGCCGGCCAGTGCGGCAGGCTCGCGGGGAGTTCGGTGAAATTGTCACGCACGCCGTGCTTGTGTGCGTAGAGCCCGGTGAGGATCGATGCGCGGCTCGGCGAGCAGAGCGACGTGGTGCAGAAGGTATTCGCAAAGCGCACGCCTTCCGCGGCGAGCGCGTCGATGTTCGGCGTCCGCACGTGCTTTGATCCGTAGCACCCGAGCGCGCCGGGGCGCAGATCGTCGCACAGGATGAAGAGCACATTCGGCCGATCTGCGGCGACGGCAGAGACGGTGAGGAGAAGGAAGCAAAGGAGGCGGAGCATGGCGAGGATGGGAAGGGGCGGGGCCGGAGGTTTGAACATCGAGCGGCGAACTTCAAACATCGATCCGATGAAATCCTTGGACGAAGAAAACGTGCTTCTCCGGGATCACTGCAGAACACAACTTGCCACCCATGAACCCCCGCATCCTCGCTCTCAGCTTCCTCCTCTCCCTATCCACCGTCGTCTCATGCCCCGCTGCCGAGCCGAAGCTCGAGCCGCTCTTCAATGGCAAGGACCTCACCCACTTCAAAGCGGACGACGCGGCCGGCTTCTGGCGCGTCGAAGATGGCGTGCTGATCGGCGAGAACGACGCCGCGAAGAAAGGCCACTACCTCTGGACACAGAAGGAATATCGCGACTTCGTCCTTGAGTTCGAGGTGCGCTTCAAGGGCACGCCGCCACGTGGAGCCGACACGGGCATCGAGATGCGCAATCCGAAAATCCAACTGCAGCTCGGCGTCTCGGGCAGCTTGAAAGTGGACATGACTGGCTCGTTCTACACGGGCGGAAAACCCAGCTACCCGGAAGCCGGCCAGGCGAAGGAGGCAAAGGCGCTCATGAAACCCGAGGGCGAATGGAACACCTTCCGCATCGAGGCGAAAGGCGACACCTTCAGGTGCTGGATCAACGGCCAGAAAGCGTCCGAATACACGGACGCAAAGTTTACCGGAGCAGCTCCGCTCGGCCTGCAAATCCACGGCGGCGTCGAGATGAAGGTCGAGTTCCGCAATATGAAGGTGGCGGAGTTGTAAAGTCTCGCGCCCAGCGTCTACTCCCCGCCAAGATACGCGGCCTGCACTTCCTTGTTCTCGCGGAGCGCGGCGGCAGTGTCATCGAGGATGATGCGTCCGGTCTCGAGGACGTAGCCATGGTGCGCGATCTCGAGGGCGAGGTTTGCGTTCTGTTCGACGAGCAGGATCGTGAGGCCGAGCTCACGATTCACTTCCACGATCTTGTCGAAGATGGTCCGTACGAGGATCGGCGCGATGCCCAGCGATGGCTCGTCGAGCATCAGGCACTTGGGCTTGCTCATCAGCGCACGGCCGATGGCCAGCATCTGTTGCTCGCCACCGCTGAGGGTGCCGGCAGACTGCCTCTCCCGCTCCTTCAGTCGCGGGAAGATGCTGAAGACGTAGGCCAGATCTTTCGCAATGCCGGCTTTGTCGTGGCGCAGATACGCACCCATCTCAAGGTTCTCCATCACGGAGAGATTGGCGAAGACCATGCGCCCCTCCGGTGACTGCGCGAGTCCGCTCGCCACCACGAGATGCGGCGCGAGGGCGGCGATGTTTTCGCCGTCGAAATTGATGATGCCCGAGCGCGCCCGAACGAGGCCGGAGATCGCGCGCAAGGTCGTGGATTTCCCTGCACCGTTCGCACCGATGAGCGTGACGATCTTTCCCTGCGGCACCGTGAGCGAGATGCCGTGGAGTGCGGCGATGGCGCCGTAGTTTACGTGGACGTCACGAAGTTCAAGCATCGCCGGCCTCCTTTCCGAGATACGCGGCGATGACCTTCGGATTCTTCCGGATTTCGTCGGGCGTCCCCTCGGCGATCTTCACTCCGTAATCCAACACCGCGATGCGCTGGCAGATGCCCATCACGACTTTCATGTCGTGCTCGACGAGCAGGATCGCGATTCCAAATTTCTCCTGCACGAAGCTGATCAGCTTCATCAGCTCCTGCTTCTCCGTCGGGTTCATGCCGGCGGCGGGTTCGTCGAGGAGGAGCAGGCGCGGCTGCGTGGCGAGCGCACGGACGATTTCGAGGCGGCGCTGGTCACCGTAGGGGAGTGACTTTCCGAGCGTGTCGCGAAACCGCTCGAGACCGAAGATCTTCAGCAAATCGATGACCTCTGACTCCACGCGCGCTTCGCTCTCGCAGAAGGCCCGGCCGCGCAGGAGCGCCTCGGTGATGCCTTGCGCGCGATTGCCCTGCATGGCCGTGCGCACATTGTCGAAGACGGTCATCGAAGCGAAGAGCCGGATGTTCTGAAAGGTGCGGGAGATGCCGTGCAGCGAGAGCGAATAGGACTTCACGCCGGCAGTTGGCTGGCCGCGGAAGGTGATGCGGCCACCGGTCGGCTGATAGACGCCGGTGATGAGATTGAAGGCGGTGGTCTTGCCGGCGCCGTTCGGACCGATAAGACCGACGAGTTCGCGTTCGCCAATGCGCAGGTCGAGTTCCGAGACGGCAGTCAGGCCGCCAAACTGGATCGTGACCTTCTCGCACTCGAGCAACGCACTCATCAGGCCGTTCCTTTTTTCCCGAGCGTGAAGAGCCCCTGCGGCCGCGTGAGCATGAGCCCGATGATGAGCAGCGAGTAGATGATCATGCGATACTCGGCCACGCCGCGAAGTAACTCCGGCAGGATGGTGAGGATGATCGCGGCCAGGATGACTCCGACAGTGCGACCCATGCCGCCGAGGATCACCATGACGACGATCTCGATGCTCTTGAGGAAGTCGAAACCGGACGGCGAGATGACTGCCTTGTGGTGGGCGTAAAGTCCGCCCGCAATGCCGGCGAAGAACGCACCGAAAACGAAGGCGGTGACCTTGTAACGCACCGGATTGATCCCCATGGCGCTGGCGGCGATCTCGTCGTCATGCACCGCGATGAAGCCGCGGCCATAGGTGGAATTCACCACGCACGCGACGACATAGACGGTGAGCGCGGCGAAGGCCCACGCCCAGCCGAAGGTCGTAAGCTTGGGGATGCCAGTGAGTCCGGTGGCGGCGCCGAAGTATTCGCTCGTCTGAAAAATGACGCGGATGATTTCGCCAAAGCCCAGCGTGACAATCGCAAGGTAATCGCCGCGCAGCCGCAGCGAAGGCACACCGACCGCGAATCCCGCGAGCGCCGCAATCCCGCCGCCGAGGAGCAACGCACCGACGAAAAGCAGTGGGCGCATGGCCTCCGGGCACGTTGGGCCAAAGACGAGCGTGAGCTTCGCCGCGATGAATCCGCCGACCGCCATGAACCCCGCGTGGCCAAGGCTGAACTGGCCGGTGTGGCCGTTGATCAGGTTCAGCGAGACCGCGAGGATGACATTGATTCCGACGTCGATCGCGATGCCGAGATAGTAACGGTTGAAGGCCCCGGAACCGAATGAAAGCCCGATGGCGATGGCCACGGCGAGGAGGAGAAAAAGTGGCTCTTTACCGCGCATCTACACTTTCTCCGGTTGCAGCTTTCCGAGCAGACCCGCGGGGCGGAAGAGCAGGATGAGGATGAGGATGGCGAAGGCGATGGCGTCGCGATAGTTCGACAGGCCGGGCATGCCGCCGAAGAACGTCTCCAGCAAACCGAGCAAAATGCCGCCAAGCGCCGCGCCAGGAAGATTCCCGATCCCACCGAGCACCGCCGCGATGAAGGCGCGCAGGCCGGGCTGGATGCCCATGAGCGGCTCGATGCCCGGGGCGCGCATCGCGTAGAAAATCCCCGCCACCGCCGCGAGCGCGGAGCCCAGGGCAAAGGTGAACGAGATCACGCCGTTTACATTCACCCCCATGAGCGACGCGGCCTGTTCATTGTAAGAAACCGCGCGCATCGCCATGCCGATCTTCGTGCGCTGCACGATGAGCCAGAGGGCGAGGAGGAGCACTGCGGTGAGCAGGAGCACGACGAGGTCATTGCTGGAAAAATGCAGCGCGCCATAGGTGATGTCGCGGCTCGGCAGGAGCTTCGGAAAGGACTTCGTCGCAGCGCCGAAGACCTTCTCATGCTGCCCGGTGAACTCGATGAAAAGCGAAACCCCGATCGCCGTGATGAGCACGGTGAGCCGCGGGCGCTTCCGCAACGGACGGTAGGCGAGGAATTCGATGGTCACCCCGATGACCGCACAAATCGCCGCCGAAAGCACGATGACCACAAAGGCCGTCGCCAGCGTCTGCGGGCCAAGCATCCCGGCGATGAGCGGCGTGAGGTAAAAGGCGGCAAACGCGCCGAGCATCAGCACATCGGAATGCGCGAAGTTAATGAACCGCAGGACCCCGTACACCATCGTGTAGCCGAGGGCGATGAGGGCGTAGATGCTACCGAGCGCGAGCCCGTTGATCGATTGCTGCAGGAACCAATCCATCCGGTGTGCGGCTCGCGATCGGTCCGCCGATTACGGAGCGATCGTCTCGACGTAGGTGAACTTCCCGCCTTTGACTTGCAGGATCACCGCGGACTTATCCGCGTCGCGCTGTTTGTTGATCGTGATCTTGCCCGTGACCGCGTCGTAGTCCTTTGTCTCGGCGAGTGCTTCGCGCACCTTCAGAGGCTCCGCGTTGCCAGTGCGTTTCATCGCATCCACGAGGATCATGGCGGAGTCATAACCCAGTGCCGCCATCGCGTCCGGCACCTTGCCATTGTAGCGCTTCTTATAGGCTTCCACGAAAGCCTTGCCCTTCGGCCCGCCGGCATCCGGCGAGTAATGCGTACTAAAGTAAGTGCCCTCGACGGCTTCCTTCCCGATCTCGGTCAGCTTCTCGCTCTCCCAGCCGTCGCCACCGAAGATCGGCACCGTGAGACCGACTTCGCGCGCCTGGATGCAGATCAGCGCGGCGTCGGTGTAATAGCCCGGGAGAAAGATGCCGTCCGGTGCGGCGGACTTGATCGCGGTGAGCTGGCCTTTGAAATCCTTGTCGCCGCCATTGTAATCGAGCTCCGAGACGATCTGGCCGCCGGCTTTGACGAAGCCTTCCTTGAAGAACTTGGCGAGGCCTTTCGAGTAATCGCTCTTCACGTCGGTGAAGACCGCGACCTTCTGCGCCTTGAGCGTGCCCTTGGCGAAGTTTGCCATCACCGTGCCCTGGAAGGGATCGATGAAGCAGACGCGGAAGATGAAGTCGCCAGTCTCGGTGACCTTCGGATTCGTGGAGCTCGGCGAGATCATCGGGATGTTATTCTGCTGGCAGATCGGCGCGGCCTCGAGTGAGCGCGAGGAGGCCACTTCACCGAGGATCGCGACGCTGCCGTCCTTGGCCACGAGCTTGTTTACGGCATTCGCCGATTCGCCGGCCTTCGACTGGTTGTCCTCGGTGATGAGCTTGATCTTCTTCCCGTTCACACCGCCGGCCGCATTAACTTCTTCGACCGCCAACTGGGTGCCTTCGTGCGACGAGATGCCAAAGGTCGCCTCCTTGCCGGTGAGCGAAGCGAACTCGCCGACGACAATCTCATCCGCCCCGCCTCCCTTCTGACAACCAGCGAATCCGAGCATGGTGAGCGCGAGAGCGAGGGTGAGTGCTTTCTTCATGGGCGGCGGATGCTATGGAGCGTCCTCTGCCATTTCAACTGTCAATCCGATCGCAAATTG
>JANPIS010000229.1:0-19590 GCA_031425095.1 Chthoniobacteraceae bacterium
ATCGTTGTCCGTGTCCTCAAAGATGAGGATGCGATCACGCAGCTTGGTTTCGTAATCCACGCCGCGCTCCGCATACGTGTAATTCTCCGCGACCCACAAGCGCCCGCGCGCGTCGGTCGTCATCGCGATCGGCTGCCGCACGTCCGGCTCCGAGGCAAATGCCGTGATATGAAAGCCCGGCGGCACTTGCACCTTGGCCGCCGCCTCCGCCGCCGGCATGGGTGCGCCGGCGTCTTTCTCGGAGTTGAAAGGCTCGGGGAAATCCGCCGCCCGGCCGCACAGGGCCGACACTAATAAGAAACCGACCACAACAGGTATCCGGAGACTCACGGACGTCGATCAGTCAGGAATTGGATCGTTTGCACCCACGTCGCTACCTTCCCAACTCACCGCTCCGGTCGCGGCGTCGTAGAGGAGGATGCGGCTCTTGCTATCTGGAACGGGTTTCTTACTCACCTTTGGCAGCCACTTCGCGAGATCGCGCTTCACCTCGGCGAGCTTCGGATCGGCGGCGAGATTCTTCCATTCGTTCGCATCGGCCTGCATGTCGTAAAGTTCCTCGGTGCCATCTGCGTAGTGGATGTAACGCCAGCGTTCGGTGCGGATGCCGTGGTTGTCGTGATTGTGCGTGGTGATGGCGGGCCATTCGCGCGGCGCATTGGCGTCCTTGAGTTGCGGCACGAGGCTGCGGCCTTCGAGGTCCGTGCGGGCGGGAAAGTCTGTAAGTTCGAGCAGGGTCGGGAAGATATCGAGTAACTCCGCGGGCCGTCCGCACTTGGCGCCAGCCGTGATGCCCGGTCCAGCGAAGATCAGCGGCACGCGGGTCGAACGCTCCCAGAGAGTGTTCTTCCCAGTAATCGCCTTTTCGCCCACGTGCCAGCCATGATCGCTCCAAAGCACGACGATCGTGTCCTTCGCGCGGCCCGTGGCCTCGAGCGCAGCGAGCAACCGACCGACCTGCGCATCCATGAAACTTGTGCTCGCGAGATAGGCGCGCACCAGCGGACGCCACTCATTGTGCTCTTGCAGCGTGTGCAGGCGCGGCTCGGGCAGCTTCCAGTGCAGATACCAGGAGAAGCGCGGCGTGTCGTCGCGGTCGCCATCGAGCACCGGCGGCATCTGGAGCGTGGCGTCCGGGTAAAGATCGAACCACTTCTGCGGCGCGTAACATGGCACGTGCGGCAGGCGGAATCCCGCGGCCACGAAGAATGGCTTGTCAGGCGGCGCGCCTTGCAGCGCGCCGATCGCGGCGTCGGCGATCTTGTAATCCGGCGCATCTTCATCGCGCTCAGGGAATGGCCCCCAATCCATCGCCGGATGGCGCGGCTCCGGCAGATTCGTGAATGGTTTTTCCGGCTTCCCCTTCCCTCCGGTCTGCGCCCAGGTGGCAAATTCCGGCGCGCGATCCTTCGGCTTGAAGGAGCCATCGTGGTAAATCTTTCCGCAGGTAAATGTGTGATAGCCCGCGCTGGTGAAAGTCTGCGGCAAGGTAACGTGCGACTTCGTCTGCTCGACATCGCGGATGCCCGGCGCGAGCCCGTAGATGCCAGTGGAAGAAGGACGCAGCCCCGTGAGCAGACTGGAGCGCGAAGGATTGCAGAGCGGCGCCTGGCAGTGCGCATTCGTGAAGAGCGTCCCGCGCGCGGCGAGCGCGTCGATGTGCGGCGTCTTCACCTGCGGATGTCCGCCGAGACAGCCGATCCAGTCATTCTGATCGTCGATGGCGATGAAGAGGACATTGGGCTGGGCGGCACTGGAGGTGCGCGCGAAGACGAGTGCGGCGAGGAGGAGGAGTATGCGTTTCATGGGTTTGGGTGAGTTATCTCTATTCCACTTCATCCGCACCCGCGTCGGGAGCTTTGCCTTTGAAATAACCGCGCTCACAGCCGGGCAGCGGCTTGCCGTGGAAGTAGCTGGAGGCGTCGAGTCCCGCATTTGCCGAGGCACTCCCGGCGGCGGGTTTTCCGTTGGCATCATGCTGAATGGTCACCTCGTAACGACTTCCGCCATCGCGTAATTTATCTCCGGGCCAAGGCATGCGTTCGCCGATGACGATGTTGTGCGTCGCGGTAAAGTCGGGTGCGGGCGTGTTGCGGTAACCATCGAAGAAACCTTCCTTCGAGAGCACGAGGTTGTTGAGGAAATGCCACTTCGGCGCACCGAAGTCGCGCTTGGCATTGAACGACGAGAACACCAGCGCCGCCGTGGTCCCGCCGACAATCGTGTTGTGATACACGTAGCCCTCGGCGGGCGAGGCATCCATGCTGAACCAGATATTGAACGGCGCGCCGCCGATGAGCCGGTTGTGATGGATGAAGACCGGGCCGATGCGCGGGACCTTGAATCGCAAGCCGCCGTGCGTGCGGCGCAGGGCGTTGTGATGCACGTTCACATCCGTGCAACCGACGCCGAGTTCGATGCCCGAGTCGCGGGAATTCTCGATCACATTCTCCGCGATCTCTGTGCCGCGCCCGTGCGCGGGATCGGTCAGCGGTTTGTCGAGCGACTCCGCCTTGTAGTCGCCGAGGCAGATGCCGTCGAAGGTGCGGTCCAGCTTGTTGCGCAGGATCTTGTTGTCGGCTCCGGCGCGGATGATCTCGATGCCAACGCGATCCGAGCGGCCCACCTCCTTGTGGATGCGCCAGATTTCGTAGTTAGGTCTGCTGTGTTCCGCGCTCGGCTGCCATTCTTCAAAGGCACCGCGCGTGATCGTGCAGTCCTCCACCCTGCAGCGCGCGGCGCCGCCCGTGAGCACGATTCCGGTGCCTTCATAAGAAGTGACGCTGCAGCGTCGCACTACCGCGTCCGTCGCACCGTCGGTGATCGTCACCGCCGTGGCTCCATGCGCGAAAGTGAGCCCTTCCACGACGACGCCGGACGCCTTGGCGATGGTGAGCAGCGGCTCACCCGACGAAACCCAAGCCAGCGCCAGCTTCTCCGGCGAGGCGCCATTCTCAAACCGCACATAGATGCGCTGCTCCTCCGGATGATACATCCACAAAGCGCGAATCTGCGTGAAGACACTGAGCGGCGGCCCCTTCGCGAGTAGCGTGCGCCAATGCCATTCGCCCTTCGTCTGTGCGCGGTCGAAGCGCACCTCGGCGATGAAACGTCCGTCCACGAGCAGACCTTCCGGGCGCGTCTTCTGCGGTGCGGTGAAGACGCCGTCTCCTTCCGCTTTCCAATCCGCGCGCAGTGCCTGCGCTCCTTCCACGATCGCTCCGGGCATCGCGCGCAGCGTCATCCGTTTCTCAATGCGAACCCGCTCGCGATAAACGCCAGGCTGCAGCACCAGCACATCGTCCTGCGCCGCGCGCCCGATTGCCTGCTCAATCGCGGAGGGTTCCGGTCGCACGATGATCTCCGCCGCCGGAGCGAGAATGGTATGCGTGGCGAGAACCGTGAGGCAGACGATGCGGCGCGAAGAAGTTGTCACAAGATCTCGGGCGTCAGTCTTTGCACTTTGGCTTCTGCTTGCACTGCTGACCAAGGATGGCCCGCTCGGTGGCTCTGGCCCACGCCTACTCCTGAGTTTTACCTTTTCCCTTGCCTCCCTTTCCGGCGGGCTGGGCGGCGAGCGTTTTCTTCGCGAGGTCGGAGAAGCTCGCGGTCTGCCGCTCCCACACTTGCTGCAACTCCTTCGCTTTCTCCGGATTCTTCGCCGCGAGATTCTGCTGCTCCGCACGGTCCGTCGTCAGGTCATAAAGCTCCCATGGCTCGCCTTCCGCGGCGACGAGCTTCCAATCGCCGACGCGCACCGCGCGATTTCCTTCGTGCAGCCACCAAAGACTGTCGCGCGCGATCGTCACATCCTTGGCCAGCGCTGGCACGAGACTGTGGCCCGGCGCTTCGGGGATCGGCTCACCATCCCACTTCTTCGGTTTTTGAATCCCCGCGAGATCGAGCACCGTCGGCACGAAATCGATGACGTGCGCCGGGGTGTGCCGCAGTTCGTTCTTCGCGGTGATGCCCTTCGGCCAATGAACGATCAGCGGCGTGCTGATGCCACCTTCATGCACCCACGTCTTATGACGACGATGCGGAGTGTTTGCGGTGCTGGAAAAGCCCGGCCCGAGACATAGATAAGTCTCCGCACTGCCCGGCGCCGCCTTGGGATCGTGCCCGCCATTTCGCACCATGATCTCGGCACTCGCGCCATTGTCGGAAGCGAAAAGGATGAGCGTGTTATCATAAGCACCCATCGCTTTGAGTTGCGCGATGATGCGCCCAATCTCCTGATCCATGCGGTCCACCATCGCCGCGTGGATGGCCATCTTCGTGGCCTGAAAGCGGCGCTGTTCCGAAGTAAGCTCATCCCACGGTAAAGGACGATTCACCTCGTCCGGCCCGAGCGCTTTCATCGCCTCGGGAAAAGCGTAAGGCGGCCCCACTTCGCGCTCCAGCGCGGATAACGTGGTAGTCGTGATCCCCATCTCCTTCTGCCGCGCGAATCGCGCTTCGCGCGCCAGATCCCAGCCCGCCCGATACGTGTCGCGATACTTCGCGATATCCTCCGGTAGCGCGTGCAGCGGGAAATGAGGAGCGATGAAGGCAATGTAGTGGAGGAAGGGTTTCCCGGCGAAGTTCGCGGCGTGATCCTTCAGGCATTCAATGGCGTGATCCGCCGTCGCAATCGTGGCGTAGTAGCCCTCTTCATCCGCGGGCACCTTTACCGGCACGTCGTCGATCGAGTTCCCGCGTGCGGTGAAGTAGTTTCCCTGGTTCTTCATATCCAGCGAGTGATCGAAGCCGCCGTCGAGCACCTTGCCATCGATGTGCCACTTCCCGCTGTGGTAACTGCGATAGCCCGCCGGCCTCAGAAAATCAGGAAGCAGCCGTGCCCACTTCTGCCGTACACCTTGCCCTCCTCCGCGCACCTCCGGCAGCGCATCGCGGTGAATCTGCTGCGCGTAGTAGCCTGTGAGCAGCGCTCCGCGTGTCGGCCAGCAGCGCGCGGTGTTGTAGAATTGGGTGAAGCGCAGGCCGCCTTTCGCGAGTGAGTCGAGATTCGGCGTTTGGATTTCACTGCCATAGCAGCCCAGATCCGAGTAACCGAGATCGTCGGCGAGGATCATCACGATATTGGGTCGTGCAGCTTCGGCTGCGGATAGAGCAGCGCTCGTCAGAAGCGCGAGTGCGAGGGTAAATAACAGTTTCATTGCTGGGTTGGCTCGTCCGAGTTCGGGGAAAATCATTTGGCAACAGGGCCCGCGATCACCCCGGTCATCGGGTGATGGCTCACGGTATCCCAGGCGATTTCCTGCAGCAGGCGATTGAGCTTCTGCTGGTCCTCTGCGCTCACATCTTTCAGGAGCTTGAAGGCAGACGGCACTGGAAGCCCGACCGGGCTGCGCCGGTAGATCACCGCGAAGTGGCAATAACTCGAAAGGATTTGCAGTGGGGGCTGCGCGTGACCCCAGGGATCGCGGAAGAGATCCCACTGCGCATTCAAGCCTGGCGCCAGTCCCGCGACGATCTTTTCCCGCAGAGCGATCGACGCCAACCCGACGGGCACGACCACCACCGCATCTTTTCCGAGCCGCTGATTGATGCCGCGGACGTAGTCCTCAATGTCCTTCGCATAGTGGGCGTTCGCTTCGCGCAGCTTGCCAAGATCCGTGGCGTTATGATCAGTCTTCTTCTTTGTCTGCAGTGGATACACCGGCTCATATTCATCATTCGGCAGCCAGTATTCTTGCACCGTGATGCGCAGCGCCTGGTTGTGCTGAATCCCGAGCTTCACGAAGTTCTCGATGCCTTCGTCCGGGAGCCAGATCGGCGAAAGCGTGAGCACGTCGACCTCGCCAGCGGCCAGCGCCGCCTTTGCGATGTTTTTCTCTTCCGGTACATCCCAATGCTTCTGCACCATCGAACCGCCGATGCCCGAGAGACCGACAAGTTGGTGGTCGAGCCCCGCGGCCTTCGCCATCTCGTCCACCTGCTTGTAGGTGAAGACGTGGAAGCTATGTCCGCAGGTGAAGACGCGCAGGCCATTGGTGATAGGCGGCAGGAGGTTTTCAGCCCGAACGAAGGACGCTGAAAGACAAAAAGCGATGAGGAGAGTGAGGTAATTCATCGGAGGCTTGGTTGTGAATCCGACTACTTCTTTGGGGCGGTGGCTTTAAACTTCTCCATGCGCTCCTTCGACTTCTTGGAAAGTTCGAGATACTCCTGGCTCTTGCGGTCAAGCAGCGCGCGCTTGGCATTAAGTTCGCGGATTTCGACGCCGAGGGCGCGGCGGTCGTCCGTTTCCTTCGCGGCTTTGAGATCCACCGTGAGTTCGACGTCGTTCCAATCGTCAGTGCGGAACACGGAAGCGGGCAAGCCGTCGCTATTCATGAGGTTCGCGCCCTCCGGATTCGCAGCCCACGCGTAACGCACGGCGGCAGGTTGCTTCACCTCCGGACTACTCACGAGGACGCTATCCTTGCCGTCCAACTTTGCATCGGCCCAGTGCCAGATCCTGTCCGCACCTGCGATCTCGAAGCGCTTCAGCGGGCCGCCGTCGCGCACCTTCAAGCCCTCACCAGTCTCCGCGAAGGTCACGCGGATCGCGCCGTCCCTCGCCTGGCTCGATTTGAATAGCGGACCGGAGTAAGTGAGCGGCTGGCCGTAGTCTTTCGCCAGCGCCCAAAGCGCGAGACGTTCGCCGGGGGCTTTCTTGTTCTTCGGATGGATATCCCGGGCGTCTCCGACGTCATTGATGATGGCCATACCGGTCTTCGGGGTAGTGTCGAGTACCCTGCGCATGCGGTCTTGCAGCAGCGCCCAAGGGTCTGGCGTGCCGGGCGCGTTGGAGGGCGCGCGGAAGTTGGCGAGTTGAACGAAGTAAAAGGCGAACTGGTCGTTCCAACGCTTGCGCCAATCGTTGATCAAAAGCGGCAGCGTCTGATCGTAAGGAACCGCGCCAGCCTTGGCGTTACCTTCACCTTGATACCAAATCGCCCCACGCATCGTGTAGCCGGTGAAGGGATGAATCATGGAGTTGAAGAGCACGCCGGGCCTGCCTTCGGTATCCAGGGCGCGCTTCGGCGGTGCGGGTTTTTTCGGGAGGCGGCCACGCTGATCGGCGGGCGTCTTGCGCGCTTCAGCCATTGTGGACTCCCACTTCGCGAGCCGCGTCACATGCGCGGCCTGCGCTTTGGCCGCGTCAAACTCCACGTCGTCCTTCATCGCAGCCTCGACGAGCGCTTTGGTGCCGGGCAACGAATTCAAGGCCTCTCGGCTCGTGAAGGTCTCCACGGGTTTGCCGCCCCACGCGGACTTGATCACACCGATCGGGATGCCGAGGTCGAGGTGCAGCTTCCGGGCAAAGAAGAACGCGACCGCGGAGTAGCCTGGCACGGTGTCCGGCGCGGCCGCGGTCCACTGTCCGGCGATGTCCTCCTGCGGCTCCACGGCGGTGACGAGCGGCGCGTTGAACATCCGCAGTGCCGGATGCTTCGACTCGGCGATGAGCCCCGCGTACTCCGGCACCCGATCCATGGTGAGGAACATGTTCGACTGCCCCGAGGCGAACCAGACCTCGCCGACGAGCACATCCTGGATCTCCAGCTTTTCTGCGCCAGCGCTGATGGTCAGCGTCGCGCCGCGAGCATCTGCGGCTCCGGTCTCAATCTGCGCACGCCATTTTCCGTTCGCGGCGGCTTTGGTGGTAGCCGCTTTGCCTTTGAAAGAGACACGCACCTCGGCATTCGCATCCGCCCTGCCCCAGATGGCTGCCGGACGCTCTCGCTGGAGCACCATGTGATCGGAGAAGAAATGCGGGACGCTTAGTTCAGCAACGAGGAGATTCGGTGTGAGGAAGCAGCTCAGGAGGATGGGGAGTTTCATGATGAGGAAAGAGTGAGGGTCAGTAAGGTCGCCCAGACGGTTATGGAGCCTGGTCCGGGTTGGCTTTGGCCCATTCGAGATACTCGGCCACGGTCAAGAAAGTGCGGTGGCGGTAGAGGCGTCCGCCTTCTTCGACGAGTGCGCTGGAATTGAAGCTCCACGCGTCGCCGTGCTTTTTCATCAGGGAGGCAAGTTGCGCATCGAGCTTCTCCCGGAGCGGAGTCTGCGCGGGGTCGGTGGCCAGGTTCTTCATTTGGTGCGGGTCGGCCTTGTCGTCGAAGAGCACCCACGGCTCGTCTTCATAGCGCGCGTAGGTGTGCGTCGCGGTGACGATGCCGCGCCACGGCTTGGCGATGCCGTCGGGATTGAACGGCACGAAGATCTGGAGCAGCACGGCCTCGGGTCCCGCAGTCGTCTCGCCGAGAGCGACCCGGGAAAGATCGGCCCCCTGCATGCTCTTCGGCACCTCCAGACCTGCGAGCGCGAGCAGTGTCGGCGCCATATCGACGTGACTGAAGAGGGTCTCGACGACCTGCCCTTTCGGCACCCGCGCCGGCCAGCGCACGATGCCGGGCACGCGCGCGGATTCATCGTGCGGCTTCCGCTTCCGCCGCAGGCCGTGGTTCCCGAGCATGTCGCCATGATCGGAGGTAAAGAGGATGATCGTGTTCTCGTCCGCGCCGATTTCTTTGAGCGCCGCGAGCAGGCGGCCGACCTGATCGTCGAGCGCGGTGATCGCAGCGTAGTAAGCAGCCACCTCCTCCCTCCCGCCGAGCGGGACGTAGGGCCGCGCAGGCATCCCGGGGCGGCGCAATCTCGGCGGGATCGCACCGGCCCCACCCTTCTCACTCCCTGCCTGCCAGCTTGCGGGCATGGTGAGTTTCTCTGGGTCGTAACGCTTCATGTACTCCTCGGGCGCGCCGTAGGGATCGTGCGGCGGACCCATCTGCACGGTGAGGAAGAAGGGCTGGTCTCTGGGCTGACGCTTGAGGAACTCGATGGCGTAGTCGCAAGAAGCCACGGGCTCGAACTTCGGGATGAAGATTTCATCCGGCGTGTCGCGAAAGTAGATGGGGGAAAAGTGCAGGTGATGGCACTCATAGGCGGCCCAGAAGTCGAAACCCTGCCGCCGCGGGCCCGGGGGCACAAAGCCCGGATCACGGGGCCCCCCGTCCAGATGCCACTTGCCGACAAAGCCCGTCCGATAACCCACATCGCGCAGCCGTTCCGCGATGGTTACTTGCTCCTCCCGCAGCCGCAGATCATTGGCGACCATGCCATTCACCTGCGGGTAAGTGCCCGTAAGCAGAATGGCGCGCGCGGGACAACAGACCGGCACGTTCGCATAAGTGCGTCGGAAGCGGATGCCCTCCGCCGCGAGTCGATCGATGTGCGGCGTCTGCACGTCCGGATTGCCATCGCAGGCCATGGCGCTGGCCCGCATTTGGTCGGGCAGGATAAGCAGAATGTTCGGGGGCGCGGCGGCAAAGCACCGGGTGACGACGAGCAGCAGGCCGAGGGTGGAGAGTATTCGTTTCATCGCCGTGCCTTAGCGGTTGGCAAGGAAGCCACTGAGATCGAGCGTGTCACCGAGATCCTTTTGCAGAGCGATGAGACGCTGGAGGAGCGCCCGGCGGCGCTCGACTTGCGCTGGATCGGCGGCCAGGTCGCGCATCTCATCGGCGTCCTCAGCGACATGGTAAAGGCGGGCGACGCCGGCTTTCGGATACAGGATGAGCTTCCAGCCATCGTGGGTGATCGCACGCTGAAGCTCGAGATACGCACCGTAGATGGACTCCCGGGCGGCGGCCGATTTCTCCCCGCGCAGCAGCGGTCGCAGACTCTGAAACTCCACCTGCTCCGGCTTCTCCGCACCAGCGAGATCGAGCGCAGTGGCCATCACGTCCTGCAGATAGATCGCCGCGTCGATCTTCGCGCTGGCCTTCACTCCGGGGCCGGCGACGAGGAAAGGCACGCGCACACTGTGATCGTACATGTTTTGCTTTCCGAAGAGCCCGTGGTGCCCGACGGCGAGGCCGTGATCAGCCGTGAAGAAGATCCACGTGTTATCGACCTGCCCGGTTTTCTCCAGCGCGTCGAGGATGCGGCCGATCTGCGCGTCGAGGTGGGTGATGATGGCGTAATATTCCTGGCGATGAACTTTCACCGCGTGCTCGGTGCGCGGAAAGGGGCCGAGCTTTTCGTCGCGCAGCGAAGGGCCGCAACCGATCGCGTCCTTGTAGGGATACTCGGGCTGGAAGTTCTTCGGCATCGCGATGCGCTCGAGCGGATACTTATCCACGTACTCCTTCGGCGACTGTCGCGGATCGTGCGGCGCATTGAAGGCGGCGTAGATGAAGAAGGGTTTGCCGCTCTGCTTAGCCGTGTTGAGGAACTCGATGGCGTTGTCGCCCACGACTTCGCTCCAGTGTTTCCCGCCCTGCCAGAATCCGCCGAGACTCGGGTCGCTCGGGCTCCATTCGTCGGGCACTCCAGCGCGCGGACGGTTGTAGGACGAGGGCGTGTCCTTCGGCATGCCGGCGCGGATGTCCTTGGTGACGTCGAAGGCCTTGGTGGCGTCGGCCTGGATGTGCCACTTCCCCGTGAAGTAAGTGCCGTAGCCGGCCCGGGACATCATCTGCGGCCACAGACGTCCGGCCTCGCGCTCCTTGTCCGTGGCATTGTAGATCGCATTCGCGCGCCAGACACTGCGGCCGGTGACGAGCATGGTGCGACTCGCGACGCACACAGCGCCGCTCCACGAACCCATGTTGTAGGCATGGGTGAAGGTCGTGCCGCGCTGCACGAGACGATCGAGATTCGGCGTCTCGATGTCGGTGTGACCGAGCGCGCGGATCGTCTCGAAGCACTGATCGTCGGCGAAAAGGAAAAGGACGTTCGGCTTCTTCGCGTCGGCGGCGACGGCGGGGCCGACGAGCGCCAGGCAGCCCGCCAGCATGACAGGAAGCGCACGGTGAATGGCGCGTGCCCTGGTGAGGGCGGCAAGAGACGACAGGATTACTTTCATCATGGGGAGCATCAGCTTGAGTCCGGGCGGCGGATTCCCTTTGTCTCGTTCCGCCGCGATCAATCGGATTTCTGCTTCGCTTTCTTTCGCTCGGCGCCGGAGAGCGGCCAAGACATCACGCCGACGCGCTTGGCCCACGTTTCCCACAGCGCAGACATCCCCGCGACGCGCTGCGGATCTTGCGCGGTGAGATCGTGCATCTCGGTGCGATCCATAGCCATGTCGTAGAGTTCCCATGCGGCGGGATGCTTGGAGACGAGCTTCCAGTCGCCGATGCGAATCGCGCGATTTCCCTCATGCTCCCAGAAAAGCGGCTGCGGACGATTGAGCGGCTTGCCGGAAAACGCGGGCGCGAGACTCACACCCTCCAGCGGCTGAATCTGAAGGCCGTGGAATTCGGCGGGATATTTCGCACCCGCGAGATCCACGCAGGTGGCCATGAGATCGATGAGATGGCCGGGCTGGGGGTCGAGCTGGCCACGGCGCTCGCTCGCGATGCCCGCCGGCCAATGCGCGATGAGCGGCGTGCTGATGCCGCCCTCGTGTTCCCAGTGTTTGTATTCGCGGAAGGGCGTGTTGCTGACGTTCGCCCAGTCGCGCCCGTAGGCGATGTAAGTATCCGCGCCGCCAGGAATGACGCCCGCGCCCTGCCGCACCGGGTAGCCATCGCGGGTCTGTTTCGGGATCATATCGGGCTGCAGAAAATCCTTCGCCAGCGGCGGCAGCGTGGGAGCGTCGGCGCGCGGCTTAAAGGGGCCATTGCGCCCCAAGCCTTCTGCGCAGCCGCCATTGTCCTGGAGGTAAAGAATGAGCGTATTCTCGAACTGGCCGTTCTTCTTCAACGCTGCGACGAGGCGTCCGATGCCCTGATCCATATTGTCGAGCATCGCGGCGAAGACCTCCATGCAGCGTGACTCCCAGGCCTTATTGCCGACCGCGCTCCACTCACCGGCCTGCGGCGAGACCTGCCAGCGCGGATCGAGCAGGCCGAGTCGCTTCATCTTCTCAAGCCGCGCCCCGCGGATGTTGTCGTAGCCGGTATCGTACTTGCCTTTGTATTTCGCGATGTCGGATTCCCTGGCATGCATCGGCCAGTGCGCGGCAGTGTAGGCCATGTAGAGAAAGAACGGCTTCTCCGCGCTGCGCTGCCGGTGCTCGGTGATGAAGCGCACCGCATGATCGCTGATCGCGTCGGTGTAGTAGTATTCTGCCGGCTGGTACTTGGCATCGGCGTACGGAGAGACAAAGGCATTGTCACGCACGAGCGAATTTGGATCGAAGAAGCTGCCTGCCCCGTGAATGGTGCCGTAAAAGCGATCGAAGCCGCGTTGCAGCGGCCAGTTGTGTCTGTCGGCGTCGCCCTCGGGCTTGGTGACTCTCGTCACGTGCCACTTGCCGGCCATGTAGCTGGCGTACCCCGCAGGCTTCAGCGCTTCGGCAATGGTCACGGCCCGCTTGCTGAGTTCGCCGGAGTAGGATTCCGAGCCGCTCTGCGGACCAGCGCCATCGACCATGTGTCCGATCCCAGCCTGATGCGCATAGAGCCCGGTGAGCAACGCCGCGCGGGTGGGGCAGCAGCGCGCCGTATTGTAGAATTGCGTGAACCGCACACCGCTCAGCGCCAGCGCATCGAGATTCGGCGTCTGGATCTCCCCGCCGAAGCAGCCGACATCCGAGTAGCCGACATCGTCGGACAGGATGACGATGATGTTCGGTGGAGCCGCCTGGAGCGACAGCGTGAGAAGTGAAAGAGCGGCGCAACGGAGGAACGGGTTCATGGCTGGGGATTCATGGGAATATGCGCAGGCAAGAGAGCGCACGAGCTGAAACGGAGACCTCCAGCGCAACGTTTACAGCCTGCATATCGCCGATTGGGACAGCACGGAATGGCCTCATACCTCCGATGGCAGGATCGCCGGCGACGCAGCTCTTCCCCTTTCCGCCCGGGCAAATCTGCCGCGCACTCTGGGCCGAAACTGCTATTTGCTTGTTTTCCACTCTCGATCCGCTGACACAACGGACCCCATGCGTGAATCTGAACCATTCCAACCCACCGTGGAAAAAACGACTCCGAGCCTCAAGGCGCTCGTGCAGAGTCAATTGAAGTTTGCACTCGCCCGCGATGCGACCACCGCGACGAAACGCGACTGGTGGATTGCGACCTCCAAGGCCCTGCATCGGATCATCATCGAGCGCATGCTCGCGACCCAAGAGGCGCACCATAAGACAAACACCAAGCGGGTGTGCTATCTCTCCCTCGAGTTCCTCATGGGGCGGCTCTTCTCAAACAGCCTCTACAGCGCCGGTGTCTTCGAGACGATGGAGGAAGCGCTCAAGGAACTCGGTCTCGATATCGATGAACTGCGCCGCGAGGAGTACGACATGGGTCTCGGCAATGGAGGCCTCGGCCGACTGGCCGCCTGTTTTCTCGACTCGCTCGCCACGCTCGACCTGCCGGCGATCGGCTACGGGATTCACTACGAGTACGGGCTTTTTAAGCAGGAATTCCTCAATGGCCACCAAGTCGAGTTGCCCGACGCTTGGCGGACTTTTGGGACGCCGTGGGAGATCATGCGCCCCGAGCACGCGACGGAGATCGAACTCTACGGCCACGTGGAGAATGTCTTCGACGATCGCGGAAACTACGTGCCGCGCTGGGTCGGCACCAAGAAGCTCGTCGGCGTGCCCTACGACATTCCGATCCCGGGCTACGATACGAATACGGTGAATTACCTGCGCCTCTGGGAATCGCGCGCCTCATCCGAATTCGACTTTGAAGCTTTCAATCGCGGTGGCTATGCCGAGGCCGTGCGAGAGAAGACGATCAGCGAGACAGTCTCGAAGGTCCTGTATCCGAATGACAAGACCGACGAAGGCAAGGAATTGCGCCTGGTGCAGCAGTACTTCTTCGTCGCCTGCTCGCTGCGCGACATCTTCCGCCGCTTCCGCCGCGACGACAATGACTGGGACGAGTTTCCCGAAAAGATCGCGATCCAACTCAACGACACGCATCCCGCCGTCGCGATCGTGGAACTCATGCGACTCTTCCACGACGAGCAGGGCATGTCGTGGGACCGGGCATGGGGACTCGTGACGCGGACGTTTGCCTATACGAATCATACGCTGCTTCCCGAAGCCCTCGAAAAGTGGAGTGTGGCGCTCTTTCAGAAGGTCCTGCCGCGGCATCTGCAGATTATCTTCGAGATCAATAAACGCTTCCTCGTGGTGGTCGACGAGAAGTGGCCGGGCGACGTGGAGAAGAAGCGGGTCCTTTCCATCATCGAAGAAGGACACATGCAGATGGTCCGCATGGCGAACCTCTCCGTGGTCGGCAGCTTCTCGGTGAACGGCGTGGCTGCGCTGCACACGAAGCTGATCAAGAGCGACCTCTTCCCGGAATTCGACGAATTGTATCCGGGCAAGTTCAACAACAAGACCAACGGCATCACGCCGCGCCGCTGGCTGCTGGCGTGCAATCCTGGCTTGAGCAAGCTCATCACTTCCAAGATCGGCCACGGCTGGGAACGGAACCTCGACAAGCTGCGGGAGCTCGAAGCCCACGCCGACGACGCTCAGTTTCAGGCGGACTTCATGGCCGTGAAGCACGCCAACAAAGTCGTGCTCGCGCGCATCATCAAGGAAACGTGCGGCGTGACCGTCAATCCGGCGGCTATGTTCGATGTTCAGATCAAGCGCCTGCACGAGTACAAGCGCCAGCACCTAAACCTGCTCCACATCCTCGCGCTCTATCGCAAGCTCCTGCAGAACCCGCACCTCGAGATCAGCCCGCGTGTGTTCATTTTTTCCGCCAAAGCCGCGCCCGGCTACGACATGGCGAAGTGCATCATCAAGGCGATCAACTCCGTCGCGGCGCACATCAATGCCGACATCCGCATTCAGGACAAATTGAAGGTCGTCTTCCTGCCGAACTACCGCGTCTCGCTGGCCCAGCGAATCGTGCCCGCATCCGATCTCTCAGAGCAAATCTCGACCGCGGGCAAGGAAGCCTCGGGCACCGGAAACATGAAACTCGCGCTCAACGGGTCTCTGACCATTGGCACGCTCGACGGCGCGAACGTCGAGATCCAGGAAGAAGTCGGTCCGGAGAACATCTTCATCTTCGGCCTTACCGTCGACGAAGTCGCGGAGCTGTGGAAGAAAGGCTATCGCCCGCAGAGCTACTACGAGGCGGACGAGGAATTGCGCACCGTCGTCGACTGGGTCGGCTCCAACTATTTTACGCCGAATGAACCTGGTGTCCTGACGATGCTGCGGGACAATCTTTACCACTCCGATCCGTTCCTCTGCCTCGCCGACTTCCGGGCTTATGTGGACTGCCACGCGCGAGTGGATGAAGCCTTCAAGGACGAGAAGCAGTGGGCGAAGATGGCGATCCTGAACACCGCGCGGATGGGCAAATTCTCCAGCGACCGCACGATCTCGGAGTACGCGAAGGAGATCTGGAAGCTCGACCCAGTGCTGGTGTAGCCGGGTTGCGAGATCGTGACTGGTGAGCGGGTCGGACCGAGGCTCGGTCCACCCATCACGAATTCCCATGCACAACGCGCCTCGGAGGGCACGGAAGCTGCAACCCGATCGGGAATCACACTCCCGATTATGAAACACTCTCTCCTCGCCCTTGGCGGTCTGCTCATCCTCACCTCCTGCGCTGGCGTGCGCGTTCACGAGACGCAAGTCGCCAGCGGTGCCACCGATCCGGATGCCATCTACATTCGCCCGTTTGATGTCACGGACACCGTCTTCACGGGCGACCATCGTGGCCCCGGCGAAGAGCCCATTCGCCGCTCGCTGGCTCCGCATGCCTGGTCGCTCGCGCTGAAGCACGAGCTCGAAAAAATCGCGCCGACGACCATCCTCAAGGAAGGCGAATATCCTCCGACCGGTTGGGTGGTCGAAGGCACGCTCGACGTCGTCGATGCGGGCAAACCCTGGAAACGCGCGCTGGGCGAAATCATCAAGCCTGCCAGCATCGGCCACTCGGAAGTCATGATCCACGTCCGCATCAGTGACGTGACCGGCAAGTACGCTTCCCGCGACGACAAGGACAACGACAAGCTGGGCCGCCGCGGCGACACTTTGTACGAGTTCGATCTCAAGGGCGGCAGCCGCATGAGCGGCGCGCACGGTTCGCTGCTCGCACCCGGCCTCGGCTACTCCGTGCCGTTTGATTTCAAAAACGCTGCTGAACGCGTCCAGATCGCGCTCAGCACCGATCCGTGGGGCTACGGCGAGCGCACCTCGCCCGGTATCCGCTGATCCCGCTTTGTTGTTGTGTGGTTCGGGAGGGCGGGGTTTCTGCCGGTGCGATGGTGAACAGCGATTCACCGCGCCGGTAGAGGCCCCGCCCTCCTGTTTTTTTGGATGGTCCTGCGACCGCGGGCGGCCGGAGGTTGATGAAGCGGGGATCCGCGATCTCGGCAACGCGGCCATGGCGCCTTCTACATCCCGCTGCATCCCGCTGGCTTCCCTCTTGCCGCGCCCCATGTGCGTCCGTATCTTCTCCGCCCCACACATGGAATCTGACATTCAAAAAGCGGTCGAATCCGGCAAACTCACTGTAGCCGGCGGCCGCGCCCTCACCCAACTCGCACCCGGCACTTACGTGCAACACAAGAGCTGGGGGTTCGGTCAGATCGATTCCTATGATTTCCTCGTCGGTCAGGTGGTCATCCACTTCAAGGCCAAGCGCGGCCACACGATGCAACTGCAGTATGCCGCAGACTCGCTCGCGCCACTCTCGGCCACGCACATTCTGACGAAGAAGGCCACGGACCTCGCCGCGGTGAAGGCGCAGGTGAAAGGCGATCCGGTCGGACTCATTCGCGGTATCCTGGAAAGCTTCGACGGCAAGGCCACGCAGGATCAGATCGCCGCTGCGCTCGTCCCGGACGTGCTGAGCGAGGCGGAATTCAAGCGCTGGATCGAGACGGCCAAGAAGGCTCTGAAGAACGACGGACACTTTGCGATCCCCACCAAGAAGGGGCTGCCCTTCGAACTGCGCGAGGGACCGATCTCACACGCCGACGAATACGTCGCCGCGTTCAACAACGCGCGTCAGCTCAAACACCAGATCGCCGCCCTCGATCTGATCGTGAAGAATGTGACCGAGTTCGCGAGCGGCGCACCGCAGCTCCAGCCGGTGATCGTTGCCGCGGAGGACACCTGCCGCAAGAGTGCCCGGCTGCACACTTCCGAAGCCCTCTCCCTCCTCCTTACCCGCGACGAATTGATCGAGAAAGTCCCCGGCCTGCAGGCAGGCGGAGACGCGCCGACCGTCGCCGCCGTCTTGCGCGACGGCGAGCGCTCGCTGCCCACGCTGCTCGCGGACGTGCCGGCCTCGAAGATGAAGCGCGTGATCGGCGAAGTGCCCGGCGCATTCGGCGATCGCTGGCTGGGTGTCGCGATCAATCTCGTGCTGCGCGGCAACACCAAGGTCGTCTCCGAGGCCGCGCGGCTCATCACTGAGCAAGGCCACACCGCCGAACTCCGCACGGCCCTGGAGCGCGCGATCAGCGAACATTCGATCAGCACCGAAGCCCTGAACTGGCTCTGCCGCGAGCGCACCGGTCCGCTTGCTGAACTCGTCAACGCCCGCCTGCTCAACGCCATCGTGGCCGCTTTGGAGCGCGATCAGTTCAGCGAAAAACGCGACCGCAAGTTGCACGACCTACTGATGAGCGATCAGGATTTGCTCAACGATCTGATTACCGACGCCTCCGCCGAGGACCTGCGCGACACCATCCGCAAGCTCCTGCTGACGCCGGTCTTTGAAGAGCTGAACAAACGTTCGCTCATGGGTCGGATCATCCGCGTCCATCCCGAGCTCGAAGCGATGGTCTCCGGTGGACCCGAGCAAAAACAGGAGGCCCTCATCGTCTCCTGGGAAAGCCTCGAAAAGCGCAAGGCCGACTTTGACGAACTCGTGATGAAAAAAATTCCCGAGAACACCAAGGAGATCAGCATCGCGCGGGAACATGGCGATCTGCGGGAAAATTTCGAATTCAAGGCCGCCAAGGAAATGCAGCGCGTGCTCATGCGTCGCAAATCCGAAACCGAACGAGAGCTCGGCCTCGCCCGCGGTACCGACTTTGCCAATCCTGACACCAGTGCCGTCGCACTCGGCACGATCGTCACGCTCAAGGAAATCCCCGATGGCCGGATCGATGTGTATACCATCCTCGGCGCGTGGGACGGCGATCCCGACAAAGGCATTGTCAGTTACCAAAGCGCGTTTGCCCAGGCCGTCATCGGCCACAAAGTCGGCGACCAGCTCGCGCTCCCGACCGAGCACGGCGAACGGCAGGTGGTGATCGTGAGCATCGAGGCTTACCGGAAGTAAGCCCGCAGACCGCAGATGCGAGCGTCCTGCCTCCCGCTGCGATGGCTGGCGTGTCTGCTTTGTTGGCTGCAGGGCGACATCGGCGGTGCGGTCGAGCCGCCGCTGCCATTTCCCGCAGAGCGTTTTTTTCAGCGCGACGATGTCGTCGCCGTGATCGGCGGTGAGGACATGGTGGTCGCCAGCGAACTCGGGTACTTTGAAATGCTCGTCGCGCGTGCGCTGCCCGACCATCGGATCAAATTTCGCAGCCTCGCGTGGGAAGGCGACACCGTCTTCGAGCAACGCCGCGACCTAAATTTCCCCTCGTGGGAGGAACAGCTCGACCAGATCGGCGCCACGGTCGTGATCTGTCAGCTAGGGCAGATGGACAGCTTTGCGGGGAAAGAGAAGCTGCCGGAATTCGGCGCAGCGTATGAGAAGCTGCTCGCGCGCTTTAGCGGCGGTGGAAAACGACGCGTACTCGTGCTCGAGCCGTTCGCCCTGGCGCAGCGCGACTCCCTGCCTCCTCTCGACCCGCGTATCCTCGATAGCTCCACGATTCTGCGGGAGCGGCGCGAAACGCTGGCCGACTACAGCGCCGCCGCTCGCAATGCCGCCGAACGCGCCGGTGTCGCGTGGGCGGGCGTCGGCGAAGTGCAGCTTCCGGGTTCCGCAGTCCAGCGCGATGGCTGCCACCTGACCCGTGCGGCGCACGCGATCTTCGCGCTCGATCTCGCCCGCAAGCTCGAGCTGAACGCCGACACCGCCAGCGGGAACACCACCGCGCATTCCCGTCTGCTCGCACTCATCGCCGCGAAAAACCGTCTGTGGTTCGACTACTGGCGCGTCCAGAACTGGGCCTTCCTCGCCGGTGACCGCACGGTGCAGCCGAGCAGCCGCGATCACATCGATCCGGAGAAGCGCTGGTTTCCCGGTGAACGCGAAGAGTTCCTGCCGCTCATCGAAGCGAAGGAAAAGGAAATCTGGAGTCTCGCCGCTGGACTCGCGAAGCCATGAATTCTCGCCGCTGCACACTGCGCGCCGCGGGGCGGGTTCTCGCCGCACTTTCCAGCGCGCTCCCCAGTGCCGTCGCCCAGGAACTCGATCGCAACGACCCCGCGGCGGAACTCGCTTCGTTCAAGGTGCCCAAAGGATTTCAGGTGAACCTTTTCGCGTCGGAGGAAGAGGGCGTGATCAAGCCGATCCAGATGCGCTGGGACCGTCGGGGCCGACTCTGGGTCGCGCAGACGACCACTTATCCGCAGCTCAAGCCAGGCGAAATTCCCAACGACAAAATCCTGATCCTGGAAGACACCGCGGGCACCGGTCGCGCGGACCGCGTGACTGTCTTTGCCGATGGCCTGATGATCCCGACTGGGCTCGAGATCGC
>JANPIS010000230.1:0-4066 GCA_031425095.1 Chthoniobacteraceae bacterium
GGGAAGGCAACGTCGGAGAGGAGGCTCGGGTTGTGGCGATACACCGCTCCGGCCATGGCGGTGCGATTGCTGCCGGCAGCGATCGCCGGGAAGTCGAGCGACGCGCCGTAGGGATACCAGAGCACTGCGCCGCGCGCAGGCGGCAGAGTCGGCGCGCCGGTGTTGTTCGGCGAGTTGTTGCTCAGCGCCGCAGGATTGAAGGCGGGGCCGGAGACGCCAGTGGCGAAGTCGTAGTCGCGATAGGGTTGGTTGTTCGCGATGAGGTAAGGCCAGCCGTAGTTCCCCGGCGTCTGCGCGAGGTTCAGCTCGTCATAACCGTGCGGCCCCCGCGCTGCATGCGCATCGCCTGCATCGGGGCCGACGTCGCCCCAGAAGACCGCGCCGGTGAGCTGATCGACGGCGATGCGGAAAGGGTTGCGGCACCCCATCACGAAAATCTCGGGCCGCGTGAGTGGCGTGCCAGGAGGGAAAAGATTGCCCGCGGGAATTGTGTAGGTGCCATCCGGCTCCGGGTGAATGCGCAGGATTTTGCCGTTGAAGTTGTTCGTATTCGCCGCGGACTTCTGCGCGTCCCACGCGCTGCGCCCCGGTCGCTCATCGATCGGCGCGTAACCGTCCGACGCGCCGGGATGCGTATTGTCGCCGATCGCGAGGTGCAGATTCCCTCCGGGCCCGAACTCCATTCCGCCGCCGGAGTGCCGACCGTCCGTGCGATCGGTCGCGACGCGCAGGAGGACGATTTCCGACGCGGGCACGAGCGCGGTCCCGGAGATCGTGAAGCGCGAGAGGACATTCTCCGGCGTCACACCCACGGGCGAGTAGTAGAGGTAGAGCCAGCCATTCGTGGTGAATGCCGGATCGAGCGCGAGCCCGAGCAGTCCGTCTTCAAAGCCAGTGAAGACCGGCAGCGTGCTGACGAGGGTCGTCGCCTGGGTGACGGGCGAGTACACCTTCACCTTTCCTCCGCGCTCGACGAAAAACACGCGACCATCCGCCGCCACTTCGAGCGCCATCGGATCGTTCACGCCGTCATCGAGCACGATCTTCTCATAGCGCGAGTGGACCGTCGCCCCCGCGTCGCCCGCGGCCTGCCCTGCGGCCCAGCGAATGCCGCCGAGCAGATGCGCCCGGAACTCCGGTTCCGAGAAAGTCGAGGCCGTGTGCCCCATCGCCGTGTACCACGTGCGTCCACCGTCGAATTCGCGGCACCATGCGATCGGATGGTCGTGGCCCATCAAGCCACCGACGACGGTGCTTTCATCGAGCGTCGCGAGCACGTGTACGGTGCCGCGAGGGTTCGTCTGGAAGTTGTACCACTCGTCCGTGTGAACCCAGCGTTCCGGCAATGGCGCCGTGGAGGGGTGCGCGCGATCGAGCGCGAGCACGGTGCCTGGCTGGATCGCGTGGTGATCGCGGAGATACGCGCCGACGAGCTGGCCATACCACGGCCATGTCTGCTCGGTATCCGAAGCGGAGTGCACGCCGACCCAGCCTCGCCCGGACTGAATGAACTGCTCGAAGGCGGTTTTCTGCGCCGCGTCGAGCACGTTGCCGGTCGTGGAGAGAAAAACGACCGCATCGAAGAGCGCGAGATTTGCCGGGGCGAACTGTGCGGAGTCCTCCGTCGCGAAGACGTCCAAGTCATTCTCCGCTCCGAGCTGTTGAATCGCCGCGATGCCCGCGGGGATCGAGTCGTGTCGGAAACCGGCGGTCTTGGAAAAGACCAGCACGCGGAAATCGTGCGCGATGGCGGGAAGCGACGCGAGCAGCCAAAAGGCCGCGAGCATCCATCGCATGGTGCGGAAACCGAAACCAGGGAGCGTGGCCTTCATGCCACGGGCATGCTACCGGTCACCGGATCGAGGGTCGAGTCCGCACTGCTGACCGCGCTGCCTGGACTACGCGTCGTGGGCGAGGCAGGCGTTCACGAAGCCGCGGAAGAGGGGGTGCGGGTTGTTCGGCTTGCTCTGGAATTCCGGATGATACTGGCAGGCCATGAACCACGGGTGATCCTTGAGTTCGATCAGCTCGACGAGTTTCCCGTCCGGCGAGGTGCCGGCGATGACGAAGCCCTTCGCCTCCATCTGCTCGCGATACGCGTTGTTGAATTCGTAGCGGTGGCGGTGCCGCTCGCGGATCTCAGCGCGGCCGTAGACGCTGCGCGCCTTGGTGCCGTCCTGCAGATGGCAGTCCCAAGTGCCGAGCCGCATGTTCGCGCCCTTGCCTTTCACCTTTTTCTGCTCTGGCAAAAGGTCGATCACCGGGTTCGGCCCCTTGGCGTTGAACTCCGTGCTGTTCGCGTCCTTCAAGCCACAGACGTGGCGGGCGAATTCGATCGTGGCGATCTGCATGCCGAGGCAGAGCCCGAGGTAGGGCACTTTGTTTTCACGCGCATACTGGGCGGCGACGATCTTGCCTTCGATCCCGCGCTCGCCAAAGCCGCCGGGCACCAGGATGCCGGAGACGCCGTCGAGCTTCGCGCCCGGATTTTTTCCGTCTTCGAGTTCCGAGGCATCCACCTCCAGGATTTCCACGCGACAATCAGCAGAGGCAGCAGCGTGGGTCACGGATTCGATGATCGATTTGTAAGCGTCCTGATGGTCGGTGTATTTGCCGACGAGCGCGACCTTCACGTGCTTTTTCGGCTTGATGATCCGGTTCACGAAACGCTTCCACTGCGCCATGTCCGCAGGCGGCACCTCGAGGGCGAGCAGGCGGCAGACGATGTCGTCGAGCTTTTCCTCCTGGAGGCGCAGCGGCACCTCGTAGATGGTGTGTGCGACGTCGCGGCACTCGATCACGGCATCCAGCGGCACGGAGCAGAATTGCGAGAGCTTTTCGCGGGTCTCGCTACCCAGCGGGTGCTCGGTGCGGGCGATGAGGATCTGCGGTTGCAGCCCGATCTCGCGCAGCTTGGCGATGGATTGCTGCGAAGGCTTCGTCTTCAGCTCGCCCGCGGCCTTGATGAAAGGCACGAGCGTGACGTGCATGACGATGGCGTTTTGCGGGCCGGCTTCGTGGATGAATTGCCGGATCGCTTCGAGGAAAGGCAGCCCCTCGATGTCGCCCGTGGTGCCGCCGATCTCGGTGATGACGATGTCGCAGTCCTTGCCTTCGCCACCGCGTGCGATGCGCGCCTTGATCTCATTGGTGATGTGCGGAATCACCTGCACCGTCTTGCCGAGAAAATCGCCACGCCGCTCCGCCTCGAGCACGGCCTGATAGACCTGGCCGCTCGAGGTCGAGTTGGCGCGCGTGAGCAGCGCATTCGTGAAGCGCTCGTAGTGGCCGAGGTCGAGATCGGTCTCCGCGCCATCGTCGAGCACGTACACTTCGCCGTGCTCGAAGGGGTTCATCGTCCCTGGATCGACGTTCAGATACGGATCGAATTTCTGCAGCACGACCTTCAGCCCGCGATGTTCCAGCAGCGTGCCGAGCGAAGCCGCGGCGAGCCCTTTGCCGAGTGAACTGACGACGCCGCCGGTGACGAAAATGTACTTCATGGGGAAGTTGGGAGTTGAGTGTTGAGGGTGGAGAGCCGCCTCAAGCGGCCAGAATTTTTTCCGCAGTTCGAGCGTCGGCGGGAGTATCGACACCGATGGAGCCGGCCTTGGTGAGGAGCACGCGGATCTTCGCGCCGTTTTCGAGCGCGCGCAGTTGTTCGAGTTGTTCGGCCTGCTCGAGTGCTCCCGGCTTCCATTTCACAAACTCCAGGAGGAAGCGCGTGGTGTAGCCGTAGATGCCGAGATGGCGACGGTAGTGCTGGGCTTTAGCCCGCTGAGCCGTGCCTGAGACCCGAGCCGTATTTGGAATCACGCTGCGCGAAAAATAGAGCGCGTCGGAGTGTCGATCCAGGACCACCTTCACGCAGTTGGGATTGGCGACCTCTTCGCCCTCGGCGAAGGGATGCGCCGCCGTGATCATCGAGATCTTCCGATCCGCCTTCATCGCTTCGGCGAGTCGCGTCACGAGCTTCGGATCGATGAGCGGTTCATCGCCCTGCACATTGATGACGTGGCGCATCCCTTCGCCGAGGGCGAAGAGGTCGCCAATCCCAACTGCGTGA
>JANPIS010000231.1:0-1890 GCA_031425095.1 Chthoniobacteraceae bacterium
ATCCAAAAGTCCTCGTTCGCCGAGAGCGGCTTGCCGGCTTTCGGGAAAGTGTCGTGCACAGGTTTGCCATCGATCGATCCCTTGTAGTCCACGACCACATAGTCATCCATTTCCGCCGCGCGGCCTTCGACGTCGGTGAAGTCAGCGTTCTGATCGCGGAGTTCTTCGAGCGACTGATCGACATCGGCATCGGTGACCTCGGAAGCCGGGACCGTCACCGGCAGGCCCTTGTATTCAGGAAGCTGAAAATCCGGATGCGTCACGACCGTGGCCGTGAACGAGAGCCCCTTCTCGTCGGCAAACTCCACGTCCTCGACGTTCGCGATCTGGAGCACGCGGAGCTTCTGCTCGGCGATGGCGCTGCGCGTGGAATCACCGAGCAGCTTCCGCTCAAGCTCTTCCTTGATCTCTTTCTTGTACTTCCGCTCGACAACCGTGCGGGGAGCCTTGCCCGGACGGTAGCCGGGGAGCTTCGCGATCTTCGCGTATTCACTGACGATGGAGTCGCGAGCGGCCGAGACTTTCCCAGGCTCGACTTCGATTTTGAGGGTGGCGAGGCAGTTGGGGAGTTGTTCGACGGTGACGTTCATAGGGCGTGGCGGAAAAGGGCGACGAAGATAGCGGCTGGCCGGGGGTTGCAAAGAGCGAAGTTCGGCCACTGAATTCCGCCGCCTCATTCACCTCCATGCACCTCGCTGAAAAAGAGAAAAAGCTCATCGCTCGATACGCCATCGTCGAGAACCTGCAGGAGCGACTGGCGGCCGTGGTGGAGCGTGCGCGCAGGATGCCGCCACTGCCCGAGACCGCGCGCACCGATGCCCACCGGGTGCCGGGCTGCGTGTCGCGCGTCTGGCTGCACGGCGAACTCGTCGATGGCCACTGCCATTTTCGCCTCGATGCCGATTCGGCGATGGTAAAGGGGCTCGCCGGCCTGCTCAGCGAACTCTACGACGGCGCATCCCCAGCGGAAATCGTGTCCTTCGACACGCAAGTGCTCGACGCGCTCCGACTCTCCGAAAGTCTTTCACCCACCCGACAGCATGGGCTCGCGCAAGTCCGGCGCGCCATCCAGGGCTTTGCCGCGTCGGTGCAGCCACCCGCACCATGATCGACGCGCACAATCACTTTCACGACGCCCGGCTCGCGCCACATCGAGCAAAGTGGATGGAAGAACTCACCCGGCTCGGCATCGAACACGCCGTCGTGAACGGCACGCAAGAGTCCGACTGGAATGAGGTCGCGGCATTCGCCGGTGCGCATTCCTGGGTGCTGCCGTCGTATGGATTGCACCCGTGGCATGTGCGCGGGCGTTCGGCGCGCTGGCTCGGTGCACTGGAGCGCTTGCTGGCGGGGAATCCTAGCGCCGCCATCGGCGAAGTGGGACTTGATCGCTGGATCGAAGATCATGATCTCGATGACCAAAGCGCAGTCTTCCGCGCCCAGCTCGCGCTTGCGACCCAGCACCAGCGCGCAGTCACCATCCACTGCCTGCGAGCATGGGGCCCGCTTTGGGACATCCTCCGCGAGGAGCCGCTGCCGTCACGCGGCTTTCTCATCCACGCCTATGGCGGCCCGTCGGAAATGACCCACGGCTTCCTCGATAGCGGCGGCTATTTTTCCTTTAACGCGTACTTCCTGCACGAGCGGAAGGCCGCCACTCGCGAGGTCTTCCGACACCTCCCCGCCGATCGTCTGCTGATCGAGACGGACGCCCCGGACCTGCCCCCACCGCCAGAACGGAATTCACACCCCCTCGTCGATGCCGAGGGCCGACCCATCAATCATCCGGCGAATCTTGCCATGACGTACGACGCGCTGGCTCAGCTCCGCGCCACATCGGTCGAAGCACTGAGCGCACAGATTCGTGAAAACTTCGCGCGGCTCTTCGCG
>JANPIS010000232.1:0-24051 GCA_031425095.1 Chthoniobacteraceae bacterium
CTGGCGCTTGAGCAGCACCGCGAGCGGGAAGATGCCCACTTCATACGCGGGCGGAAACATCGAGCCGGGGTTGAGCCGCTCCACGAAGAGCATCTGCTCCGCGTCGTCCACCTTCACCGGCACGCCGCGCGCGCCGGCCTCCTCGTCCTTCGCGATCACTGCCGCCACTTCCTTTTCGAGCCTCGCGCGCGACGGCTCCGAGAGCGTCGTCATGCGCAGCCGTCCGTCCTTCCACAAGCCGCTCTGCAGCCCGGCCTGCGGGCGATCATTCGTCGCGACGGGAAATCCCGCGACGAGCGCCGCGATGGCGTCGCCGGTTTCGGTGGACACGATCGGGGTGGCGATTAATTCCACGATGTCATCGTCGGGGGTCACGAGAAAACCATTCTGCTGGCTCTGCGGCACGCTGGCAAAGGCAAGTTGCCGCTCCTCTTCCGGCGTGAGTGCGCCGACTTCCGGCGCGTTCACCGGCGGGATCACCGCGCCCGCATTGTCGATGAAGCGGTAAAAGCGCGGACGCACGGACACCCGCTGCACCGCGTCGTCCAGCACTTCGTCGGCGCGCAGTGCATTGCCGAGTTCATCCTTCGCGCTCGGGTAGAGCAGATCCAGCGCGCCATCTTCCAGCGCCGCATGGATGCGCGGCTTGCGGACCAGCGTGCGACAGCGCTCCGCCAGCGCCCCGTGACGGATGTAGCGCACCGTGCGCAGCAGTCCGAGTTCGGAAGTAAAGGCGAGCCGCAGATCGTGCTGCGTCTCCGCCGTCACCGAGCGCTCCGCGAGGTAAAGCCCCGAGAGCGTCATCGCCAGCACCACCAGCGTCATGCCCGCGAGCAGCTTGGCGCGAAAGGCCGCCACGCCCGCCTCGCCGCGCGAGGTCACGGGAACTGGACGCGCAGACTCCCGCTCGCCGGGACGTCCACCGAGCGTTCGAGCGTGGTCTTGCTGTCGATCCATGCCTTCAGCTTATAGCGCCCCGCGGGGACGCCGCCGAGCCGGAATCGCCCCTCCGTATCTGTCGTCACAAAGTGCGGGGTATCCAGCACCAGGATGAGTCCACGCATATGTTCATGGATGTCGCAGCGCAAAGTGACGAGCCCTTCCTTGTCAAAGACCTGCGAGGGAATCGGCCGCTCCTGCGCCGTGTAACGCCCGAGATCGAAGCGCTTCGTCGGCGAGAAGGAAAAGATGTTGTGATAAGTGTCGTCGAGATTCGGAAACTCCACCCGCGTCCCGACCCGCACCGGCAGGAGCGGCGTCACGAAGGTGAGATCTTTCTGCGACATCTGCTGCACCGGCAGCGACGTGGCTTTGGAAAAAGATCCCTCGAGCGAGACCACGGCGAAGGGCGGATAAGGCGCGAGCACGCCGCCTTTCGCCACGATTTCATAGCGTTTGTTCATCACCGGACCCGAGCGCGCCTTCGGTAACTCCACGCGCCCCTCGATCACCGCTTCCGCCAGCGCCGAACCCGTGAACCCAGCCACCACGAGTAATGTGGCCCACAAAATAATCCGGCCGCGAGTTACCCGCGTCAAAGTTAGGTCATTGGTCATTGTCCATTGGTCATTTTCTCCGCCGCCTGCACCATATATCCCACCGCCCGGCTTGTATGGATCAGCGGCTCCGCAAAGCCCGCGTCCACCTTCTTCCGCAGCCGCCCGATCACGATATCCACCGTGCGCATGTCGTAAGCGTGCTCGCGTTGCCAGACCAGCTCGCACAGCTCCGTGCGGGAGAAGATGCGCCCCGGCTCCTGCATCAGCACGAGCAGCACATCGAACTCCCGCGGCGACAGCGTCAGCGGCTTCCCCGCGCGCGCCACCCGCCGATGCAGCACATCGAGCCGGAGATCGCTCACCTCCAGCATCTCCGCCGCCGTCGGCGCACCCGCCCGCCGACCCAGCGCCTCAATGCGCGCCAGCAATTCCTCCATCGAGAAAGGCTTTGCCAGATAATCATCCGCGCCCGCCTTCAGCCCCTTCACCCGACTCGCCACATCTCCGCGCGCCGTGAGGATGATGACCCGCGACGGAGACTTCTGTTCTTTGAGTTGCGCCAGCACTTCCAGCCCTTCGATCCCCGGAAGATTCAGGTCCAGCACCAGCAGATCCGGCACGTGCAGCAGCGCCAGTCGCAACCCCTCGCGCCCATCATGCGCCGCCGTGGCGTCATGCCCCGTGCGGGTCAGCGCGCGCGTGATGTGGCGGGCGAGCTGCATTTCATCTTCGATGACTAGGACACGCATTTTTCGAGGACTCTTCTCTGCTCTTTCCGCGCCATGCTCAAGGCCGCGCTGCGCGATCGAGACTGTCGCGGGCTTCGTCCGCGATGGGACCGGTCGGGTGTGCCGCGAGCCAGGTCTCGAGGCCGGGGGCGTCGGTGGCGGCCCAAGACGAGAGGGTGCTGCGGGTGGCTTTCTTGCGGGAGGCGTCGGCGGGGAGAGAGGCGAGCCAGTCGAGGGCGGCTTGCGGATCGAGGGCGCCCCAGGTGAGTGCGAGCGCCTGCACGATGCTGGAGCGCATCGCGGGGTCGGCGACTTTTTCCGCCCACTCCGTGGCGCTCGCGATGTCGCTCGACGCCCAGATACTCGCGAGGGTGGATGAGGCCTCGTCGCGGATTTCGCCGACGGGAAGCGTGCCGATCCACTGTGCGGCAGCGCGCGGATCGTGGGCACCCCAGGAATTCGCCACCGTTCCGACGAGACCGTCGCTGCCGATTTCGCCGAGCTTCTTCGTGACGTAGGCGGCAGCTTGATCGGGTGAATTTCCCGCCCACTCGGCGACGAGAGCCCGGCGGGCTCGGTGGCGGGTCTGATCTTCCTGAAGCCCTTCCACCCACTGCGCGGCGCGCGCGGGATCGAGGTCCGTCCAAGCTTCCACCACGCCGGCGAGAACTGCGTCGGATTTCAAACCGGACGCCAGAAACCACGCACCCGCGGCCTCCGGCGCATGCCCGGCCCAACTCGTGGCCACGGTCACGAGCGACTCCTCGCGCAGCGGGCCGCCGAGATGGGCGCCGATCCACTCGAACGAAGCATGAGGATCGCGCGCGGCCCACGCACCGAGCGCAGCAGTGACGGTCTCGGAGCGGAGCAAACCCGCCGGATACGCGAGCGCGGCAGGAAGTGCGGCGGCGGGCTGTGCGCTCGCCCACTTGGCGAAGACCGCGCGGAGGAATTCGACCTGATCATTTGCATCCGGAATGCGCGCGCCCATCGCGAGAGCGGCCTGCACGTCGCTTTCCGAGAGGGAATCCGCGAGGTGCCGCAACGATTCGAAGCGCCGGTCGCGATCCGCTTCGCTGAGTGCTTCGGAAAGTCGGCTCACGTTACTTTCCTCCGACGCCGCGGCAGGCCGGGACGAAGCCACTACGGCGAGGTCGGCGGATTCGGGCCGAGCGCGCACAGACGCCGGTGGCGACGACGCGCTCACCGGTGCTGCTGCAGGATCGGAAGTGGACGATTTCATCGCCGCAAACGTGACGACCACGCCGGCCAAAAAACACAACAGCTCGCGCCGTCGGGAGAGGAGGGAGCAGAGGAGCGGCATGGGTCAAGTGTGGCCGGAAAGCAGGGAGCCGAAACGGTGGAAGTGTATCCGTTCCGTTACAATCGGACACCTCCAGAAGGGATGGGTCTGATCAGAGCGATGGTCGGCACAACCTGTGGGCATCAGGGTTTGCGGGCGGCGGCTGGTAGCGCACGGAGCGGCGTTCTCATCCGATCTGTAACAAGCCGGATACATTGGACCATTTGGCAAAATAGGAGCCGTTGCCCATTTTCGCGACGCAACAGAGCGCAACCAAAACCACTCCCATGAAAACAAAACACCCCATCCTCAGAACGACCATCACACCCGTGCTCGCCCTCGCGATGATCCTCTCGACCATGCCAAGCGCGGACGCTGCGTACTGGGCTCGCAATCGCAATCGCCGCGGCAGCGCGGACGACAATGGCAGCCAATCCTCTCCCGGCGGCAATTCCTCCAACAGCAACAGCCGCGGTCGTGACCTCGATCGCGATGGCATCCCGAACGTCGTCGATCCCGACATCGATAACGACGGCATCCCGAATGGCTCCGATGCGAATGTGGACGGCGGCGTGGCGCTGAGCGGACCCCTCCGTGGGCGCTACATCGGCGATCGCCTTCCCAACAACCACCCGGCCGAACACGACATCGATGACGATGGTCTTGATGATCACAGCGCGGCGGAGCACGACATCGACGGCGACGGCATTCCCAATTCGATCGATGACGACATCGACGGCGATGGAATCCCGAATGCGACGGACACCGACGACGACAGCGACGGCATTCCCGATGTGAGCGACGACAAGCCACACGGCGATGACGGTGGTGCAGTCACCGGCGGACAGGTCGGGAACGGGACGGCGCCCGCGGCGCTCACTGGCCTCGTCTATGAAGCCAAAAAAGGCGAGGGCCTTGACAAGACGCTGAACTTCAACACTGCGACGACTGGGACCGAAGTGGACCCGGTGCAAGGCACGAACACCTTTACCTACGTCTTCACAGGCAGCGGAGCGACGGCCTCGCTGCGTCTGCAATTCAAGGCGGACAAGTGGGACGAGTATGACCTCAACTACGCGACGGGCCTCTTTGGGCGGCGGAAGTTTGACAAGAACGTACTGAAATCCACCGACGGCGGCAGCTTCAACCTCGCTAGCGCCACGACCGGCGGCGGCGGCACTCCCGTGAATGGCGGGACCGCGCCGACTGCGATCTCCGGCGTGAATTGGGCAGTGAAGCAAGCGAACGGGGTGATCGAGGCGATTCTCATCTTCACGAGCGCGACGGCGGGTTCCGAAAACGATCCGGCCGGTGACATCGATCCGTTCACTTACACCTACACGGCGAGTGCGACGACCGCGACGCTCCGGCTCGATTTCAAGCCGGGCAAGTGGGACGAATACGATCTCAACTTCGCCACCGGCGCATACACGCGGCGCGAGTTTAAGAACAACGCGCTCGACGACACCGACACCGGGACCTTCGGCCCGCAGACCCCCTGATGACTGGGCGCGCGGACCTCAATCCCCCGCGCGCCTCTCCCCCTGACATCAGACCACCGGCCGGGTCCGTCGCGAGGCGGACCCGGCTCTGTGCGTGATCCCCCGATACCATGCATGTCTCCTTTTCACGCACGCTCCTTTGCACTCTTCTGCTCCCCATCGCGGCGATCGCCGCGCCGGTGAATGATCACTTCGTCAACCGCATCGCCCTCGGCAACGGCGTGACGGCCAGCGCCACGGGCACCAATCTCGCGGCCACTCTGCAAGCCGGGGAGAACGACCTCGACTCGATCGGCGGCGCCTCCGTGTGGTGGAAATGGACCGCGCCGGCGACGGACTGGGTGAGCGTGGATACGATCGGCAGCGAGATCGATACTGTGCTCGCGGTGCTCGCGGATGGCCCAACGCTGAATGACACCTTCATCGTCGGCTTCAACGATGAATCCGGCGATCCCGCGGCACCTTTCGGAACGAGCCGCGTGGTCTTCCGCGCGACCGCCGGCACGGAGTATCACCTCGCCGTCCACGGCTTCTTGGGCGCACAGGGGAACGTCGCGCTGAACATCGAAGCCGGAATCACTCCGCCGATTCGCGTCACTGCGCTGAGCCTCAGCCCGACTTCCGTGAATGTGACGGCTGCGGCGCAAACCGTGACGGTGGACATCGGACTCGAGTGCGGCGCGGGCTTTGCCGAAGGCGAACTCGCCATCTACAAAGCAGGCTTCACGGGCGTGCTGCAGATTCCGCTGGCGGTCAGCAACCGCATCGCCGGCACCAGCACGGCGGGGCTCTACCGAGTCACGTTTTCGGTGGCGCGCTATTCCACGCCCGGCACGTGGTTTCTCGAACTCGCGGCAAGCGACGATGCCGGCGCGCAGGCGGTCTTCGGGCGCGGCGTCTCGGCGGTCTTTGAATACGATCACGTGCTGCCCGACGGGCTGCCGGGGCTCTTCGCCGTCGCGAATACCGGGGCCGTCGATTCCGCGGAGCCCGTGCTCGTGACCTTCGCGTTGAGTCCGGCGGCGGTGAATGTGGTCGCTGCACCTGCGACACTCACCTTCACCTTTCGCATCACCGATGCGCTCGCCGGTTTTGGCAGCGCCACGCTCACACTGTTCACGCCAGCGGGCGAAGCACTCACCGCGTTGCCGATTACGGCCGCGCATCGCTTTCTCGGCACGGCGCTCGATGGCACCTACAGCGTCAGCTTCTCACTGCCCCCGCGCATGCCAAGTGGCGTGTGGTCCGCCACGCTCCTGATACGCGACGCCACCGGCAATCCGGCGCTCTACGATGGAGCGGTGAATGGACTCGATTTCCCGCTCGGGCCGACGAGCGCGGAGTGGACGGTGACGGGCGTGGCACATCACTATTGGGCGTGGATGTATCCACAGATCGCGACGACACCCGGAGCGCTGCCCGCGCAGGACTTCGACGGCGATGGCATCCCGAATGTGCTCGAGTTTGCCTTCGGATTGAGCGCCAGCGAGAACGACTCGGGCAACGCCACGCTCAACCCGGGATTTGACGCGTCAGGACTTCCCGCCGTGTCGCGCGTTGGCCCACAACTCCGACTCGATTACGTGCGCCGGATTCCACCGACCTCCGTAGGGCTCACGTACACCGCGCAATTCGGCGATCTCAGCGGCGCGTGGCTCGACGTGGCGGGCGGGCTCGTCGTGCCGGCGGGCGAAACGTTTGAGCGCGTGACGATCACCGATCCGGTGCCCAGCCCGCCGCGACGGGTTGGGCGGGTCCGAGTAACACTCGCCGAATAGCCGGAGCCGATCACGTCCAGCCAGTAGCCACCCCATCGAGTGCATCCGCCGATGTAACACCGCTGATACAATTCCGTGCCTGCAAGCGAGTTTACAGACATGAGAATTGCTCACCGCTTAAGTCTCGACCTCTTACTTCACCGATGAAAATCCGATCCCATATCGTCTCCGCAGGAATCCTCGCCTTCCTCAGCGCTTCCGCCCTCGCGGACAATGCCTCCGTCATCAAGTCGCCGCTGACCAATACTGGCGTCGATTCCGACGCCTACGGCCGCGTGCTGTCCCTGCTCTCCGGCAATTCCTCTTCGCTCGCCATCGGTCTGGCCAAACTCGCCCCTAGCGCCGCGCACCAGATCGAGGTCGGCGGAGTGATTGAGACGAACTTCACAACCAATTCCAAGGGCGCGGCTGTCGTGATCTTTCGCGCACCGATTCCCGGCAGCGGGCCAGCGCTCGACTTCGACCCACGCGGGAAGCTCCTGCGCGTGCTCGCAAATGGCCAGAGTCTGCTGGAAGCAACGCTTTCCGGTGCCGGTGAACCGACGGGCGCCGATGTCACCGAGCGCGTGGATCTCGTCCGCGCGGCAATCCCGGGATTGGTGGGCAAAGCGCGCGCGGATTTCCGGCTCGATACAAAAGGGCGCCGCTATTTCAAAGTGGAGCTCGAGCGTGCCGGTGCTGGTCCCTTCGAACTCTTCGTCGGCGGCGTGAGCCGCGGGACCTTCACGCCCTTTGGTATCCTCCAGAAGATTCGTTTCGCCACGCAGAGCGATGACCCCGGGGTGCTGCCGATGAACTTCGACCCGCGCGGCCAGGCCATCGAAGTCCGGCGCAATGGCGTGGTCGTCTTCAGCAACACCTTTGAAGCGGTCGCACGCGGCGTGAACTTCGCCTCCCCGCGCTTCTCCAAGGTGGTCATCCCCTCGACGGGCGCCGATCCGGATGGGAGCGCGGACGCCAAACTGGAAATCGACCGGCGCGCGCGGAAGCATTTCTCCGTCGAGATCGAAGACGTGCCGGTGGGCACCTACGACCTGCTCGTCGCCGGCGCGGACGTGGGCGATATCGTGGTGAGCGCTGTGACCGGCGGAACGAAAGGTGAAGTGGAGTTCACCAATGGCGATGACGATGGGAACGAACTCCCGCTGACCTTCGACCCCGCGGGCAAGACCCTCGCGATTCGCCGGGACTCGACCATCTTCTTCGAAGGGCTCTTTACTCCCGATACCGACAACGGTGTCGGCAAGCCCGGCGTCGAGCCGCCTTCAGAACTCGAGGAGTCGTTCGGTTCGACTGGCCTGAATGGGGACGCCTCCGGCCGCATTCGCTATCGCGTGGAGGCGGGCGGCCGCCACAAGTTCAACGTCGAGATCGAAGACGTGCCGGTGGGGAACTACACACTGCGCGTTGCTGGGGCGGTGCGCGGGACGATCCGCGTCGTCGCGACGGCCAACGGCGTGGAGGGGGAGATTGAATTCGACACGAAGATTGAGCCTGGTCACGTGCCGCTCACCTTCGATCCACGCGGTCAGCTCATCGAGGTGCTCTCGCCTGCGGGCATCTACTTTTCGCAGCTCTTGGGCAGCGGCTCGCAACCCAACTGACGCTCACTCTTCGCGGACCGCTTCCGCGACCGGACTCCGGCTGGCCTGCCAGGCTGGATACCACGCGGCGAGCAGTGTCGCGGGGATGATCCAGAGTGGCGTCGCGAGCAGCGACCACCACGGAAAGCGCAGCGCGATCGTCCAGCCGAAGAACGCGGGATTCACCACCCAAGTGAGGACCATGGCGAGGAGCACCCCTGCCACGAGCCCGAGCGCCGTGGCGACGGCGCCGATGAGGCCGGATTCCGCCATGAAGAGCGCGCGGATCTGGCCACGCGAAGCACCGATGGCGCGCAGCATCCCGATCTCGCGGGCGCGCTCCGCGACGAGCGTAGTGACGGAGAGAAAGATACCGGCAATCGCGACGATGATCGCGACGGTGCGCAGGATGTAAGTGACCGCGAAGGTCTGATCGAAGATCACGAGGATGCGCTCACGCAGGGTGCGATTGGAGTAGATCGCAAACTCCCCGGCCCGGCTGAATTCCCGACGGAAGGCGTCGGCGAGCGGATCGGCCGCGGCACCGGGACGCAGGTACACCGCGAGCGAAAAGATGGCGGGATCGCTCCAGTGGCGCGTGTAGGTGCCACGCTCCATGAGCACCACGCCCTGGTCGCGCGTGAAGTCGGAATAGACGCCCGCGATCGTGAAGACGACCGGCCCGGCTGGCGTCACGATCCGCACCTGGTCGTCTTCCTTCACGCTGAAGCGGCGGGCGAAGGGCTCCGTCACCGCCACACAGCCTTCCCGGATCACGCGCTCCATCTTCCGCACGTCGTCTCCGCCGACGAAGGTGAGATTGTTGCGATACACGCCTTTCACCACGGCGAGCAGCGCTGGCTCGGGTTCGCGATCGTGGGTGGAGAGCTGCACGCTTTGTTCGAGGAATGTGTCGATGGACTCGACCTCTGGACGGGCCTCGAGCCACTGAATCGCCACGGGTGGCACGAGCGCGCCGAGGCCCACGGTTTCATTCGCTGCGGGCGCGATGAAAAGATCGGCGACGATCCCTCGATCGATCCACGCATCGACGCTGCCGCGGAAGGAAAAGATCATCACCACGAGCCCGACCATCATCGCGATCGCGGCGGCGAGTGCGGCGACGGTGATGGAGTTGCGCTGCACCGAGCGGCGCAGATTCTCCGCGGCGAGGCGGACGAGCAGGCTGCTGGCCGTGATCCGCCCGGCGAGCCATCCGCCCCAGCGCGTCGCGGCGGGCGCAAAACAGGACGCTCCGCCGAGGACAAAAAACGCCGCGACGAATCCCAGCGCCGGCGGCCCGCCCTGCAGCGCGACGGCACCGGCGATCGTCGCCACCACGAGACACAGCCAGCCCCACTTTCCCCACCGCTGCACGCGCGCCGTGGTGCGCTCCTGATGCGCACCGAGACTCAGCGAACCCACCGGGTCCACCGCCGCCGCCTCGCTCGCCGGCAGCCACGCCCCGAGGAGCACCGAGCCGATGCCGAAGATCGCCGCGGTGAGAAATTGTGCGGGATGGAGGTAACTACGGTCGATGCTGAGCAAAACGTAGAGCGAGGTGATCGTCTGCTCGACCGCGCCGGTGAGCACGCGCGCCAGCGTCACCCCACCGACGATCCCGCAGAGGATGCCGAGCACCCCGAAGATGCAGGCCTCGCCGAGAAAGAGCGCGCGCACCTCCCAGCGCGTCACGCCGAGCGCACGCAAGATGCCGATCTCCACCCGCCGCCGTGCGACGGAGGCGGAGATAGTGTTGTAGATGAGGAACACGCCGACGAGCAGCGAGACCATGCTCAGAGCCGTGAGGTTAAGCTGAAACGCGGCGAGCATCGTCTCGACCTGCGCACTGCGTTGCCGCGGCGGACCGACGGGAATATCGGCCGGCAGCAAATTGCGCAGCTCCGCCGCCACGGCCTCACCACGCGCCGGATCATCGAGCAGAAAAAGCACGGACGAGAGTCTCCCCGCGCTCCCGAACAGCTCCTGCGCCCAGCCGAGATCCATCACCGCAAAATTTCGCTGCGCTGCCGCGGGTGAGTCCGCCGCCGGCATCACCGCCACGACCTGCACCTGGTGGACCGCACCATTCGCCATCACGCGCAGCTCGCTCCCGATCTTCAACCCAGCGCCGCGCGCGAACTCCTCCCCCAGCGCGATCGCCCCCGGTCGCCCCAACCAGTCCTCCAGCGCGAGCCTTTCGCCGGTCCCGCGCAGCTCGAAAGTCCGAAAATCATCGCCCGTGAAAAGATCCAGCCCGAGCACGCGCAGATACTCGCCGGGAAAATCCGGCAGCGTCACCACGCCCTCGACCGTCGCCGTCGCCGCGCGCACGCCCGGCTGCCGCGCGAGCACCGGCCAGAGCGTCTCATCGATCGCCCCGCGCGCTTCGAGCTGTGCCTTGCCAGCGACGAGATCGATCCCCGCCGAGAAGGAGCGCGTTGCGCTGTGATTCGCGATCTGGATGGCCAAATAGACCGCGATCCCGAGCCCGACGCTGAGCACGTTCAGCAACGCCAGCAACCGATGCCGCGCCACATTCCGCACCACCTGCCAGACGAAGATGCGCCCGAACTGCGAGCGCCCCGATGGCGGCGCGGCATCCGTGGTGAAGGCTTCGGTCATGGCGCGGAGAGTCACCCAGCACGGCAAATGTGTCCACACTCCCCGGGGCGCGGCCGGTGGCGAGGAAGACAGGGCTCCCCCGAGCCCAGAATCAGAGCTTGTGGATGACGCACCTTCGGGGCGACTTTAGCGGTGTGAGTGCGCTTTCCGAGGTGGGGATGAAGGATTCGGCGATTGACTCCGTCGACGGGTCGAGGAGGCGTGCATCCCTGCTTGTGGGCGGGGTGGTCGTGGTCGTCGGCTCGATGGCCCTGGCGGGCTGGATGTCCGGAATTGAGGCGCTGACCTGCCTGATCCCCGGAACGACGCCGATGAAAGCCAACGCGGCAATCGCCTTCATCCTTTGCGGTGCTGCCCTCATTCTCTTGCAGTTGCCCGGGGCGCGGAGTCGGAAGGTGGCGCAGGCCTGCTCGCTCCTCGCAGGCGGAATCGCGCTGCTCACACTCGGCGAATACGCCATCGGCTGGGATGCCGGCATCGATCAACTCCTCTTTCGCGACCCTGGCACATCGGCAGACTCGTATCCCGGGCGCATGGCTCCGAACGCGGCGATCTGCATGGGGCTCACCGCGGGGGCGCTCTGGCTGATGAGCCGTCCGCCCGGCTCCCGCCGGCCGAGGATCCTGGCCTGGCTGGGATCGCTGGTCCTCGCCATCGGGCTGGTGGCGATCATCGGTTATGTGGTCGGATTCAGTGTGGGCTACCGCTGGTGGAATCTGACAGGGATGGCGATCCCCACGTCGTTGCTCTTCGTGCTGCTCGGCGCTGCCGTGCTTTGCTTTGCCTGCCGGGAAGGCGGGTTGTGCTGGTCGATCAAGCCAGCGCTGTCGGTCGCATTCGGATGCGGACTGGTGCTGCTCGTCGCCGTGGCCGCCCTCGCGCATCGGAGCACGAGGGATCTCGTGGAGGCGTACACGCGGGTCAAACATACCCAGGCCGTGATCGCCAAGATTCGCGCCTTGCGGAGCGCCTTCGATGAATCGCAATCCGCCATGCGGGGTTATGTGATCACGGGAGACGAAAGCTTTCTCCCACTCTCCGAACGCGCGATCCCGGAGGCTCGGAAACGTCTGCCGGAACTCCGCGCGCTGACGGCGGACAATGCGACCCAACAGGCGCGGCTCTTCACCCTGGAGCAGCGGACCGCGGAGTGGCTGAAGTTATCGCAGGAGATAATCGACCTGCGCAGGACCGCCGGATTCGAAGCGGCCGCAACGGGGATCGCCGCGGGCCGCGACAAGGTCTTGATGGACCAGATTCGCGGGACTCTGGACGAAATCGAGAAGGAGGAGGAGACGCTGCTCTTCGCGCGCGAGGCGAGCGCGGATGCGAGCCACGAGCGCACCTTCGACCTCATGCCCTTGGGCGTGCTGGGGAGCGCGCTGCTCGTCACTCTCGGAGTGCTGCTGCTCAACCGCGAGGTCACCCGCCGCCAGCATGTCGCCGATGCGCTGCAACACGCCGAACGCTTCAAAAGCGCGATCATCAATGGACTGCCGGCGGAGATCGCCGTGCTCGACCGCAAGGGTCTGATCGTGACGGTGAACGAACCGTGGCGCCGTTTCGCCCGGGAAAATGGCAACCCGCCGCTGCGGCTGATCGACATCGGCGCCAGCTATCTCGACGCCTGCAGGGGTGCGGCCGCTCGCGGCGACAGCTTCGCCAGCGCGGCCCTCGCGGGAATCGAGCGCGTCCTCAACGGCTCGTGCCCGGAGTTTCGGCTGGAGTATCCGTGCGATTCCCCCACGGAGGCGCGCTGGTTCTTCATGCAAACCGTCCCGGTGCCATCGGAGGCCGGCGGAGCAATCGTCTCGCACATCGACATCACGCCCCTGAAGGAAGCCAGCCAAGCCTTGCGAGCCAGCGAGGAGCGCTTCCGGACGATGGCCGAAGCCGCGCCCATTTTGATCCATCTCGCCGACGCCAATGGGAGCTGCACCTATGTGAACCCGAGATGGCGTGCAGCTTCGGGCCTGACGCTGGAAGAAGCGCAGGGGCAAGGTTGGCTGAAGGGCCTGCACGAAGATGATCGGGCGACGATCGGTGAAAGATGGGCCAAATCCGTCCAGAGCCGCGGCACTTGGGGTTATGAGTATCGTTTCGTGAACAAAGCCGGAATGGTGACCTGGGTTTACGGAACCGCCGCGCAAATCGAGGCCGCGAATGGAACAGTCTTGGGATATGTGGGCACGAATATCGACATCACGGAACGCAAGAAGGCGGAGGATGCGCTCCGGGTGGCCAGCCAAAAGCTGCGCCTGCATTTCGAGCAGGCGCCCATGGCGGTCATCGAGTGGGATCTGGAATTCCGGGTGGCCCGTTGGAATCCCGCGGCAGAGACGATCTTCGGCTACAGCCATGCGGAGGCGATCGGGCGGCATGCGTCCTTCATTGTCCCGGAGTCGTTCCACCCCCACGTGGCGCAGATCTGGCAGGCCTTACTGCAGCAGACCGGCGGGGTAAGAAGCACCAATGAGAATGTGCATAAATCCGGCGCAACGATCCTCTGCGAATGGTACAACACGCCGCTCATCGACGAACAGGGCACCGTCACCGGGGCCGCCTCCGTGGCCATGGACATCACCGAGAGCAGGCACGCGCAGCAATTGCTGGCGTGGGAAAAGAGCGCCCTGGAATTGGTCAGCAGCGGGATGGGCCTCCGCGAGGTGCTGGAGGGATTGATGCACGGCTTGGAGAAGCAGCTGCCGGGCGCGCTCTGTTCCATCCTTCTGCTGGACGAGGAGCGCGTCCATCTGCGCCACGGCGCGGCCCCGAGTCTCCCGGACGCCTACAATCGCCTCATCGACGGCGTCGCCATCGGCCCGCAGGTCGGCTCGTGCGGCACGGCGGCCTATCTCGACCGCCAGGTGATCGTCGAGGACATCGCCCACGATCCGCTGTGGGCGAATTTCCACGAGCTCGCGCTCAGCCACGGTCTGCACGCCTGCTGGTCCACGCCCATTCACTGCAGCCAGGGGAAAATCCTCGGCACCTTCGCCATCTACTATCGCGAGCCGCGCCGGCCCGCTCCTGCCGAGCTGGAGGTCATCGCCCGGGCCGTGCACATCGCGGGCATCGCGATCGAGCGCAAGCAGGGGGAGGCGCAAATCCGTGAGATGAACGCGTCGCTGGAGCGGCGCGTCCGCGAGCGCACCTCCGAACTCGAAGCCGCCGTGAAGGAACTCGATGCCTTCTCGTATTCCGTCTCCCACGACCTGCGTTCGCCGCTGCGGGCGATCGATGGCTTCTCGCGCATGGTTGCGAAAGATTACGGCGAACGCCTCGACGACGAGGGACGGCGCATGCTCGGCGTCATTCGCAACGGCGCGCAGCGGATGGCCCGGCTCATCGACGATCTGCTCGCCTTTTCCCGACTCGGCCGGCAGCCCTTGCAGTCGGCGGAGATCGACATGCACGCGATGGCCCGGGCGGTCTTCGACGAACTGGCCGCGCAGGAGGCGGAGCGAAAGCTGCAGCTCGATCTTCATCCCCTCCCCCCGATCCGTGGCACGCGGCCGATGATCGAGCAGGTGTGGGTGAATCTGATCAGCAACGCGATCAAGTTCACCAAGGGGCGGGAGATCGGCGTAATCGAGATCAGCGCGCGAGCCAGCGAAGACGGAGTGCCGATCTATTCCGTGAAAGACAACGGCGCCGGCTTCGATATGCGCTATGCGGACAAGCTTTTCGGTGTCTTCCAGCGCCTGCACAGCACGGAGGAGTTCTCCGGGACCGGCGTGGGCCTCGCGCTCGTACAACGCGTCGTGCAGCGTCACGGCGGCCGCGTCTGGGCGGAGGCGGAGGTCGGACGCGGCGCCACCTTTCACTTCACCCTCTCCAGCCCGAGCCCATGAGCGACCCACTCGTAATCCTGCTCGTTGAAGACGACCGACAAGATGCGGAACTCGCCATCCGCGCCCTGCAAAGACGCAACCTTGCGAACCATCTCGTCCACGTATCGGACGGCCAGACCGCGCTCGATTTCCTCTTTGGCCAGGGTGCCTACGAGGGGCGCGAAGTCCGCCATCTGCCCAGGGTCGTGCTGCTCGACTTGAAGCTGCCAAAGGTCAACGGGATCGAAGTCCTGCGCCAGGTCCGGGCGGACGAGCGGACGAAGCTGCTCCCGATCGTAGTACTGACCTCTTCCCGCGAGGACTGCGATGTCGTCGAAAGCTACCGGCTGGGGGCGAACAGTTACATCGTAAAGCCCGTGGAATTCGAAACTTTCACCGAGGCGGTCAGCAACTTAGGCCAATACTGGGCGTTATTAAACGAGGCCCCGAGATGAAGGAGGAATATGAAACCGACCACTGAACCATCCACCCACCGGCTCCGCATCCTATCGCTGGAGGACTCTGACATCGATGCCGAGTTGATCATGCGCGAGCTCCGGGAGGGAGGGATTCGTTTCCTGTCCCACCGGGCGCAAACCCGCCGGGACTTCGAGCGGGCAATCGCCGAGTTTCGACCCGGGATCATCCTCGCGGACTACCGGCTGCCGGCCTTCGACGGCGCGCAGGCCCTCGCGATCGCGAAGGATCTCTGTCCGGACGTCCCGCTGATCGTCATCTCGGGGGCCGTCGGCGACGAGACTGCGGTGGAATTGCTCAAGAACGGGGCGACCGACTTCGTCTTGAAGGACCGTCTCGGCCGCCTCGTGCCTGCGGTCCGTCGGGCGCTCCGCGAAACCGCCGAGCGCGATGCGCGCCGGCAGGCCGAAGCCGACCTTCGCGCGCTCAATGAGCAGCTCGAGCAACGGGTCGCCGACCGCACCCTCGAGCTCAGCCGGAAGAATGCGCACATGGAGGAGGATCTGCGGATGGCGCGGGAACTCCAGATGGCGCTCCTGCCCCACCATTTTCCCACGCTGCCACGCGGTGTCTCGCAGTCCGCCAGCGCGGTCCGTTTTTGCAGTCTGTTTCGGCCCACGAGTTCGATGAGCGGGGATTTCTTCAACGTCGTCCGCGTGTCGGATACCGCCGTCGGCGTCTTCATCTGCGACGTCATGGGCCACGGCGTGCGCGCGGCGCTGGTCACGGCGATGATGCGCGCGCTCGAGGAGCAGCTCGGCGAAGCGGCGGCCGATCCCGGCACGCTCCTGACCGAGATCAATCGCGCCTTGCGCGGCATCTTCGGCCACACGAGCACCGGCCTTTTCGCGACGGCGTGCTTCCTCGTGGTGGATGTCGCCACTTCACGCATCCGCTTTGCCAGCGCGGGCCACCCGAGCCCGCTCCTCGTACGCCCTGCCATCCGCGGGGTTGCACCGATTCTATCGCCGAGCTCTTCGAGCCCCGCCCTTGGCCTTTTCGATCACGCGAAATATCATACCGAGGAACGCCCTGTGGCCGCCGATGACCTGATCCTCTTTTTCACCGACGGACTCTTCGAGGTGGAAAACACGGAGGACGAAACTTTCAGCGAAGGCCGCTTGCGCGAGACCGTCCGCCAGCGCGCCGGGCTCCCGCCCGCGCAGCTCATGAATGACGTTTTCGCCGAAGTCGAACGCTTCGCCGGGGGGCGCGATTTCGTGGACGACGTCTGCCTCGTCGGGATGGAGATCGCGCATCTCGGCTCGAGTCGCGGGTAAGCGGTCGGCCCAGCACGGGGATTTCTTTGAGAGCTAGCGTGCATCTGTCGCGGCCGTCGCCCACACTTTCGCCATGACTCCCCGATCCCTCGTTCACTTCTCCCTCTTCTTCTTCGCTTCGACGCTGATCGCAGTCGCCGCGCACCCTTTCCTCGCCTGTGATTACGGCGGCGGAAAGGTGTGCGTCGTCAACGCGGCGGGGGCGATCGAATGGCAGTATGACTGCAAGAATCCGCAGGACTGCTGGCGGCTGCCAAATGGGAACACACTCTTCTGCTTTGTGAATGGCGCGCTGGAACTGACGCCGGACAAGACCGTGGCCTGGGAATACAAGGCACCGGAGAAGACCGAGGTGCATGCCTGCCAGCCGCTGCCGGATGGCAAGGTGATGCTGGTCGAATGCGGAACGAGCCGCATCATCGAAGTCGACCGCGCCGGGAAGATCGCGAAGGAGATCAAACTCACGACCAAGCCAGAGGTGAAGCTGCACAATCAATTCCGCGGCACGCGCAAGCTCGCGAATGGGCACTACCTCGTCTGCTTCAAAGGCGAAGGCCACGTCGTGGAACTCGACGGCGACGGCAAGGAAGTCCGGAGCATCACCGTGCCCGGCGCCCCACACGGCGCGATTCCGCTGCCGGGCGGCAACATTCTCATTACTTGCGGCGACGGACACAAAGTCGTGGAGGTGGATCCGGCGGACAAAGTCGTGTGGGAGCTGAATGAGAATGATCTCCCCGGCAATCCGCTCCGGCTCATGGCTGGCTGCCAGCGGCTGCCGAATGGCAACACCGTCTTCTGCGTGTATCTCGGTCACGGCCACATCGGCGAGCAGGCGCAGATCATCGAAGTGACGCGCGACAAGAAAGTGGTGTGGCACTTCGACGACCACGCGCACTTCAAGACGATCAATCAGGTCCAACTCCTCGACGTGCCCGGCGACGTGACCAAGGGCGAAATCCTGCGCTGAACGCAGCAGACACGCTCTTTCCGGAAAAGGTGGTCGGCACCGTGATGCGCGAGCGGATCACCTGGACGGTGAGTTCGCAGCGCTCGGTCCTTTTTCGCCACTGTCCGCGAGCAGTTCGCGACCATCCGTCAGGAAGTACGTCTCCGGAGCGAGGACTTGCGAGCGCACACGCGGCGGTTTCGTAAAGATCTGTTGGACGAGGCGCAGACCGCCTTTCGCATACGCCGCCGCCACGAATCGCTTCCCCGCGAGGTATTTTCCCCAGCCCGCCTGACCTTTGCCAGACTCGGCCAGCATCCGCTCCGCGAGTCGCCCGGCGGCTTCATCCAAGCGAAGATCGGACGCGACGCGCTCCTGGATGAACATCGCGTGGCCCTCAGCGAGCATCATATAGGCAGCCTGCGCCTCCTCGTCTTCGGCCCCTGCCTGGATCTTCGCGTAGGGATGCGCGTGATCTTGCGCCGCATGCGTCATCTCATGCGCGACGATGATCTCGATGAGATCGCGTGTGAAGCGATGCTCGATGTTCATCCTCCTCGCCATCGGCTTCAGATTCCCCGGCAGGAGAAAGATCGTGCGACTGAGAAAACTGTAGCGGCCGAGCAGGCCGACGGCATGGGCGCGCGCTGCTTCCTCGGCCGCTGCGAGCGCGTTGGCCTCCGTCAATTGCGGCATTCGGCGGCGGATTAGATCGACGACTTCCCGCGCCGCGACCGCGGCATACTGCTCGCGGGTGACGAGGCGGAACTTCGGAAGGTCAGGAATCTTCCAGCCAGTGTGCTTCTCCACGAGTGGAGCGGTCTCGATGAGGATGCCGCGGGCGAAGAGGTCATTGAAGGCAGGCACGTCCTCAGCCATCGGCTGCTGCGCCACGGCGGCCCCACAAATCAGCCACGCGACCGCGACACAAAAGAGCCGCGTAAATCGGGAGCGGGGTGCGGGCACGATCATGCGGGCCTCCTGCCGATGCAGGAATCAAGCCCGCCCATCGCGGAGGCATACCCGCTGCTTTCAATCAGGGGATGGATCGCTCTTCCAGCTCTCGCGTTCCGACCTTGCTCCGGACGATACCTCACAGGCGGCCCGCCGGGCGTACAAACCCGGTTGCACAGTCCGCAAACGCACTCTAAATCTCGCGCCAATGTTCCGTAGAATCTTCGCTCTCGCCCTTGCCGGCCTGATGGCCGGATGCGCCAGCAAGGATCGTATTCACACCATGCGCGTGAGCGTGCCGCAGCAGCAGATGGCGGTGTACAAACGCGGTGTGGAGATCGCCCGCTACGATGTCTCGACCTCGAAATTCGGACTCGGCGACCAGCGCGGCAGCAATCGCACTCCGCTCGGGCGGATGGAAATCGCGAAGAAGATCGGTGGAGGGCAGCGGCTCGGGATGAAGTTCAAGCATCGCCGGCCGACCGGCGAAATCGTCCGGCCGAATACGCCAGGGCGCGACCCGATCGTGACGCGCATCCTCTGGTTGCGCGGCCTCGAAGCCCGCAACCGCAACACCTACCGGCGCACCATTTACATCCACGGCACTGCCGAAGAGTGGAGGATCGGCTCGCCAGCGAGCTACGGATGCATCCGGATGCGGTCACGGGATGTAGTAGATCTTTACGGCACCGTCGGAGTCGGCGCGCGCCTCGAGGTGACCACGGACCCGCTCCCGAGCCCGTATGTGCAGTCGGGGACGGCTTCGGTGACGCCGGCGCTGTGATGCTGCGGGGCTTCGTCCCCGATCCTCCTTGCTGCATGGAAAAGCTGGCGTGTAGCGTGCCGCCCCATGAGTGCCCCAGACAACTCCGACTTCACACCACTGAGTGGAGGCCCGACAGACGTGGCCCCCCTCGGACGCAGCGCGGGCAAACCTGCCCACGAACGCACCGCCAGCGAGGACGGTGATCCCTACGACTGGTCGGCGATCGCCCGGGACCCGGCCTTCGCAGAGCTGAAAGCGGCCAAGCGCCGGTTCATCATCCCGGCGACGATCTTCTTCTTCGTCTATTACATGACGCTTCCAGTGCTGGTCGGATTCTTCCCGGCACTCATGAAGACGCCGGTGCTCGGCAAGGTGAACTGGGCTTACCTCTACGCGCTTTCGCAATTCATCATGACCTGGGTCCTCTGCGCCATGTATGTGCGCGCCGCCAACCGCTGGGACAAGATGAACGTCACCCTGCTCTCCCGTTTCCCCCACCGCTGATATGTTTGCCGCCATCGTCTTCACGCCCGCACTGGGCATGTTCCTCGCCTTCGTCGCGCTCACGCTCGTCATTACGTACTTCTCGGCGCGCAAGGCCACTGGCTCCGCGGCCTACTTCGCCGCCGGACGCAGCATCAAGGGCTGGCAGAACGGTCTCGCCGTGGCGGGTGACTACATGAGCGCCGCCAGTTTCCTCGGGATCTCCGGGATCATCGCGCTGAAGGGCTACGACGGCTTCATGTATTCCGTCGGCTTCCTCGTGGCGTATCTCACGGTGCTCTTCCTCGTCGCGGAGCCGCTGCGCAATGCAGGGAAATACACGATGGCCGATCTGCTCGCATATCGGCTGAAGCCGCGGCCCGTCCGCGCGCTCGCCTCGCTCAGCACGCTCACCGTCTCCACCTTTTACATGATCGCCCAGATGGTCGGCGCGGGCGGCATCATCAAGGTGCTCATCGGTGTGGACTTCGTGCCAGCGGTGATCGGCGTCGGCGTGCTGATGCTCGTGTATGTGGTTTTTGGCGGAATGCTCGCGACCACGTGGGTGCAGATCATCAAGGCGATCCTGCTCATGTGCGGGGCCTTCGCGCTGAGCTGGATGGTGCTGAGCAAGCATCACTACAGCCTCACGGAATTCTTCAACGCCGTCTCCGTCGCCGACTACGCCGGCACCAAGGCTCCCGTGAACCTGCTCGATCCCGGCATGGCCTACGGCGCCACGGAAAAGAATCCGTGGGGCGCGTGGGATTTCCTCTCGCTCGCGCTGGGCCTCGTGCTCGGCACGGCGGGTCTGCCGCACATTCTCGTTCGCTTCTATACCGTGCCCGATGCCAAGACTGCCCGCGTGTCAGTCGTCTGGGCGACGGCGATCATCGGCGTCTTTTACATCCTCACGACATTCTTCGGCTTCGGCGCCGCGACGCTGCTGAAGTATCCGCTCACCGCCGCCGGACTGCCGATCTCCACGCCGCTGCCCATGGATGCGATTCCGCTCGATGCGAAGAATATCCCCGACGGGAATATGGTGGCGCCCATCCTCGCCCACGTGCTCGGTGGCGACTGGTTCTTCGCCTTCATCAGTGCAGTCGCATTTGCCACGATCCTCGCGGTGGTTGCTGGCTTGACGATGAGCGCCAGCACCAGCTTTGCGCACGATTTCTACACGAACGTCCTCCAACACGGCCGCGAACAGCGCCCCGGCCAGGAGGTCCGCATCGCGCGCATCACGGCCTTCGTCGTCGGTGCGGTCTCGATCTTCCTCGCGATCAAACTCCGCGCGCTGAATGTCGCCTTCCTCGTCGGCCTGGCCTTCGCCGTCGCCGCCAGCGCCAATCTACCGGTCATCATCCTCTCGGTCTTCTGGCGCCGCTTCAATACGATGGGTGCCTGCTGCGGCCTCGCGGTCGGACTCATCAGTTCCATCGTCCTCATCCTCATCAGCCCGAGCGTCATGGATCCGACGGGCAAAGGCCTCATCACCGGCACGCCATGGTTCCCGCTGAAAAACCCGGGCATCGTCAGCATCCCGCTCGGCTTTCTGGCCGCCGTGCTCGGCACGCTCTGCAGCCGCGAGCCGGACGCAGAAGCGAAGTTCGACGAACTCGCCGTCCGCGCCGAGACGGGACTTGGTGCGGAGAAGGCCACGGCGCACTGAGTGGCTTGCGGGCGCCGCGTGTATGGGGCACTCTGCCGTCGTGAGTGAGATCATCTTCCACGTCGAGCATGACGAAATTGACGGCGGTTATGTCGCGACCGCCCTCGGGCATTCGATCGTGACTCAAGCCGAGAGTGTGGATGAGTTGCGGACGATGGTGCGCGACGCCGTGAAGTGCCACTTCAGCGACGGTGCGGCTGGGGCGAAGCCCGGCGTCATTCGTCTGCATTTCGTCCGCGACGAAGTGCTGACGGCGTGAACATCCCTCGTGATCTGAGCGGCCCACAGCTTGCCCGCGCCTTGCGATCGCTTGGCTATGACACCGTCAGGCAGGACGGCTCTCACATCCGCCTCACGACCCAACGTGACGGCGAGCACCACGTGACGGTCCCCGCGCACGTGCCGCTGAAAGTCGGGACTCTGAGTAGCATCCTGAAACTCGTTGCGTCCCATCATCGGATGACCGTCCCGCAGTTAGTCACACAACTCGATCTGTAGTGGTGGCCGCCATCCACCACCTCTACTTCCACATCCCCTTCTGTCCGAAGCTCTGCCCGTATTGCAGCTTCTACGTGGAGGTGGGGTCGAAGAACAAAACGACCGCCTTTCTCGATGCGCTGCTGCGCGAGGTGGAAGTGGCCGGCGAGCATTTCGACTTGCAGCCGCACACGATCTACTTCGGCGGCGGCACGCCGAGCGCGCTCACGTGCGAGCTGCTCGATTACCTGCTCGGAGGCCTGCGCGCGCGGCTCAATCTCTCGGCGCTGGAGGAATGGGACCTCGAGGCGAACCCCGCGACCATTCGACCGGATAAGGCGAAGCACTTGCACGACCTTGGGGTGACGCGGCTGAGCCTTGGCGTTCAGTCGTGGGACGATGGATTGCTTGCAACGCTCGGGCGGACGCACAGCGCGGCGCAGGCCGAGGCGACCTTCGCGGTTCTGCGCGATGCAGGATTCAAGAATTTGAACATCGACCTGATGTTTGGCGTGCCTGGCCAGTCGCTCGTGCAGTGGCAGGCGACACTCGCGAAGACCATCGCTCTCGGTCCGGAACACGTCTCGTGCTATTGCCTGACCTACGAGGAGGACACCGAGTATTTCCGGAAGCTCACTGGCGGCCAGTTCCGCCAGGACGTGGACTTCGATGCGGACCTTTTCGAGACGACCATGGATACGCTCACCGGCGCCGGCTACGCGCAGTATGAGATCTCGAACTACGCACGGCCAGGCTCTGAATCGCGGCACAATCTTGCCTACTGGCGCGGTGCCGATTACCTCGGCTTCGGACCGAGCGCCTTCTCCACGCTTGGACTCGAGCGTCGGAAAAACGTCGCCGATACCGCGGAGTACACACGGCGAATCCTCGCCAGCGAATCGGTCATCGGCTCCACCGAGCACATCTCGCCCACCACGCGGGAAGGCGAGCGCGCCGCATTTGGTCTGCGCATGAGCGAAGGACTCGCACTTGCGGATTTGCAGCGATGGCCCGAGGCGCTGGCGGAGTTTCGCGAACTTGGATTTCTCGAACTGCGCGACGGACGCGCCATGCTCACGCGCCGTGGCCGGCTCATGGCCGACGCCGTAGCGGAAGCCTTTGTCGAGTGAAGCCGGCGGCGAAACCGGGAAAGCCACGCGCTGCGGCATCCGCATGAGCGCCAACGAACGTTGGACCTACGTGTTCCATGTTCGACGTTGGGTTTTCAGCTTCTACCTCCGCAGATGAATTACGATGTCGCCATCGTCGGAGCCGGCCCTGCAGGGAGTACTTGCGCGGCTCTGTGTGCCGCTGCCGGATTGCGCACGCTGCTGCTCGATCGCGCCATCTTTCCCCGCGAGAAAGTCTGCGGGGACTGCCTGAATCCTTCGTGCTGGCCGATCCTCGACCGTCTCGGCACGAGCGCTGAAGTCGAAGCCCTCACGCATAGCCGTCTCGAGTCCGTGGAATTCATCGGCCTCGATGGCCGCACCTTGTCTCTCCCTTTGCCCGCAGCGGGAAAGGGCGAAATCGCCGTCAGCCGGGCGCTGCTCGATGAATTGCTTCTGCACCGTGCAGCCGCGCTCGGCGCCGAGGTGCGAGTGGGCGCGATGGTCACGAGCGTCGCACGCGGCTGGCGCATCGGGACGGCGACGGAAACTTTTTCCGCCCGCCACCTCGTCGCTGCGGACGGCCGCAACTCCACCATCGCCCGTCTTCTCGATCTGCAGCCCTCCGCCAGCCGCGACCGCGTGGGCCTCCAGTCGCATGCGCCGGATCGGATCGGCTTTGCGGGAAGAGTAGCACTGCAGTTCCTTCCTCACGGTTATGCGGGAATCGCGGATGTCGGCGGCGGACGATTGAATATCTGCCTCGTCGCCCGGAGCGCGCACCTCGACGAAATGAAGCAGTGGGCCACTGGGCGCTTTTCGCTGCCACCGGACCACACCTGGCGCTCGATGACTCCCCTCTCCCGCCGCCCGATCGCACCGCGTCACAACTCCCTGCTGCTCGTCGGCGATGCCGCACGCGTGGTCGAGCCCTTCACCGGCGAAGGCATCTACTACGCCCTCGCCAGCGGCGCGCTCGCCGCGGATTGCATCATCGAAGGCCGCGTCGATTCCTACGCCTCCGCACACG
>JANPIS010000233.1:0-7746 GCA_031425095.1 Chthoniobacteraceae bacterium
GAGCTCCGGCGTGCGTGCGATCACGAAGCCGGCCTTGAGCGGCACATTGATGAGCTTGGTGGAGTCGAAGCTGAAAAATGCAGCATCCCCGAAGGTACCGGTGAGCCGTCCGCCGACGCGCGTGCCGAGCGAGGCAGCGCAATCTTCCACGAGCAATGCACCACGCTCCCTGCAAAGATGCGCGATGGCGGCAATGTCGCACGGGATGCCGAACTGATGCGTGGCGATGAAGACAGTGTCCGCTTCGAGGAGGCCGGGCAGATTTGCGACGCCGCTATTGAAGGCATCGGGATCGGCATCGACGTAGGCGACTTCCTTGCCGGCGAGCAGCGCAGCTTCGATCACCGCCTTGCAAGTGTAAGCCGGCACGAGCACGCGGCGATGCGGCACGGCGCGCAGGATATAGTACAGACCGGCGCGGCCCGATGGCGTGAGCAGCGCGTCGGCGACGTCGAAGAGCTGGGCCAACGATGCGCGCAGTCGCTCCCGATTCGGGTTGCGGCGCGATTGCCACGCCGTGATCAGATCGCGCCAGCCGTAGTTCACCTTCACCCGCGGAATCATTCCGCACTCACGTTGAGGCGCTCGCGCACCTCGCAGATGCGGCGTCCGAGTTCCTCGCGATCCGGGGCGGTGAGCAGGCACTGGCCCACACGATGGCGTCCGTCGATGAAGGGTTCGACCGGCGCATCGAACGCGACGTCCCAGTCGAGCGATTCCACCCACGGCTCACGGGCCAGGGTGCTCGCGGCTTTGCGATGATAGCGGAGCTGTCCGGCGCGCGGGCTGCCGAGCAGGACGACGGCACGCGGCTTTGGTGCATGCGGAGGCAGTGCAGCGGAAGATTCGCCGCAGGCCCAGCGCACCGTGTGGGTCACGAGATCGAAGTCGAACGCGGAGCGCACCAGCTCGCTGATGGAATTGCCACCCAGACGCGGGCTCACTTCGAGGATGTACACGGTGTCGCCGGCCACGACGAAATCGCAGTCGAAGGGGCCGTCCGTGACGCCGAGCTCGCGCCACAGTCGCGTCACGGTCGCGAGCACGGCCGCCTGCTGCGGCGGGCTGAGCACGCTCGGGATGGCGTGGCCATACGTGGCGGTGTGCGGCTGCGGCGCAGTCTCGCGATCGAGCAGCGCGTGCCACGCGATCGCGCCTTCGTGCAGCCAGCCTTCGAGCGTGCCTTGGTGGCCTTCGATGAAGTCCTCCACGATGACTTCGCCGGATTTGCTGAAAGCCCGCGCGGCCGGCAGGGCGGCCCTAAGCTCCTCATCAGAGGAAACGACGATGATGCCTTTGCTGCCGGAGGATTGTGCGGGCTTGACGATGTGCCGCAGGCCTCCGGCCTGCCCTTCAGAGGCCGTAGGCCTGTGCCACGTGGGTGCCGCGAAACCGCGGTCCGTCAGGAATTCCCGAAAGAGAATTTTGTCGCACGCGATCGTGGTGCTCTCGACCGACGCGCCGCGCAGACCGAGTTCCGCTGCCACATGCGCAGCGGTGGGCATCGCAACATCCGTGCAGGGCGCGAGGACGCCGGCGATTATCTCGGCACGTGCGATGGCGAGGACGCGATCGCGATCGGTGGTGTCGATGTCGTAGCTGCGATCCGCGAGCCGGTGCCCGGGATTCTCGGGGCGGTTGTCCGTTGTGACCACGCGATAGCCCAGCGCCTGGGCGGCGCGGATCGCGGCGCACTGGTAGTGCGAGGCCGCGAGGATGAGCAGGGTCTGGCTAGTGCTGTTGCTCACTGATGGTGAAGTGCGTGGCGGTGCGCGTGATCTGGAGGTTCAAGCGCGAGAGGTAGAGCCCAAAGACGTACAGGCACAGGAGCGTGAGTGCATTGAAAAAGGAGATGATGACCACGGTGCTTGCCCAGCCCGGCACGCTGGTATCGTGGAGCAGAGCTCGCGCAAAGACCCACGCCCCGAAGCCGAGCGAAAAGCAGAACGCGGCGAAGCACAGCGCGCCGACGAGATGGAGTGGCCACGACGAGTAGTTCAGGATGAGATTCGCGGCGAGCGAGAGGCTGCGGCGCAAATTGTAGCCGGAGCTGCCGTGGCGGCGCGGCTCGTGGCGCACGGGGACGTTCACCTGATTCGACGCATGCGAGAGGAGCATCGCGGTGATGTACGGATACACGCCGCTCATGCGGCAGACATTTTCGACCACTGGCCGCCGCGCCGCGCGGAAGCTCGTGAGCTGGAAATCCGAGGGCAAATCGAAGATGCCGCGCAGCACGCGATCGATGAGGTCGCCGCCGAAGTTGCGCGCTGCGGTGTGCTCCTTCCGCTCGTAAGCGCCGATCGCGAGATCGTAGCCGGACTCGATCGCGGCGATCAGCTTCGGGATCTCCTCGGGCGGATTCTGCAGATCGTCGTCCATGGTCACCACGATGCTGCCGTGCGCGAGATGGAGCCCGCAGAGCAGGGCATTGTGCTGCCCGGAATTCTTCAGCAGACGCACGATCTTCAACGGCCGCCCGTGCTGCGCCTTGAGCCGCTGCGCGACGGCCCACGTGTCATCCGGACTGCGGTCGTCCACGAGGATGATCTCAAATTCCCGCCGGAGCTCCGCGTTCACCCGCAGCAGCCGTGCGACGAGTTCCTCGAGCGACTCGGCGGACCGGTAGCACGGGATGACGACGCTGACGGCGCTCATCGGCGGGGGGAAGGAATTCGTTTGTCTGCCACGTGCGTTTCTTGTCAGTTCGGGCGCCGCAAATCCAGCGCCGGTTCGGCAGCCGGGAGCTGCCCCCCGAAATCGATGAACGAACCATCCACCGCTGACCCTGCCGCTGCGCAGGAGATGATGCCCGCGCTCGGTCTCGCGCTCCTGGCCGTGATCCTCTCGGTCGGCTGGTTCTGGGTCGATGGCGACGTCGGGCTGAATCTCGCGGACGAAGGGTACCTATGGTACGGCGTTGAAGCCGTCGCGCGGGGCGAGGTGCCGATGCGGGACTTCCAGGCGTACGATCCGGGGCGCTATCTCTGGGGTGCGGCGTGGCGGCGCGTGCTCGGGAGCGATCTCGTGTCACTCCGGCTCTCGTGCGTGTTTTTCCAATGCCTCGGCGTGACGGCCGGGCTACTCGCTGCGTGGCGGCTGTCGCGCCACTGGCTCTTTCTCCTCACCACTGGCCTGCTGCTCTGCGTCTGGATGCAGCCGCGCTACAAATGCTTTGAGCAAAGCATCGCGCTCATGGCGTTGTATGCCGGCGTGTTGCTGCTCGAGCGGCCAACGCTCCAGCGGCATCTCGGCGTCGGGATCTTCACCGGGCTCATGGCGGTGATGGGGCGCAATCACGGTGTCTATTGCCTGGTCGCCTTTGCGCTGCTCATCGCGCTGGTCGCGCAAGGCCATGGGTTGCGTGCGTGGTTCGTGGGGCCGCTCGTCTGGATCGTCGGCATCGTCGTCGGTTACCTGCCGCAACTGCTGATGCTGAAGGTCGTGCCGGGTTACTGGCCGGAGTTTCAGCGTTACCTCGTCGCGATCCTCGCCAAAGGAAGCAACCTTCCCGTGGCCGTGCCATGGCCCTGGCGGGTGGACATGGCGCTCCCGAACTGGCGTTGGCTCTCGGCCATGCTGGAAGGCTCCCTCTTTGTGACTCTCCTGGTCTTTCTGGCGCTGGCGCTGGTCCGCGTCTTCCGGTTGAAGTCCGAGTCTCTCACGGATCGCCGCGTCCTCGCGGCGGCGACTTGCGTCACTCTGCCGTACGCGCACTTCGCCTTTTCCCGCGCCGACATCGTCCATCTCGGTCATGCGATGCCGACGCTCGCGATCGGGTTGCTCGCGGCGGCGTTTACTGCGCCCGTCGGCTGGATGTGGAAAGTGGCGGCGCCAGCATTGCTCGCGGTGGCCGTGGCCACGAATCTCTTCCAGACGGGGCTCGGCCAGAAGATTTTTCCACCGCCCGGCGGGACTCGAGTCATGGAAGTCCGCGGTCGCGCCATGACGGTCGGCACCGAGGAGGCCCGGCTTTTGGAGTGCGGCGCGAAACTCACAGGCGAGCTCGCCGGTCCCGACGAGCGCATTCTTTTCCTCCCCAATCTTGCGGGCCTCTACCCCTCGACGGAACGGCGCTCGCCGATTCGTCACTTGTACTTCATCTTCCCGACAGAACTGAACGACGAGAGCACGACGATCCGCGAGATCGAGGAAGCGCGGGTTCAGTGGGTGATGCTCCGGGACTACGCCACCGACGGCCGCGATGATCTGCGCTTCCGCAATACGAACCCGCTGATGTTCGCGCACCTCAATCGCTACTTTGCCCCGTTCCAAATGGAAGGGATGCCGCCCGACACCATGCTGCTGCGCCGAACCGCCCGCCAACGATGAGGAAGCGGCAGGAATTTCTGACCTTCGGGCAGCCGCTGATCGAGCAGGCGGAGATCGACGAAGTCGTCGACTCCCTGCGCAAAGGCTGGCTCGGCACGGGGCCGAAGGTGGCACGTTTCGAAAACGACTTTGCCGCTTACAAGGGAGTGCCCGCGGCCGTTGCGGTGAATTCCTGCACTGCGGCCCTGCACCTCAGCATGCTCGCGGCGGGGCTCGGTCGTGGCGACGAGGTGATCACGAGCGCGCTGACCTTCTGCGCCACGGTGAATACCATCATTCACGCGGGCGCGACACCGGTGCTTGCCGATGTGGACCTGGCGACCATGTGTCTCGATCCGGACGACATAGAGCGGCGGATCACGCCGCGCACGCGAGCGCTCGTGGTCGTGCACTTTGCCGGCTATCCGTGCGACATGGATGCGCTCGGCGCGATCGCCCGGCGGCACGGCTTGAAGCTCATCGAAGACTGCGCCCACGCGATCGAGACGGAGTTCCGGGGGCGCAAGGCGGGAACGTTCGGCGACTTTGGGTGCTTCAGCTTCTATGCGACGAAAAACATCTCCACGGGCGAAGGCGGGATGATCCTCGCGCGGGAAGGCGCCGATCTCAAACGGGTCAAAATGCTCGCCCTGCACGGCATGAGCGCCGATGCGTGGCGGCGTTTCGGCGATGATGGATACCGGCACTACGAGGTCGAGGAGTGCGGCTTTAAATACAACATGATGGATCTCCAGGCGGCGTTGGGGATTCATCAGCTCGCCCGGGTGGAGCAGTGGTGGCTGCGCCGCCGGGAACTCACACTGCGCTACCGTGCGGCGCTCGGCTCGCTCCCGCTCGGCTTCCAGGCGGACGCGCCGGCGGGTTCACGGCATGCCTGTCATCTTTTCCCCATCCTCATCGACGCGGCGCAGAGTGGCCTCACGCGGGACGCCATGCTCGGCGAAATGAACGCACGGCGACTCGGCGTGGGTGTCCACTATCGGAGCATCGCCGAGCATCCCTATTATCAGCGGACCTTCGGCTGGCAGCCGGAGGAATGGCCGCACGCCCTGCGGATCGGGAGGCAGACCATGAGCCTGCCGCTCTCGCCGCGACTTACAGATGCCGACGTGGAGGAGACGATCGCCGCGGTATCGGAAATCGTTCGAGGTTAGCGCCGCCACGGCGTGGGTGGGTCATTGCGGAGTGGCTGCCGGCGTCGTCGTTGCCGTCGCAATCTTGTCCTGCAGTTCGAGGAATTCCTTCTGCCCGGCGCGCAGCTCCAGGGCCCTGCCGAGAGCGGTTCGCGCTGCGGCGAGATCCCCGCGTTCGTAAAGCGCCCGCGCGAGGAGGTAGTGGGTCTTGGCAGCTTCGGGTTCGGCAGCCGAGGCCGCGACGAGGAAGCGCTCCGCGAGTTCCCAACGCTTCTCCTCCAGCGCGAGCACCCCGAGGTTGTTGAGCGTGCCGGCGTGGGCGGGGTTGAGTTCAAGGGCGAGGCGATAGAAGAGCTTAGCGTGGGTGCGTTGCACGCCTTTCTCCTGCGGATCGGTCGCCTTCTCGCTGCGTGCGAGCCAGAGATTGCCGAGGGCAAAACGGATGTCCGCATTCGTCGAGACGTAGGCGTAAGCGGTCTCGAGATTTCGTTGTGCGCGATCCAGATCGCCGGCTTCCGTCGCGCGGATGCCGGCCTTGTAGTGATCGAGTGACCACAGCCCGATGTCGCCACGCGGGATCGAGACAAACCACGCAGCGGCTGCGGCCGCCGCAATATACCCGCCAACCGCGAGCCACCGCGCGCGCGAGAGATTTTCCCAAAGCATCCACAACCCTCCCGCGCCGAGCAGCATCAGGCCCGGCACGGCCGCCAGTCGGTAGCGCTCCGTGACAAAGACCGGGAGCAGTGCGCATATGTGCAGTAGCACGGCTGCCGCGACCCACCGCGCCTGCGGAAAGCGCCACACCACGGGGATCATTCCCGCCAGCCCGAGCGCCGCGACGATGCCCCAGCGCAGGCCCGGCGGCAGGATGCCGTCGTCGCGCAGGAGCTTGATGATGCTCAGATCGTCATACTGGTACGCGTTCCAAAAATTGCCGAACTTCACTCCCATGAGGCGCAACCATGCCGGCCGATTCTCGCGGATGTAGGCTTCCGTCCGGTCGTTCCAGTAGCGCGAGACCTCCGCACGCGTCAGCGATCGCCCCGCCGCACGTTCCGCGAGCGTGATCGAGTCACGTAGCAAGCCCTCCTGCGTAGCACGAATGCCCGGCGGCATCTTCGGATAGCCGGTCGCAGCGGGGTTATTGCCGATCCAGAAGTTGATCCCGCTGTGGGCGGACAGCATCACGGGCTCGCGCGCGATGAAGTAGTTGTGCACCCACGCCGGGGCCGCTCCGAGGTAGATGCTCACGATGAGCGCCGCGCCGGCTGCCAGCATCCGCGGCCAGCGCGACCGCCAGGGCGCACCTCGCTCCACCGTGAGCGCGATCGCGACGAGCATCAGCGGCACGAGGAAGAGAATCGTGGCCACCAGCATCGCCATGGCACCGGTTGCCAGGCCGAGCCCGAGCCACGGGCGCCACCACGATGTGCACTTCACGCTGAGCAGCGCCCACACGCATCCGTAGAAGGCCAGGACGAGCCAGGACGTCGGCATCAGGATCGCGGAGAAGGTTTGCGCCGGTAGATAGAAGGTCCAGGCGAGCGCCGCTGCGGATCCGATGACTTGAGGCCTGAAGCGCTCGATTGCAGAGTCGACTCGCCCGGCAAAAGCCAGCAGTGCGATCTTAAAGATCAAGAGTGCGGTCAGGCTCTCAAAGCCCGCTTGGAGCAGCCCGACTGCAAAGGGGTTGTAACCTGCGATGGCGTAGATACCCGCCACGCAATACGCGTAGCCTGGGAGCCCGTAGAAGGCGTGCCCGTCCGTCCATTCCCCACGCATGATTCGTAGAGCCCAGTCGTTGTAGAACTTCATGTCGTCCCCGTCCGGCAGGAAATGGATGGAATGAGAAAACCGGGTCAAAACCGCCAACCGAACGACGAAGCAAACCAGGAAGAGCGCTATCGCCGGTGAGAATCCGGATGCATTTTTGAGGGTCGGCGCGGGCATGTCGATTGGACGTAGGCGCTCATCTCATGCCAGTCGGAGAAGGATGCGAAGCGAAATCCCCGAGGTAGCTATGGCCATTAGAATATCGCTGTCCCACTGGCACCACTACTGCTGAATAAGATCGCAATGGCTCGAATCCATTGAGCCGAATTCATCATCCAAACGAACTCATCACTGTATGTTGCAGAAACTGAATAAGAACCGTGGGGGCTTTACCCTCGTTGAAATCATGATCGTGGTCGCCATCATCGCCTTGCTGGCGGCGATCGCGGTGCCAAACTTCCTGCGTGCGCGTAAGCGCTCCCAGGCTTCCCGCGTGTTGCAGGAC
>JANPIS010000234.1:0-13153 GCA_031425095.1 Chthoniobacteraceae bacterium
TTCGCGGCGTATCTCGGTGGACCCTTCGCGCACGGCACCGCCTTTCCGGCGAAGGACGCGGCTCCGTGGCTGGGTGGAATTTTGCTCGGTGCCGTCGGCGTGGCGACCTTCGGCGTATGGCGTGGCCGCGCCGATGCGAGCTTCCTCCGCCGCGCGCTGCCCTGGCTGATGATCACGGGGTTCGGCCTCGCGAATGCGGCGATCACGATGGTCGGACGGCTCGGCTTCGGAGTGCCGCAGGCCCTCGAATCCCGTTACTCGACTTACGCGCTGCTCGTGCCGCTCGGGCTCGTGCCCGTCGCGGCACTGCTCGTCGCGCGGTGGCCCCGACGTGGCGGGGCCGATCGCCGGCTCGGCCAGGCGATGCTCGCGGGTGCCGCGGGTTCCATGGTGCTGCTGCTGTGGCTGTCGCAGTTGCAGTTGTTTCCCGATTGGGAGGTGCGTCGCCGGACGATGCTCCTCGAGAAGGCCCTCATGCAGTTAGTCCGTTGCGTCGATGAGCCGCGCCTGCTCCGCACCTACGTGACGCCGAACATCAAAGCGTTTCGTGGCACCGTCGAAGCACTCGACGGGCTTGGCTGGCTGCAGCCGCGTCCGCTCGAAAGTCCCGTCATCGCTGCGATCGCCGAGGCGACGTCGCCGGGCGATCCCAACTGCGGCGTTATCGAACGCAAGATTCAGGAAGGAGCGACGTTTACGCTCTACGGCTGGTCGGTCCTGCCCGAGGGCGTGCAGCCCGCGCATGCCGTGCTGCTCACCTTCGATGATGCGACGCGCGGTCCGGTGATCTTTTCCGTCGCACGTCTGAATGTGAAACGTGTCGATCTCGCGACCGCGACCGGTGAACCCGGTTACGTGGACGCGGGCTGGGTGCTGGAAGTCCCGCGCGCGAAGTTACCGCCCGGTCCGCAGGTGGTGAAGGCCTGGGCTTACGATGCGGAGCAAGGTCGCGCCTGGCGGCTCGCGGGCGAGATGTCTGTCGCGCCGTAGCGGGAAACTTCGGCTGCCGCCATGTCCACACCGCGCAGAGAAAGCGAATGCGGCGTTCTCCGTTGGCGCACCTGGTCGTGCATTGTGGCGCTGCCCGCACTGCTGCTCGCGACGCTCGTGGCGATCTACAGCGTGGATCTGCCCTCCTACGACCAATGGGTCGCAATCGCGCCGCTGCTCGAGAAGCTCGGCGATGGGACTCTGCGCCCGGACGACATCCTAGGCTTGCACAATGAGCACCGGATCGTGGTCCCGCGGCTGATCTTTCTACCGATTGCCGTGCTCACGCATTGGAACACGCAAGCGGAGATGAGCCTGGTGTGGCTCACGCTGGTCGGGATCGCGGCGAACTGGTGGGGCCTGCTGCGGGCCACGGGATGGAAGGCCGGGCCGCTGGCGCACGGCCTCTTCGCGGCCATGGCGCTGCTCGTCTTCCACACGCTGCAGTTCGAGAATCTGCTCTCGGGTTTCCAATTCCACTTCGTCCTGCCGATCCTTTTTTTCAGCGCCGGGCTGTGGGCGGTGAAGGCGCAGTCGGCGCCGCGCGGTTTCGCAGTGGCGATGTTCCTCGCGACCCTCGCGACCTTCAGCAGTGCGCAAGGTCTGCTCTGCTGGCTTCTCTTCGCGCCGGTGCTCTGGTGGTCGGCGGGGCGGGGTGAGGGGCAATGGTGGATGGCTTATGTGGCGGTGGCGGGGGTGAATGTTGCGCTGTACTTCCGCGGCTACGTGAGTGTGGCCAAGCACGCGGTGCCGCATGATGCGTTGCAGACGCTGGGCTACGCGCTCGCCTATCTCGGTGCGCCTTTTGCGGACGGGCAGATCTTCCGCATCGTGGCGCAGGCTCAGTGGGCCGGTGCGGTGCTGCTCGCGCTTTTCCTCGCGGTCGCATGGACGCTGTGGCGAATGCGCGCCGATCACGCACTGGTCGGGCGCGCGCTGCCGTGGCTCATGGTCGCTCTGCTCGCCCTCGGGACGGCGGCGCTGACGGCGATCGGGCGCGCCGGCTTTGGCACTACGCAAGTGTTCGAGACGCGATACACGACGTATGCCGTGCTGCTTCCCATCGCCCTGCTGCCGCTTGGGGCGCTCTTGCTCGCGGAGCGCGCCGTCTCGCGAGCGTTGAGGTGGAGCGCGGTCGGTGTCGCGGTGTGCCTGCTCGCCATGCACTTCGTCGCGCAAGCCGTGCGGCTGCGGGTCTGGGCGGAACATCGGCAGCAGCGGCTGATGACGCGGGCGATCCTGCAAACCATGCACCTCGGGCGGGAAGGCGCGTGGGCGCATTTCGTCAGTCCCGAGCCGTCGCGCCTCGCGCGAACCGTGGCGGCGCTGCAGAAGCTCGGCGCGCTCAGAATAACGCCGATCGCGGAGGGAAAGATTGCCGCGGTGGGTGATCCGAAGTCTCCGGGCGACGCCATGTATGGATGCCTGATGCAGCCGGAGCCGAGTGCCGGATTGGGGGCGCTGATCGGTGGTTGGGCGGTGCTGCCTTCGCGCGGGGAAGCCGCCGATTTGGTGCTGCTGACTTACGATGATCCCGAAGGCGAGCCGACGATCTTCGAAGTCACGCTGGCGCGTGCGAGTTCCCGACAGGCCCTCGCGGCGACGGGCGATTTCGATCTCCTGCAAAGTGGCTGGCGGGTGGACCTCGATGCGACCCGGCTTCCGGAAAGTGCGCGCATCGTGAAGGCTTGGGCCTACGATGCGGAGTCTGGCCGTGCGCGGCGACTCGCGGGACAGACGGTGATCGAACGTTGATCCGACTTACGCAAAAAACCGCTCCGGCGCGACGAGCGGTCGCGTGTGGCAGATGCGTTCGACGAGGCTCTGCCAGCTCTCGTGGCCGGTGAGGATATCGATCTCCACGCGCAGGTAGTAGATCGGCACGTCGAGTCCGGTGAATTTGCCCGGGAAACGCACGCTGTCTTTTTCCGTGGTGATGATCGCGTCGAGATCGCGGCGCACGGCGCGGTCGTGCAGTTCCTCCAGTTCCCGTTCGCTGAAGCGGTGATGATCGGCGTAACGCTTCGCGATTTCGAGATTGGCGCCGAGTGCGGTGAGTTTTTCCTCGAAGCTCTCGGGACGCGCGATGCCGGAGATGGCGGCAATGTATTTGCCGGCGAGGTATTCGAGCGGACGGCGGTCGGCGGGGTCGTAAAGATTCTGGAGGTAGAGTGCCTGGTGCGTGCACTCGACGATCGCCGCGGTGCGGTTGAACTGGCGGATACGTTCGATGAGCGCGGTGTTGCCGCTCGCCGGGCTCTTCGTGATGAAGATGTAGCTGGCGCGGCGGAGATTGCGCGGCGGTTCACGGAGCGTTCCGCGCGGGAGCAGGTATTCATTTCCAAAGGGCGCCTGCGCGTCGATGAGGCAGACTTCGAGGCGATGCTTGAGGTGGAGGTATTGCATCCCGTCGTCGAGGATGAGCACGTCGCAATGCATCTCGCGCACGGCGTAGAGCGCGGCCCGGACGCGATCCTTGTCCACGAGCACGATCACGTCGCCGAGGGACTTGGCGAGCATGTAGGGTTCGTCGCCGGCGAAACGCGAATCGAGCAGCAGTCGCTGGCCATCGTGGACGATGCGCGGCTTGCGACGCTCCAGCCCGAGCCACTTGCGCTGGAGCCGGCGAAAGAGCGGGGGCTTTCGCGATTTGTAGCCGCGACTCAGGATCGCGACGCGCCGTCCACCGTCCTGCAGAGTGCGCGCGAATTTCTCGACGACGGGCGTTTTGCCCGTGCCGCCAACGGTGAGATTCCCGATCGAGATGACGAGACAGCCCGGAGCCCGCTCGCGCAGCAGGCGATGGCGAAAGAGCCAGAGCCGGGTCTGCACGCCGCCGCGAAAGAGCCAGCTCAGCCCGTAGAGAAACCACCGCAGCAGCGCCGCGCGCTTGCCGTAGCGACGCTCCAGGATGACGTCGATGGCAAACTCTTCAAAGCCCTCTAGCCAGCGGCGGAACATGCTCTCTATTTAGGCGACATTGGCTGAGTCACGATGACGGCGGCGAAAGTAGAACGCCAGCCAGGTGAAGGCAGCGATACAGAAGAAATGCGCTGCCGCAAAAGCACGATGCCAGGCAGGTGTCGGCATGTCGGTGAAGCCGCGCTGTTCGAGCTTCACGGCTGCGAGGTGCTCTCCGAGGATTGTGCTGTGCCAGAGATAGATGGGCAAAACGTAGAGGCCGAGAAAGGCAGTGAGGAAGTGCGGTGCAACGAGGAACCATGCGCCGCCGCCGGGTGCGCCGCCGATACAAATGAGCGCAATGGCGACCACCGCGATAGGAACCCCTATGAAAAAACTCACCGCCCAAGCGTCGTCGGAATACTGCGTCGCGGTTGTCATTATCGGTGGAAGTAAACTGAGCGGATACCCCCACGAGATGATCCAGCCTGCGATGGCAGCGGAAGAACGTAGCCCGTGTGCAAAGGATGGATCGGAGCGTTTCATTTACTTTAAGCGTCCGCAGGTCGCCCAACCAAAACCGAGAACGCCCCCGGGTTACGCCGCGTTCGGTCGCAGATAGTCCGACAACCGTTGCAAGAGTCGCTGGTGCCGCTCCGGCGAGATGGAGCCGACGACCCCGTGAAATCGTTTCGCGGGAATGGTGGAAAGGAAGCCGAGGCGAATGATGGAAGCTGCCTTGAGGCCGCTGTCCGCAAAGTCCGCATCGGCCGGCCCAATAAACTCGTCAAAATCGGCGACACGTTGCTGAAGCTGGGTGCTGATGCCGCAAACGAGCCAATCGTCGAACGGCGGCATGCGCCGGAGTAACAATGCCGGACGCGGCTTGATGAATCCGTCGGCCTGCGGAAGGGACGCAAGAGCGATGTCGCCCTCCATCAGAGCGGGCGTTTGATGTCGCTGAGCGAGTAATCGGGTTCGTCGGGTCCGTAGGCGCGCGCCAGGCTCTCGACGGCGAGCGCCTCCCAGTCGGAACGTTCTGAGTCGGGCTCTGGAAGCACCGTGACGATCAGCGGCGAATGCGGCGGGAGATCAAACGGCTCGTCGAGGACGATTCGGTCTCCATCGAAATGGGCTTTGAGAGCAACAGTTGGCATGGTCCACGATTACGCTGCCGCCGCACCTCCGGCAAGCGCGTGCGATTTCCCTTACCGGGTATCCGGGACACGACGGAGTGTGTCGCTTCAGGGACGGTGGCGGCGCGCGGAGCTAGGTGACACACGCCCCTTCATTGTCCGCGGTCGTGATCAGCGTGTAGGCGTCCCCTTTGCCCGCGGCCGTGCGCATCGCGGCGGCAACGGCCTCGGGGTTCTCGAGCGTCAGGCAGCAGATCGTCGAGCCACTGCCGCTGAGGAATCCGCCGAGGGCGCCCCGGCCTTCCCCGGCAGCGATCACTTTCGGTAGGAATGGGATGAGCGACTCGCGATGCGGCTGGTGAAAATGATCGGTGAAGCTGCCGCGCAGCGCAGCGTAATCCTTCGACATGAAGGCGGCGGTGACGCGGCAGGCATTCACAGCGCTCTCGACCGCGAGCTGGCGGTCGAGCATTTCCGGCAGGACGGCACGCGCGGCGGGCGTGCTGACTTCATAATCCGGCACGAGCAGCACGAAGTACAGCTCTGGCGCGACCTTCGCGCGCAGTGGCTGGGCGCCGACCTTCGCGACGGTGAAGCCGCCGAAGGAGCCGGGCGCGGCGTTGTCCGGATGGCCTTCGAGCGTCGCGCAGAGTTCAAAGATGCGTTCGCGCGTGAGCGGGCGGCCGGAGAGCTCGTTCAGACCATGGAGCAGACCGAGCCGTACGGTGACGCTGCTGCCCATGCCGCGCGACTGCGGCACGTCGCCCTCGATTTCCCAATGAAAGGCAAACGAATCGACATGGGCGGCGGTGAAAAACTTCGCGGCCGCGTCGGTGGCCATCACGTGGGCCTGTGCCGGCCCGCCGCGGCGGACGGTGACGCGATTGTAGAGCTGCATCGCGACGCCGAGGGCATCGAAGCCCGGCCCGAGATTCGCCGTCGTCGCGGGCACGCGGATGGTGACGGATTCATCGGCCCGCGCTGGTTTCGGTGGCTTCGCCACTTTGACCGCCACCGCTTTCGCCGGCGGCAGTTTGGATTTCACGTTTTGAGATTTGGTTTTGGCCATATAGCGTGCGCGCTCGTTTCGGCGCGGTCTTCGAGTCCCTGCTTAAATGCAAAATCCCAAATCCTAAATCTAAATTCCATGCCCCGACACGATGGCCGCGCACCCGAACAACTCCGCCCGCTCAGTTTCACCCCCGGCTTCGCGCCGCATTCCACCGGCTCCGTGCTCATCTCCGCGGGTGACACTCGCGTCATCTGCAGCGCCATGATCGACGAATCAGTCCCGCCGTGGATGAAGGCGCAGAAGGTCAGCGGCGGCTGGATCACGGCGGAATACTCGATGCTCCCATACTCCACGCTCCAGCGGAAGGCCCGCGACGGCGCGCGCGGCAAGGTGGACGGTCGCAGTGTGGAGATCCAGCGCCTCATCGGCCGTTCGCTTCGCGCGGTGATCGATCTCGATCTCCTCGGCCCGCGGACGCTCTGCCTCGATTGCGACGTGCTTCAGGCCGACGGTGGCACCCGCACGGCATCGATCACCGGTGCGTGGGTGGCGGCCTCGCTCGCCTGCGAGCGGCTCAAGCGGGAGGGACTCCTGAAGCGCTCGCCGATTAAGAAGGGCATTGCCGCGGTGAGCGTGGGCGTCGTCGGCGGGCAGCCCTTGCTCGATCTCAACTACCTCGAAGACAAGGACGCCAGCGTGGATATGAACCTCGTGATGACCGACGACGGGCACTTCGTCGAAGTGCAGGGCTCGGGTGAGGAGACCACCTTCACCGAAACCGAACTCGCCGCGATGCTGGCGCTCGGCAAGCAGGGGATCGCGCAACTGCTTGCAGCGCAGCAGGCCGTGCTGGCGGGCTGACGCCTTCGCGAACGCAGAAGAATCACTTTTGGGGAGGTGGACTTTTCCCCGTCTTTGCGGCTACACACTCCGCGCAACATGAAGAAAGCCCTTATCACTGGCATCACTGGCCAAGACGGTTCTTACCTCGCGGATCTCCTTTTGGGAAAAGGGTATGAAGTCCACGGTATCATCCGGCGGGCGAGCACTTTCAATACGTCGCGTATCGACCACCTTTACAACGACCCGCATGTGCACGGGAGCCGCCTTTTCCTCCACTACGGGGATCTCGCCGACGCGCTGAACCTGACTCGCCTGATCGACCGGACCGGGCCCGACGAGGTGTACCACCTCGGAGCGCAGAGCCATGTGCGGGTGAGCTACGATATCCCGGAGTACACGGGCGACGTCACCGCGCTCGGCACCATCCGGATCCTGGAGGCGATCCGCGAGACGAAGATCCCCGCGCGCTTTTACCAGGCCTCTTCGAGTGAGATGTTTGGCAAGGTGCAGGCCGTGCCGCAGACGGAGACCACGCCCTTCTGGCCCCGCTCCCCATACGCCGTGGCGAAGGTCTATGGCTACTGGGCGACGGTGAACTACCGCGAGAGCTACGGGATGTTTGCGAGCAATGGCATCCTCTTCAACCACGAGAGCCCGCGTCGCGGTGAGACCTTCGTGACGCGCAAGATCACGCGCGCAGTGGCGGCGATCAAGAAGGGCCAGCAGAAGGAACTCTTCCTCGGCAACCTCGATGCGAAACGCGACTGGGGTTACGCGCCGGAATACGTCGAGGGAATGTGGCGCATGCTCCAGCAACCGGAAGGCGACGACTACGTGCTGGCGACGAACGAGACACACACTGTGCGCGAGTTTGTGGAGGTCGCCTTCGGCCACGCTGGGCTCGATTGGAAGGAGTTCGTGAAATTCGACCCGCGCTATGAGCGCCCAGCGGAGGTGGATCTGCTGATCGGCAATCCCGCGAAGGCGAAAGAGAAGCTCGGCTGGGAGCCCAAGACCCGGTTCAAGGAACTCGTGCAAATCATGGTCGATGCCGATCTGGCCGCTTTGAGTTGAGGACTTACACTCTGCTTCGCCGTCGATGACCGCGGCAAGCGGGAGTGAAGACTCGGGGGAAAATCACCTTGACCCTCTCCGGCACGTCCGCCACTGTCCACGCCCTCACTTTTCCAGCACTCCTATGAAAGTCTGCAGCATCACCAATTCGCGTCCGATCAAGGGCAACAAGATTCACCGGCGCGGTCTCGCCAAAAAGAAAGGCGGCATCGGTCAGCACGTGACGAAGAGCGTGAAGCGCACTTTCGAGCCGAACTTGAAGAAGAAGCGCATCTGGGTGAGCGAGCTGAAGCGCTTCGTCACCATCAAGCTCACCGCGCGGGCTTTGAAGACCGTCACGAAGAACGGCGCATACGTCACGCTCAAGGAAGCGGGCATCATCTAGATCGCCGCGGGCCCGTTCCCAGCAAACCTTCAACCTTCTCCTCGCTCGCACCCCAATGGCCTTCAGCGTCGTCAGCAAAAAGTCAGGCAAAACCTACTTCCTCCACGAGCGCCACCAGGAGCTCAAAGGCGGTCAGAAAGTGACCCTTTATTACTTCGCCGGCGAGCCCGGACAGGGCGCGATCGACGCGCTCCCCGCAGGCTACGAAGTCTCTGAAAATACCAAGACTGGACTGCCTCTGCTCAAGAAAGAGAAGAAGTAAGCCCGTCCCTGCAAAGTTGATTTTCTTCAGGCGACTCGGTTCCTTCCGGGTCGCCTGATTGCTTTCGGCGGGGCCCCCCCGCCTGGCGATCGCGCTTGAAGCGCTGCGCTCCGCGAGCCATCAGTCCCTCCTCACTCACTCCAGCCATGTCCGCACCCACACCCGTCCCTGTCACCATCCTCACCGGCTTCCTCGGCGCCGGGAAGACCACGCTGCTCAACTACATCCTCAAGCAGCAGCACGGCTACAAATTCGCCGTCATCGTCAATGAAGTAGGCAAGATCGGCATCGATGGCGCGCTCATCGAGAAGACGGACGACGACGTGCTCGAGCTGAGCAACGGCTGCATGTGCTGCACCGTCCGCAAGGATCTGGTCAAAGGCGTGCAGAATCTGCTCAAGCGCGGCGGCTTCGACTACCTGCTTATCGAGACCACCGGCATCGCCGATCCCGGCCCGATCGCGCAGACCTTCCTCAATATCCCGCAGCTCCAGCAATTCGTGCGGCTCGACTCGATCATCACCGTCGTCGATGCCGAGCAAATCGCGAAGCAGATGCAGGACACCGAGACTGCACGTGAGCAGATCGCGATGGCTGACTTCATCCTGCTGAACAAGACCGACCTCGTGGATGAGGCCCATCTCACCACGACCGAGGACGTGATCCGGAAGCTCAACCCGCACGCGACGATGTTCCGCACAAACCAGTCGCAGGCGAACCTCAAGGAACTGCTCGACATGAACGCCTTCAATCTCGACCGCAAGATCGAGATCGACCCGGAGTTCCTCAACGAACTCCGCCAGCGGCACCACCACGACATCGAGTCGCTCTCTTTCGAATTCGACCGACCGTTCGCCGTGGAGAAGTTCGAGTTCTTCATCCAGGAACTCTCGGAGAAGGAGAAAGTATTTCGCTCCAAAGGCTTCCTCGCGATCATCGGCAATCCCCGTCGCGCCATCTTCCATGGCGTCAACAACCGCTTCACCATCATGTGGGACCGCCTCTGGGAAAAAGACGAAAAGCGCACCAGCCAGCTCGTCTTCATCGGCAAGGGCCTCAAGGAGGCCGACATCCGGGCGAAGCTCGAGAAGTGTCTCGGGTAAACGTTTCGGCACATGTCATTTGGCCGCTTCGGTGCTCTCTTCATCCTCGGGCGGTGCTGGTTGCGGGCCGGATGCTATGGGTAAGGTAAGAAGGGCGAATGGAATCGCAGCAACCCAAAATCCTGATCGTCGGAGCGGGAATCGGTGGCCTGACACTGGCCATCGCCCTGCGCCAGAACGGAACGACGGCGGTCATCTGGGAAAAAGCGCGGGTCCTCCGCGAGATCGGAGCAGGGCTGCTGCTAACGCCGAACGCCCTCTGGATACTCCGACGGCTGGGCTTGCTCGATCAAGCGTGCGGAGCGGGCCGCGTGATCAGCCGTTGGGAAATTCTTAGTCGCAGCGGTCGCGTGCTGCAGACCTTTCGTCAGGACGGAGAGATGCCTTCGGTCAGCGTCACGCGTTCTGCATTTCAACAGATGCTGCTTTCCAGATTACCGCCGGAAGCCGTGCTCCTGAATCATGAGGTGCGTGGGGTGATGCCTGCGACCGAAACCGAAACCATGGCCGCAACCTCGGCTCACAGCGTGACCTTTTCCGCACACCTGATCGTCGGCGCGGATGGCGGAAACTCAGTCGTTCGCGCCGCTGTCGGAGATGCGCGGATGCCGCGGGTGCTTGGCTACGTCGGCTGGCGAGGGCTTGTGGGCCATGTCCCGAGAGGATGGGAGGACGGACGCATCTCGGAATCGTGGGGTGACGGCGCGCGCTTCGGGATCGCACCGGTCGCTGCCGGTCGGACTTATTGGTATGCGACGGAAAATAGAGCGGCGGGATGGAGTGTTCCCATCGAGGAGAGGAAGGCTCATCTTCTGAAACGATTCCGGAAATGGCATGCTCCAGTATGTGATCTCGTTGCGGCGACGAATGACGACGACATCTTGCTCAGCCCGATTTCAGAGCAGCACACGCTCCGCTCGTGGCATCGCGGATCCGTGACGCTGCTGGGAGATGCGGCGCATCTGATGTCGCCCAATCTCGGCCAGGGCGCGGCGATGGCGATGGAGGATGCGTGGGTGCTTGCCGGATGCCTCCGGGAGCACGGCAGCGGCAGCGCTGCACTTCTCCAATACGAAAAACTCCGCAAGCGGCGGACGTCATCGATTGTCTGGTTGTCGCATCAAGTCGGCAGGCTCATTCAGATCGAATATCCGATACTCACGATGGCGCGGGATGCGGCCTTGCGCTTGACTCCGGATTGGATCGGCACGCGCTCGCTGGCGCCGGTTTTCAACTTCCGCGCGTGAACGGGCATGTTATCCAATCTGACGCCATGAATGCAGCGACGACCGACTTTCCATCGCTGAGCGAACTCGGACGAGATCTTCTGCAGGTCTCCGTCATTCGCCGTGCGGTTTCGTTAACTGTCCCGTTTGCGCTGGTCGCCCTTTTCTTTGTTTTTGCCGTGCGCGGTCTGTGGATTCCCGCGCTCGCCTGCCCGGTAGCCTTGAGCTTTCTGACCTACGGCTCCACGTCTCACGACCTCGTGCATCGCACCCTGCGTCTGCCGCCGTGTCTCAATGAGCCGTTGCTCTGCGCGATGGAACTGATCTGCCTGCGCAGCGGTCATGCTTATCGGGCCAGTCACCTTCATCACCACGCGCATTTCCCGGCGGACGACGACTTGGAATCGGGGGCTGCGCGACTGCCGCTGACGTGGGCGCTGCTCGACGGCGTGACGCTGCAATACCGGCTCTTCTTTTTTGCGCTGCAAAAGCGCGGACCGCACCGCGCGTGGATGATCGGCGAAGGCATTGCGGTCGTCGGCTTGGTCGCAGGTGCTCTCGCGAGTCTCTCGTGGACACCGCTCCCCGCGCTTTACTGTTTGCTCATGATTACCGGGAGCTGGATCTTTCCCATCGCTACGGTCCTCATCCCCCACAACCCCCGAGGCGAGCACGAGTGGACACAGACGCGGTTGTTTCGCGGCAGGGTGCTTTCGGTTCTCGCGTTCGAACATCTCTACCACTTGGAGCACCACCTTTATCCACAAGTGCCGCATCACAACTGGCCCGAACTCGCGCGCCGGCTCGATCCGCACTTTTCCCGGCTCGGACTGCGTCCGATCAAGCTGTTCTTCTAAGATGAAGCCTGTGACTCGGCCCGACGAAGAGGGTTTCCTGACTGGGCTCATCGGAGACGGGCGTCCGTTGCTCGGGCTGACCGGCATCGCCCTAGCACTGTCCGGTGTCTTCGCGCTCTTTCTTTCGGCGACCGGCGCCTTTCTCCCACACGATGTGGAGTATCTTGGAATGACCTCGAAACAGCTCTGCGCACTCCAGGAGTGTCGGATCGTCCATTTTATGTTCCACGATCGCGTGGCATTCGGCGGAGTGCTCATCGCAATCGGAACGCTCTACCTGTGGCTCGCCCACTTTCCGATGAAGCACGGCGAGGAGTGGGCTTGGTGGGTTTTTGCGGCTTCCGGTGCGACCGGTTTCACCAGCTTTCTTTGCTATCTCGGTTACGGCTATCTCGACACATGGCACGGCGCGGCGACGCTTGCCTTGTTGCCGCTCTATCTGATCGGGATGTGGAAAAGCCACACGTTCCTAGCCAAACCGCGCGAGGGGTTCCGTTCGTTGCTTGCCTGGGGTGTCCCTCTGAACTGGAGAACACGCAGGGGCTTTGGTCGCATCTGCCTGCTTCTAACGGGGCTGGGGAAAATCGGGGCTGGCAGCGTCATCATGCTGGTTGGAATGACATCGGTCTTTGTTCCGCAGGACCTGCAATACATGGGCCTTCAGGCAGACGAACTTTTCGCGATCAATCCCAGGTTGGTGCCGTTGATTGCGCATGATCGCGCCGGCTTTGGCGGTGGGTTGTTCAGCTCTGGACTGATGGTCGCACTGATCGTCTGGAAGGCGCCGATCGGGCGGGCTCTTTGGCAGGCTCTTCTCATCGCCGGAACTGTTGGGTTTGCATGCGCTATCGGAATCCATATCTCCATCGGTTACACCGACCTGACTCACGTGGGTCCCGCCATACTCGGTGCCGCGATTTTTGCGACTGGCATCATCTTCACCGCACCGACAACCCGAACCTCCGAAGGGGGATTGCCAAGGTGAGCAAACGGCGCTGGGAACCCAAACCACATGGTGCCGCCCAATGCGGTGCAACGGAACTTTCAACCAATTGAACCCGTCTTCACCATGCCCACGCCACACACCACCATCCAGTCACCCCACTTGCTCTCTTCTTTCGACCTCCGCGGCCTGGCGCTGCGCAATCGTGTGGTGATGGCGCCGCTCACTCGGGCGCGGGCGGGGCGGGAGCGGGTGCCGAATGACTTGATGGTCGAATATTACACGCAGCGCGCTTCGGCGGGGTTGATCATCAGCGAGGCGACGACGATCTCGGAGCAGGCAAATGGGTGGGTGGATTCGCCGGGCGTTTACACCGACGAGCAGGAGGCGGGTTGGCGGAAGATCGTGGCGGCGTTGCATG
>JANPIS010000235.1:0-16013 GCA_031425095.1 Chthoniobacteraceae bacterium
GGCTGGAGACCCACGGCGTCGACCGCAAGTTCTTCCAGGGGCTCATCCAGGTCGCTGGCGCCTTCGTTCATTTGCAGAAGCACTTCCTGCAGCCCGTCCATCCGAAGCACGCGTCGCGGCTGCGCCCGGCGGCACGGCTCCTGGCTCTCGCAGCGCGCAAGCTCGAACCGCACGCGCCAACGCACCTGGCGCTCGATGTCGCGGCAGTCCTGGCGCTTTGCCGAAAGGTGGAAGCGGCCATCGTGGCGTCGGACTTTGCCCGCAACCCGTGGCAACCAACGCACGCGCCGCAGCTGCGACTCTCGCATTCGTGAGCGACACTTGTGATGTAGTGATCATCGGCGGAGGCGGCGCGGGCCTGATGTGCGCGATCGAAGCTGGCAAGCGCGGCCGGCGGGTGATCGTGCTCGAACACAATGATCGCGTCGGAAAGAAGATCGCGATCTCCGGCGGCGGCCGCTGCAACTTCACGAATCTCTACGCCGGGCCGGAAAACTACCTCTCCGCACAGCCCGACTTCTGCAAATCCGCGCTCGCGCGCTACACTCCGTGGGACTTCGTCGCGCTCGTGGAGAAGCACGGCATCGCGTACCACGAAAAGAAACTCGGGCAGCAATTCTGCGATACGAGTTCCCGCGCCATCATCGAGATGTTGCTCGCGGAATGCGCAGCGGCGGGCGTCGAAGTCCGGCTGAACACGCGCGTCAGCGAAGTCACCAAGGCCGAGCGTTTTCGCGTTGAGACGAGCGGCGGGACGCTCGAGCCGCAATCGCTGGTCATCGCGACGGGCGGATTGTCCTTCCCGAAGCTCGGTGCGACGGACTTCGGCTACCGCGTGGCGCGCCGGTTCGCATTGCGCATCACCGAGACGCGCCCGGCCCTCGTGCCGCTCACGTTCAATCAGGAAGACGCGGGCTTCGCGAAGTTGAGCGGAGTTTCGCTCCCGGTGGCGGTGCACTGCGCTGGCGGGGATTTCGAAGAGAGCCTGCTCTTCACCCATCGCGGCCTGAGCGGACCGGCGATCCTGCAGATCTCGTCGTTCTGGCGCGAGGGGCAGACGGTTCGCTGCGATCTGCTGCCGGGGATCGATGCGGCGGCATGGATCGCCGAGGCCCGGCATTCGCGGGCGCAGCTCGTGACGCTGCTGGCGAAGCACTGGCCACTGCGGCTGGCGGAGGCGTGGTGCGAGCGATTCGCACCGGACAAGAGTCTGCCCCACTGGAATTCGCACGAACTCGGGAGCTTCGCCGCGCGGCTGAAAAGCTGGCCCATGGAACCCGCCGGCACCGAGGGCTACGCCAAAGCGGAGGTGACGCTCGGCGGGGTGGACACGTCCGAACTTTCCTCGAAGACTATGGAGGCGCGTAAAATTCCGGGGCTGTATTTCATTGGCGAAGTGGTGGACGTCACAGGCTGGCTCGGTGGGTTCAACTTTCAATGGGCGTGGGCGTCTGGCCACGCCGCAGGGCAGTGCGTATGAAACGAAAAGCCGCACCCACACCGACTGACGCCATCGCCGCGGTGCAGGCGATCTACCAAAATCTCGCCCGGCGCCCGATCGAACGCGACTGCATGCGCCGGACGGAGTGCTGCCACTTCAAGCTCACTGGACGGACGCCTTATCTCACGAAAGGTGAAGCCTTCGCCGCGGCCTCCGCGCTGCGCGCATCCGGCCGGCGGGAACTGCCGGCGAGCGCGGATGGCGCATGCCCGCTGCTCGGCGCAGAGGGGCGATGCCTGATTTACTCCGGACGACCGATGGGCTGTCGCACGCACTTCTGCGCAGCGGCGGGAGGTCCGTATGCCCGCCGGGAGGTGAGCGACCTCATCCACCAGCTCGAAGATCTCGACACGGCGCTCGGCGGCCCGGGCTCGATGCCCCTGCCCGCTGCGGTAAAGCAGGCGCTGCGGGAAATCGCATGAGCGGCGGCTGCCGCTAGTGCTTGGCGAGCTTCTTCGCGCGCTTGTTCGCCTCCGCCGCCTTTGCCGAATCGCCGTTCTTTTCGTAGAGATCGGCGAGCACCTGCCACGCGCCCCCGAGATTCGGATCGATCTGCACCGCTTCCTCATAGGCGCCGATGGCCTCCGCCTCGTTGCCCGTCTGCATGAGGAAATCAGCACGCGACGTGGCTTCGGTGACACGGTCGATGAGATCGTTCTCCGGCAGCAATGGTTCGACCGGCGGCACGAAAACATGCGAACGCGGTCCCGCCGAATCGCTGGCTCCCGGAGCCTGCTGGGCCATGGCCAGGCGGACGAGTTCCGCGCGTTTCGCGAGCGCCACCTCGACTGACGTCCCGGGCGGCGTATGTACGCACCCAGCCGAGCCCGCCAGGCAACCGGCGGCGAGCAACATGAAGGTCTGACGCATGGGTGGAATCATAACGGAGAACCTTCAAATAGCACAATCTTTGCCCGCCGCTCGACAGTCCTCACTGGAGCGTTTCTATTGCCCGCCCATGCCATCTCGCAATCTCGCCAAACCCTTTAGCATTGCGGGATTCGTGCTCGGAGAAGTGTACATGGTGCTGCTCTGCCTGGCGCCCTACCGCAAAGCGCCCCCGCCCCGGCTGCCGATGGGTGTCGAGTTGCCGATTCCCCCTTCCACTTTGCCACCCGGCACACCGATTCCGACGGACGCGCTGGCGCTGAAGATGGCGGTGAGCGCGATTTTCTTCGGCCCCTTTGGCGCGCTCGTTGGGATGGGGATCGGGCTGCTTATCGGGGCGCTGCTGGACCGCATCTGGCCTTTGCCAGAGACCGCACCGCCTGCTCCGAGCGCTCCGCGATCGACCGCCAGCCCTCCCGCTGATTCGGCTCCCCCGCAAAGTTGAGCACCGGCCCGATGTCGAGTGTGAGGCGGATCGGGCGGGGCACGCTCTTGCCGGGCGGGCAGGCCCGAAAGGCGCCGTGGAGATAGCACGGCACCACCGGCACATTTGCACCGGCGACGAGCATGCCGAGGCCGGGCTTGAACGGACCGAGCTTCCCATCGCGGCTGCGCGTGCCTTCGGGAAAAAGCACGTAGATCGCGGGGTCACCGATGAGACGATCGCGCAGTTCCTGCATGGCGTGGGACCCACAACGTTTCCGCCACATCGGCAGCGCATTCAGCATCATCGCGGAGAAAAGGGACGCGGCCGGTGTTTCAAAAAACACGTCGCCCGCAGCAATCGGAAAAGCCGAGGAGCGCAGTCGCCACGGGAGCGTCGCGGCGAGCGTGATCGCGTCGAGGTGGCTGCTGTGATTGCCGATCAGGACGAATGGCGGCCGCACGGGAATGTGCTCAAGCCCGCGCACCTCCAGGCGATGATAAATCCGGAGGTAAGTGCGAGTGAGGCAGCGCCAGCCGCCCTGCACGAGCCAGGCCGCGAGGCCGGCTTCACGACGCAGGCTGCGAAGGGATTCGCCGGGAGCCAGACCAGCATCGGCGGCGGGTCGATAACGCCAGTCTTCCATGACACTCGGAACTACTGCCGCACACGCGGCGGCTCAAAGCCGAAGGCGGCTACGCGGCGTAGTATTTCGGATACCGGTAGTAGTGGTAATCCGGCATCTCGGCATCGACCGAGTTGAGGATCAAACCAAGCACATTCACCTGGCGCTGGTAGAGCGCGTCGAGGGCGTTGCGCGTGAGGCGAGCGGAGGTGAATTGCGCCCGCACTACCATGAGCGTGCCGTCGAAATTTGGCGCCAGCGAGGGTGTGTCGTCCGTGGCGAGGATCGGCGCAGTATTGAAAATCGCGAGATCGTAGGAGCCCTTGAACTCCTCGAGCATTTTCGTCATCTGGGGCTTGAGGAGCAGTTCGCCAGATTGGTTGGTCACTGGACCGCGGGTGATGATCGAGAGCGTCGGATACTTCGTCTGCACGACGGCCTCTTTCCACGGAAGCTCGCCACGCAGGATGCTCGAGAGACCGGCGCGGCCCTCGAGCCCGAAGATCTGCGCGATATCTCCGCGGCGGAGGTCAGCATCGACGAGGAGTACACGAGCTCCAGACGCCGCCATGGTCACGGCGAGATTGCTGGCGATCGTGGATTTTCCCTCGTTCGGAATCGCGCTGGTCACCAGCAAGGTGCGCAGGTCCGATTGGTTCGGCATGAAGATCAGCGAACTGCGCAGACTTCGAAATGCTTCCGCGTAGGAGTAGCGCTGGTCGTCGTCCTGGACGAGCGGAAGGCCGGACTCGGTGCGGCTGTCGATGACGTTGGGGATCTGGGCGAGGATGGGCTCGGAAAATTGCTGGAGCAGTTCGGACGACGAGTTCAACCGATCGTCGAGGCGATTCATGACAAAGAGGATCAGGCTCCCGATCAGCAGACCACCGACGAGCCCGATCAGGAGGTGCTTGATGGTGCCCTTTGGCACTTCTTTCGCCGGCGACGCTTTCTGCATGACGACGAGCGGATCGGGGTCCGTGCTCGATCCGGTCATGATGCTGCTCACGCTGCCGAGAAGCTTCTCGGTCTGCGCCTGGGTGCGATCGACATTGGCCTGGAGGGTCTGGTACTCGGCATCCTTTCGACTGGCCTCGAGCACCTTGGCCTCCCACGTCGCAATGCTGGATTCGAGGCTCTTGAGCTCGGCCTTGATCGACACGATGCGATTCCGCGCGGCGTCCGCATTCTGCGTTTTGATCACTTCAAGATTGCGCTGGATGCGTTCGACGTCGGTCTTGAGGGCCTGCAGGCGTGGATGCTTGGGCTTCCAGACTTCGCTGCGTTCTTCGAGTTCCGCCTGTTTCTGGGTGAGTTCCTGAGTCTTCAGCAGATACTGGGTGTAGAGTTCGCTGTTGAAAGACTGCTGGGCCGGCGCCGCGATGGAAGGATTCGACGTTGCGGCCGTGATTTTCGGACCAGCGGTGGCGGTCGGCGGGAGTGAAAGAAGCTGGTCGGGCGACAGATTTTCAAGGCGCTGCAATTCGTTCTGCAGCGCAGCCTGCTGATTCTTCAACCCCGAGAGGAAGAGCGCGGCGCTTTTCCCCTGCTCCGCCCAAAAGGCCATGTTGTTCTTCTCGATGAATTCCTGGAGCTTCGTTTTTTCCACCTCGAGCTCCTTCTTCAGACTGGTGACCTGATCGCCGAGTTGTCCGGTGACTTCCGTCTTGATGCCCGTGCGCTGCTCAAGCCGGATCGCCTTCAGTTCTTCGACTACGGCATCGACGTAGCGCTGAGTGAAATCCGGCTCCACGCCGACACCGTTCACCAAAATGATGCCACTGCGCGGCGCTGCGGACGGGTGAATCTCGGGAAGTTCTTCGCCCGCAAACTGCGGAGCTTCGAGGGCCACACGCTTGAACGCGCGCTCGAGCACTGTCGGGCTTTTGAGCTGCTCGATGGTCGTGCCGATGAAGTTCCCGCCGGTCTGATCGCGGTACCCGCCAGCATCGGAGTCCTTGATCATCTCTTCGCGGATAATCATGCGGCTTTCGGATTCGAAGAGCCTGGGCTGGGTGAAAAGGAGGTAGCCTTTCAGCGCGAGCCCCAGAGCGCAGGTGAGGGCGACGATCCACCAATGCCGGCGGAAGAGGGTGCGATAACGGTAGAATTTGACGCCAAGCGACGCGAAGAGCGGCTGGGACGGCGGCTGCGGATTGGCGGAGTCCATGAGAGGGGGAAGCCGGGCGGCTTACTTCTTGAAGAAGGCCTGGGGAACGTACACGCGGTCGCCATCCTGCAGCGTGACATCTTTGTCGAGGTTGCCATTCTTGATGATGTCTTTCACGTCGATAACTTGCTTGCCGCCATTGCGCCGGGTGACCTGGACCTTACGATCATCAGCCCACGGGCCAAATCCACCCGCGTTCAGGATGGCCTCGCTGAGCTTGAGCGGGACGCCCGCGACCATTTCCATCGCGCCGACGGTGCGGACTTCGCCGGAGAGGTAAATCTGGCCGGACTTGACGATGGTGGGGCTCACGCGGTCGATCGAAAGCTTCACCGTGGCCTTGTAATAGTAATCCCCTTCCAGTCTGCGTTTGAGGTCAGACTCCGCCTCGCGCGTCGTCTTACCAGCGACATTCACGCGACCGAGCGGAGGTACTTCGAGCTCGCCCGTCGCGGAGACGATCCGCGGGATGCCCCCATCCTTATCCTCGACGATTTCGTACGTAACTTGATCGCCCGGCGAGAGCTTCTTGTCCGGATCCACCGCTTCCATGCGCTCACCGGCGGGATAAGCGGGCTGCGTGTACATTCCCGGCCGACCGGGAACGGGAACGGCTCGCGGGATCACCTGCGCTGCTGCTGTGACTTCCGCCGCGCACAAGGCAACGGCCAACCAAAGGGAACGGGACAGGAAGTCAGGCATAGTTCATGGCACGGATGGCTAGAACTTGTAGTACAGGCTCAGGAACGCGAGGTTCTGGTAGTAGTCCTGTTTGTCCAAGTTCGAGTCTTTGTAGATATAGCGATAATCGAGCCCGAGGGTGATCGAATTTGAGAAATGATACCGGACGCCAAACGCGGCGCCGAAGCGGTGGGCCTCTTCCCCGAGCTCGCCAGAGGACTCGTAGTACTCGTAGAAGAGCGTCGGGCCAAACTGGACCTTCTCCTGCATCAAGCGCCAGTCGGCGGCGTATTCGATGTGGTAGATGTCGTAGTAATCCGAGAAGAAGCCAACTTCCGTCGTCTTCGATCCGAGCAGGCGGTGCTCGAAGTATTCGGTCGGATGATTGTTGATCTCAAACTTCACGTAGAAGCTCGAAGCGTCCTCCTCATCGCTGAAAATTCGGCGCACGGCCGCGGCGTCTTCGTCGCTCAAGTTGAGATCGGTCGTGAAGGCGTCTGAGAAGTCGCTCGAGCCACTGAAGTCCATGAATTGAAATCCCGCTTCGAGATAGAAGTTCGTGTAGGGCGAGATCTGCCATTCCAGATACGGCCCGACCATGAAGTTATTGGCGTCACTGCGATCCGAGCTATCGAAGTTGATCCAGCTGTAGGCGGCATTCACGCCGACCTTGACGGTGGGCGTGATTTGGAAGCCCGGCTTGACGAAGATCGTGTCGATCGAGCGGTCCTGAAGATTGAATTCATCTTCCGTCGTCCACAGGTTGTAGTGATCGTATCCGACACTGATCGTCGTCCATGGGTTCATCCCATAATCGAGCTGGATGCCGGCTTGATTCTCGAAGCGCGAATACTTGCCGCTGCCGCTGAGATCAGGAACGTCGTAGGTATCTTCCTGATAGCCAAAGCGATCGCGCAGGGTGATCTTCACCGGACCCGCCATGAAGGTCAGGGCGAGTTCGGAATTCGGCGAGATGATCACACCGTCGCTGTCGAGATCGGAGTGATCGAAATACTTCGCGTAAGTCGCGCCGACCGAAATGTGGAGCGTATTGATCTCGCTCATGCGCCAGGTGGCATCGAGATTCAGGACTGGCCGGAAGATGATGTCGGATTCCCGGTTGTCGTCCGAAAGGCGGATGTTGTCGTTGAACTCAAATCCGGCGCCCACGGCGAGGCTCAGGCGAAAAGGGCCAACGGCGAAGTTATACTTATCGGATTCCTCAGCCATTTCCTCTGGGGAGAGCTCCTGTCCGGGGCGCAGCGGCGTCAGGCCGCTGGGAGAGGTCTCCTGGTAGGAATAATCCGAGGGGACTACCGGGCCAAAACCGCCAGAGGAGCGGGAGGTGCCAAGGTCGCGAAAAAACTCCTGCGCGGAGACCGCACAAGGATGGATCGCGGCCAACGCGGTGGCGGCGCAAAGCAGACGACGAAGCAATGTTCTCGATTGGTGGCTGGGCATATCAGGGGATTTAGGCGGAGGAACGATGGTTTATGCAATACTTAAACCGCCCGACTTGCGGCGGCGTGAAACGCTCGGATTAGCGGCTGACTTTCCCACTATCGGCAGCGCGCACGAGGCGAAAGCCGTAGTTGTCGGTGCTGCTGTCCGGCGCGGCGTGAACGCGGCAGGACGACAGCAGGCTGAGCTTGAGGGCGCCATTGTACCAGGAGGCCCCCCGAAGCACCTTGTGTTTGGATTCGCCATTCCAGGAATCCATCACCCACTGCCAGACATTTCCGCCCATGTCGTAAAGTCCGAGCTGGTTGGGAGGAAAACTCCCCACCGGCGAAGTCCACGCGAAACTGTCGTCGTAGCCTTTGATTGCGACATCCGAGCCGGTTTCTTCGCCGGTATAGTTGCCAGCGCTTGCCGGGGGCGGCCATTGGGTGCCCCATGGATAGACATCGGGGATCCCCATATCGCGCGCCTCGGGTGTCCGGCCCGTCTCTTCACCAAGGCCGACTGCCTTGCTCCACTCGAGATCGGTCGGCAGTCGATAGAGCTGACCCGCGGGGAGGGTGCCGTCTTTGCGCTCTTTCTCCGTCAGCCATTTGCAGAAAGCGACCGCCTCGTGCCACGTGACATTCACGACAGGATGATCCGGAGCCTGCTTAAAACCCGGCCCTTTCCAAGCATTCGAACGCAGATCGACTGCTTTGGCGAAGATCTCGAAGTCTTTAACGCGCGTTTGCCAGATCGCGAACTGCACATCCCCGACCGGGACGAACTTCATCCCCAGACTGTTCTCTGGCAGACCCGTTCCTTGAGTTGACTTCGGCGCCGGTTTTTCCGGTTCCGGCGTGACGACCTTCGGCGGTTCGGTCTTCATCGCGAGCGTCGCAGCTGGTGCCGCGGCTGGACTTGCGGCAACGGCCGCTGCGGCTTGAGAGAGCGGATTATCGGAAGGCACGAGCGCACTCGCGGCAGGCGCGGTGACTGGAGCCGCTGACGGCGCGGGAGCTTTCTCCGGGGCCGCAGGCTTGCTCCCTCCGGAGGCGGCTGGCTTGTTCAGAAGCTTCAGTGCTTCTTCCTCGGCTTTCTTTTGCATTCCCTCGGTATCCTTGGTCTTCGCTTCTACATCCGAAATCGCCTTCTGCGCGTCCTCGAGCACCTTCATCTTCTCGTCGAACATCTTCTTCATCGCAGCGATCTCGCTCTCGATGCGCTGGCGTTCTTTCGCCTTCTCAGCCATCATCTTTTCCGCCTCTTCGCGGGATTTGCGAGCCGTCTCGGCCGCCATCGCTTTGGCAACCAGCAGTTTCGTCTGCTCAGCGTCCTGCTGAGCCTTGTCGATCGCAGCCTGCTGTTGCATCCGAGCCTGCTTGGCGTCGCTGGCAGCCTTCGCGGCCGCGGCAGCTGCCTGCTGCTTTTCAGTCAAAGTGGTCCGCAAGGCCGCAATCTCGCCATCCGCCTTCTGCTGCGCGGCGAGCTTCTCCTGATTCTGCGCATCAAGGTCGGCGAGCGCTTTCTTCGCTTCGTCAGCGAGCCGCGCTTTCTCCGCAGCGAGCTGCTGAGCTTTCTGCGCTTCGAGCTCCGCCGCCTTTTGCGTCTCTTCCCGCTGTTTGCGGGTTTTTTGCAAATCCTCCGTGGACTTGCGAAGCGGCGCCAGCTCCTTGCTCTTCTGGTCGAGGAGCTTCTGGACCTCGGCGGTCGCGGATTCCATCTGCTGTTGCTGTTTCACCAAGCCCTCGTGCGACTGCTCGGAGGCCTGCAGCGCCTCCTTGAGCTTCTCTACCGCCGCCATCTTCTCCGCAACCGCCTCCGGGGTTAAATCCGCCGGATTCTCGGGAGCCGCAGCAGCGGGCGCGGACGCTGGCTTAGAAGATTGGGCGGACTTCCTGGAACCGGGCTGGTTCGCAGCCAGAAGAATTTCATCGGAATCGACGGGCTTCGGCGTTGGAGAAATTGCCGCAACGGGCGGCGCAGTCGGAGCAGCAGGCACCGGCTCGGGTGCGGCAGCGATCGCTGGAACTACAACGGGCGCCGGCGCCGCGACAGGTTTGACGACGGGCGCCGCTGCGACCTCGACTGCACGAGGCGGCTCGGCTTTCGCCACGACTGGAGCGGGCGGGTTGGATTCGATCGTCCGTGAGGGCGGCTCAGGAACGGACGGCGGCGCAGGAAGCTCTGTCTTGTGATTCACCGAACGGATCTCCGAGGCATACGACTCCTCAGTCGTTGCGATATCCACATCGTCGCTCGCACCGCTGTCGGACTCGGTCGGACGCTGCAGGTAATATCCGGCGCCAGCAATCGCGGCGATAGCGATGCCCGCCGCGAGAGCGAGTGCGGGGCCGCGCGAACGCTGCGGATAGAGGCTGGGGTAAATTTCGGTCGCACCGTCTTTCTTGACCGGCGGAAGAATTGTTGGAGTTGCCTTCGCTTCCGCCGGCACCGGTGGGGGCGGAGGCGCCTTCGCTTCGCCCGCCGGGCTTGGTGCCGGCGTGCTTCCGGACGACTTGGTGCGGGCGAGCTCAGCGGCACGTTCACGGAGGATCTCGACGGCTTTCCGCGGCGGCGGCTCAGAGGACCCAGCGGCGGCCTGCTTCGCAGGGTCAGACGGCTTCGACCCAGATCCGGTTGTCTCCGGCTTCTTCACTTCGATTGGCTTTTCCGTCTCCGCGGCCGACGCGACCGGAACCTTGCCGCTACCGAGAGCAGCGGATTTCGGTTCAGGCTTCTGAGCAGACACGTCCTCCGGCTTCGCCCCTTTCGCCTCGACGCTCTCGAGCTTGCCCGCGACTTCGAGGGTGGACGAGGGACGCTGAGCCGCGTCTTTCCGCAGCGCGGCGGCGATCGTCTCGTCCCAGGAGGCCGGCAGGTCCGAAGTGCGCCGGCCAGCAGCCAGGCGAGCCGACACGCGTGGCGCAGCCACACGCTTGATCTGTGCGAGAACATCACCGCCGTTGAAGGGCAGTTCACCGGTCAGCAGTTCGAACAGGAGCATGCCGAGCGAATAGACGTCATCCGTCCGGGCCGGCAGGAGCCCATCGGCGAGTTGAGGGCTCAGGTAGGAAAGTCGCGGATTTGACCCGCGCAGAACTCGACCGAGTGCATCTTGAATACAGCGGCTGATGCCGAAGCTGGCGACGACCAGCTTTCCATCGCCGATGAAAAGATTCGAGGGCGCGAGATCGCGATGCGTCAAGTTCACTTTGTGCGCGTCGTCGAGGGTCTGGCAGAGCTGGCCAATCCAAGGCCGGATCGCAGCAGGCTCCAAGCTCCCCTTTTCCTTCAAGAGACTCGCCAGCGAGCGCCCAGAAAAGGAATCCATCGAAATTGCGACGAACTCGGGCTCCTCCACGAGGTCATGGACCCGAAGAATATTCGGATGAATCAATTGACGGTTTCGCTTCACCTCCTTGCGAATCTCATCAAGCGCGGGAGCATCGCTGCGAAGTTGAGGCGGCAAAAAATGCAGCGAGATGTCCCTTCCGAGCACTTCGTCGTGAGCCAGCCAGACGGTTCCCACGCCCCCTGTATCCACCTGTTTCTGCAACACGTAGCAACCCGCAAGCTTCTGCCCCTGAGCGAGTACAGGCTCGATTGCGCGTGGCGTTGTGGCTGGGTTCGAATCGGAGGAGGTCACGGATGTGTAGGTGTTTATGGTTGTAAACGGGTCGGACTGGGCGCCCACTATTCAAGTAATCAACTTCCCTAGCAGGTCATAGACCACGATCCCAGTTCGATAGCTTTTTGCGATGGCGTTGCCAACGTAAAATCCGCGCGCCGAGAAGGTGCAAGCTCCCTCAGACCAGAAAAGCGAAGAATATGCTTGTCATTGGGTGGTAAATATCAATAATGGCACTAATTTCCATAACTCTTTGTTCGGGTCGCCCCCACAAAGAATTCGATTCACAAGCGCCAAACAATTCCGTAATGAACCAACATATGAAGTCCAAAATCATGGTCTCCCTCGCCTCCATCCTCTGCACGAGCATTGCGTTCGCTGCGGATAGTGGGCGTGCGGCAAGTCAGCTTGAACTGTATCCGAAGAACGTCGCCCGCCAGCACGTGGGATCGAACCTCTTCATCTTTAATGCATCGAGCCAGACCTTCATCCCGACGGAAGCGGCCGCAGCATGGCTCGATGACGACGTCTCGACTGGCTGGCCGATCATGGCTGGCACTCAGCACTATCTGCTCGCTCTCAGTGAGCCGGAGATGGTCACTAATTTCAGTCTCTCGACTCGTCCAACCGCAGGCACCGTCAGCGTTTACGTCGGCGATGAACCCGCGCCACCGTCAGCGAAATCCTGGAGCGTGGTTGCTCGTGATATTCCACTCGAGGCGGTCAACGAAAAGAAGATCGCCCGCCCGTTCAACAAGCTCGCAAAGTATGTGTTGATCGAAACGAACATCGCGGACCCGGGACCAATGTTCAGTCTCTACGTCTATGGCTCGAAGCCAGCCGTGAGCTATGATCTCCGCCAACGTGACCAGGCGATCGATACCGCGGCCATTTTTGGCCAGCACGTCAACAACCAGACGACCTTCAACCAAGGCGGGCTCTACGCCAATGGCCGCGTGGACTACGCAAACTCTCCGGACGGATTCACCGCGTGGCAGCGCGCGATCGATGACAACCCCGACTCCGCGCTCAAGGTGCTCCCTTCGACCAACGAAGCTGGCGCGGTCCTTCGCCTCGATGGCAATAAGACCCTGAGCCGAGTCTCGCTGCTCTCGAACCAGAACGCGAAAGGCAAACTCGACATCTATGCGCTACCCGAGGCAAACGCCGCGAGTGCCGGAAAACCCGTCGATGTCTCAGGCATGACACCCACGGTCAGCATGATCTTCGACGGCAGCAGTTCGCGCTCCAATATGGACTTCCCTGCGGTAAGCGCTGCGGCCGTTGCCGTTCGGTGGACGCCGGTGAGCCCGAGCGATACTTTCTCGCTCCGCGAGTTCGCCTCCTTCAGCGGTATCACGCTTGCCAATTACGAAGTGAGTCTCAATCCGGCGGCCGTAGCCGCCTACGACTCGGCCGGAGTCGAGCGCAGCGAAAGTTCTGGCAAAGAGGTCCTCAGCCCGTCCGATGGTAAAGACGCCAAAGAAGTCGCGCTGGCACCACCTTCGCCCTACCTGCCCGGCGCTCTGGGATTCCCGCCGAATCTCGATCGCCGCCGCGTTCCGCCGCTCAGCGAATAACAATCTCCAGGTTGGTTCCGAAAGGCGCGAGGAGTCTCTCCTCGCGCCTTTTGTTTTGTTTCCGACCCTCGGACGGAGTTCCTCCGAGGATGGCTCAAATAGCCAGGTCTTAGCGACCGGGCGTTCGACGCTCGCTATTGGGAAGCCGTCTCTGGCGCGACAAGGTTGACGTTTTGCAGACGCAGTTTCGCGTCATGCCATGAGGCCTTTGATGACGTCGCCGGCGACGCCGGTAAGGCGCACATCGAGGCCTTGGAATTTCGTGTTCAACCGATGGTGGTCCACACCCATCAGCGCGAGCATCGTGGCGTGGAGATCGTGGACGCTGACCACGTTTTCCACCGCGCGGTAGCCGAGTTCGTCGGTCGCGCCGTAGGTCACACCGGCCTTCACGCCGCCGCCGGCCATGAAGACGCTGAAGCCGAGGATGTGATGATCGCGCCCCGTCCCCTGCCCCATCGGCGTGCGGCCGAATTCGCCGCCCCACAGGATCAGCGTGTCGTCGAGCATCCCACGTTGTTTGAGATCCGTGATGAGCGCGGCCGTCGCTTTGTCCACATCCTCGGCACCCCACTTCATGCCCTCCACGAGTTGGCCGTGATGATCCCACGCACGGTGGTAGAGCTGGATCATGCGCACGCCGCGCTCGGCGAGTCGGCGCGCGAGCAGACAATTTGACGCGAAGCTCCCATCGCCCGGTTGCTCGATGCCGTAGAGATCAAGCATCTCCTGCGGCTCAGTCTTGAAGTCGGTAAGATCCGGCACACTCGACTGCATCTTGAAGGCGAGTTCGTACTGCGCGATGCGTGTGGCGATTTCGGGATCGACCTGCTCTTCGCCGAGAAAACCGTTCATGCGCTTGATCTCCTCGACGACCTGCCGCTGCGTGCTCTGGCACACACCGTCGGGATTGCCGATGTAATGGACAGCATCCCCACGCGACTGAAACTGGATGCCCTGGAACCGGCTCGGCAGCACGCCGCTGGACCACTGCCGCGCGGAGATCGGCTGCAAGCCGGTGCGACCTTTCGACGTGAGCACAACGTAGCCCGGCAGCTCTTCGGTCTCCGCGCCCAATCCGTAGAGCAGCCACGAACCCATGCTCGGCCGGCCCTTGATGATCGAGCCGGTATTCATGAAAGCGTGCGCCGTGTCGTGATTGATCTGCTCGGTCTGCATTGAGCGGATCACACAGATGTCGTCCGCAACGCCGGCGATGTGTGGAAAGAGGTCGCTGATTTCGGTGCCGGACTTGCCGTGCTTTTTGAACGTGGTGATCGAGCCGCGCGCCTTCAGCTCCTGCCCTTGGAGTTGCGCGATCTGCTGCCCTTTCGTGAAGGACTCCGGGAACGGTTTCCCATCCAGCGCCTTCAGTTCCGGCTTCCAATCGAAAGTCTCAAACTGCGATGGCCCGCCCGCCATGCACATGAAAATCACGCGCTTCGCCTTCACCGGGAAGTGCGCCACTTGGAGGGCGCCGCTCCAGCTGTCGGGCTTCGCGAGCGCGGGGGCGGCGGAGAGTTTGTTTTGCAGCAGCGCAAAGGCGATCCCGCCAAGCCCATAGGCACTCTGGCTGAGAAAGGCGCGGCGATTGACGCTCAGCGCGTGGGCCGCGGGGTCGAAGGGATTCATGTCAGTAGCGAGTGATGACTTCGTGGGAATTCAGGAGGACGCGGCTGAGGCTGGTCCATGCGGCTAGTTCGGTCGGATCGCCGGCTGAAGGTGGGGACTGGCCGATCTTCAGGAGCTTCGCTGCGTCGTCGGGCGTCACGGCGAATTGCTCGCGCTGTTCGCCGAGAAATTTCTTCAACGACTCGACTTCCTTCGCCTTCGGTTCGCGGGCGTAGGCAACCTGAAAGGCCCGCTGGATGCGCTCGTCGTCGGACGCATCTTTTGCCGCGAGGAGGCGGCCTGCAAAGAGGCGCGCCGCTTCGACGAAGGTGGGATCGTTCAGGAGCGTGAGCGCCTGCTGCGGGGTGTTGCTCACGACGCGCGCTGCGGCGCATTCGTCGCGCGCGGGCGCGTCGAAATTCGCCAGCATGGGATGCAGGAAGGTGCGCTGCCAGTGCATGTACACACCGCGCCGCCACTGCTCAGCGCCGGTGCTGTTCACGTAGTCGCGGTTCGGAAACTGCAGCGCGTCGTAGTAGCCCTCGGGCTGATACGGCTTCACGCTCGGGCCGCCGATGTCGCGCGTATTGAGCACGCCAGCGATGAAGAGCGCATTGTCGCGCACAAACTCCGCCTCGAGCCGCCGCGGATTTTGCGACGCGAGCAGACGATTCGTGGGATCAAGGTCGCGCAGTTCCGGACGCAGACTGCTGCTCTGCCGATACGTGGCGCTGGTCACGAAAAGCCGGACCATGTGTTTCACATCCCAGCCGCTCTCGCGGAATTCGCTCGCCACCCAATCAAGCAATTCGGGATGCGACGGCCACTCGCCCTGCGAACCGAGATCATCGACCACCGCGCTCAGACCCGTGCCGAAAAATTGCGCCCACAGGCGATTCATGACCGCGCGTGCGGTGATCGGGTTTTCCTTCGAGACGATCCACTTTGCGAGATCCAGTCGGGTGAGCCGCTTCCCTTCGGTGCTCTCGACTCGGCCCGGCAGGAAGCTCGGTGAGGATGGCAACACGACCGCGCCGCTTTCATCCTGCCAATTTCCGCGCGGCAACACGCGGATCGGGATCGGTTCCGTAGCCTGCGTGACCATGGTCCACGCCCGGCCGTCGTTGAAGGAACGCGCAGTCGCGGCGAGTTGCTTGCCCTTGTCGAAGGCCGCGCGATCCACGGCGGTGCTGAGCAGCCAGGTATCGGCGAGCAGATTCCGCTGCTGCTCCGTGCGCGCCTCGGCGAGCAGCGCGTCGCGCACAGATTTCGACGCGCTGCGCAGCGGATCGACCGCCGCAAACGGAGTCGTGCGAATCCGCAACGGCAGCGCGCTGTCCCCCGTGATCGTCACCACGAGCTTTTCTTTCGCCGCGAGTTGCACGGGCGGATCGAGCAGCCAGACGGAACTCGGCGAGCGCTCGGTTTTTGCGCGCGGCAGTTTCCAATTGCTCAAGAC
>JANPIS010000236.1:0-1637 GCA_031425095.1 Chthoniobacteraceae bacterium
AGCGTACTCCAGAGCGCCATCATCAGTCGTCTGAAAGTGATGTCGCACATGGACATCGCCGAGCGCCGCCTGCCACAGGACGGCCGCATCAATCTCCAGACGCAGGCCGGCTTCATCGACGTCCGCGTTTCCACCATCCCCACGGTGAATGGCGAGTCCATCTCTCTGCGTCTGCTCTCGCGCTCCGAGACCCTGCAGTTCGGCCTCGACCGCCTCGGCATGAGCGAAAAGCACGTCAAGCTCGTGCGCACGCTGCTCGCCCAGCCAAATGGCATCATCCTCGTCACCGGCCCCACCGGCTCCGGCAAGAGCACCTCGCTCTACACTTTCCTCACCACGATCAATCAGCCCACGCGCCGCATCATCACCGTCGAGGAGCCCGTGGAATATCGCCTCGCCGGCGTCTCGCAGATCGACGTGAAGCCCGAGATCGGCCTCACCTTCGCCAATGGCCTCCGCGCCATCCTCCGCCAGGACCCGAACATCGTCATGGTCGGCGAAATCCGCGACTTCGAGACCGCCGAGATCTCCATCCGCGCCGCGATGACGGGCCACCTCGTCTTTTCCACCCTGCACACGAATGACGCCGTGAGCGGTATCACCCGTCTGCTCGACATGGGCATCGAGCCCTTTCTGCTCGCGAGCGTCGTCCGGGCTTTCCTCGCCCAGCGCCTCGTCCGCACCATCTGTCCCGATTGCAAAGTCGAGGCCGGCTACGACGTCGATTACCTGAAGGAAATCGGCGCGCCCTTCCCGAAGGACATGAAGTTTTACAAAGGCAAAGGCTGCGAACACTGCCGGCAGACCGGCTACCGTGGTCGCGCCGCGATCTACGAAGTCTGCGTGGTGAATGAAAACCTGCGCCGCATGGTCGTGCGCAAGGAAACCGGCACCGCGCTCAAAGCACGCGCGATCCAGGACGGCATGGAGACCCTGCGCTCCGACGGCTGGCGCCGCGTCCTCAACGGGCAGACCACGATCGAGGAAGTCGTGCGCGTCACCCAGCAAGACGAAGCCCTTTCCGAAACCGACGCCATCGCCGCGCCCGCACTCTAAGGCGCAACGCCGGTGGCTCCAGCGGCCCAAAATTCCACTTGCCACTCGCTCCCCAGCGCGACACCTTTTCGCCCTCGCAAAGGGGTCTTAGCTCAGTTGGTAGAGCGCCTGAATGGCATTCAGGAGGTCAGGGGTTCGAACCCCCTAGGCTCCACGCGAACTTTGTTGGGCAGGCAGTCTTCCAGCGCTTGGAACCATCCACGGTGCGATCGCCGATCGAAGCCTCTCGCGACGTCCAACCGCCGCGTTTCGGTGAACAAGAACGCAACGTCACCTCCGCGCACAACCCGTCATGGAATGCATCCAAGGGGTGACGGAAACCCAGCCGTCCGATTAAGAGCGGCACCGCAGCGCAGTGTTGCGGGGAACGCCGGACCTTGCAACGGGTTGGCCCCGGATTGGGGGACAGTGCGGGGCGTCTCTTCTCCTTAAGGGACGAAGCGTTTGGTGCTGATCACGCGGAAGCGGTAGGCTTCTTCAAGCGAGTCCTTGTCCACATCGATTTTGTCCTTCGCAGCCACCACGGTGCTCTTCGGATCAAAACGTGCGTCTTCAGGATCGATGAACCGCTCAATCGTCGA
>JANPIS010000237.1:0-4830 GCA_031425095.1 Chthoniobacteraceae bacterium
TCCAGTAATGCGCCTTCGGGCCGGCGGTAGATTCAGGGTAATCCTTGAGCAATTGTTCGAAGGCGTCGGACATGCCTGAGTTATCGCCCTGCTGTCCGAGTATCAGCGCCTTTTGCTCAAGCGCGAGTTCGCGCTCCTTGGCCTTTGGATGACGCCCAATCAGTTCGCCGTAGTCCTTCAGCGCCGCGGTGAAATTTTTCTTCTGCTGAAAAGCCATCGCCCGCTGACCCAGAGCATAAGCGATCGACTTACTGGTCGGATAACCTTCGATGAATGAGCCGAGCGCCTTGATCGCGTTATCCGCATCGCGAATCTGCATATAGCAGAAGCCCAGTTTGAAAAGTGCCTCGGCCTTGAGCGCTGGAGTCAGTGAACGCGCACGATCGAGCTTGTCGTAGATCGGCGCGGCAGCCGCGTAGTCCTGTCGGCGGAACAGCACCTCCGCCTTCATCAAGAGTACCTGGTCGCGCTTCGCCGCTTCTGGATTCGTGGCCAGAAAGGCGTCGATGTCGGTGACGAGTTTGGTCTCGTCGGAATAGTAGAGACTCACGAGGCGATCGTATTGCGCGTCCTTCGCCTGCGGCGTGCTGCCGTAGTCCCGAATGAGCTGATCGTAGAGGCCGGCGGCTTCCGGAAACTTCTTGAGCTGCCGATTCGCGTTCGCGGCGAGGAGGAGGAGTTCGGGCTTCGCATCCGCTGAAACCTGCGTGAGAAGCTGGTCACAATCAGCGAGCACCTTGCCGTAGTTACCGGCGTCGAAAAGCATTCGCACGAGACCGAGTTGCGCCACGTCTTTCCACTTGCCGATGCCGGGAAGCTCGAGCGCTTCCCTCAACCGCGCCTCGGAACGCTCCGGCTGCCGCACTTCCTGGAACCACAGGCCCGAACGCACAGTTGCCTCGGCACGCATCTCAGGATTCTGGGTGGATGCGGCGAGCAATTCCATGTGTCGAATCGCGTCCGGCGTGCGGCCACTGTCCTTCAGCAAAAGGGCGAGCGAGAGGCGGCTGGCGTCCTGGAAGGGATTGTTTTCGGTGATGGTGACGAGCTCTTCGTAAGTCGAGCGCGCCTCGATCTTCTGCCCGAGCGCCTCAAGCGAGCGCGCGGTGAAAAACTTCGCGCAATTCTGCACCGCCTGCTCCCGCAGTCGCACCGATGCTTTCCGATAGAGCGGCAGCGCATCGTAGAATTTCCGCTCCGCGTAATAAATCTCCGCAAGACGGAACGCCGCCGGCCCAATGAAATCACCGGTCTGGTAGAGCCCGAGCAGCGTGTCGTAGGCGTTTTTCGCACCATTCACGGAGCCGACTTTGCGATAAGATTCGCCGAGCCGGAAAAGTGCGGTCATGCGTCCGGGCGCTCCGGGATACTGCGCGAGGTAACGCTCGTACTCCGGGGCCGCCATCTCGAACATCCCGCGGGCGTAGTAACTGTCACCCACCTCAAGCTGCATCTCGTCGGCGCTCTTCGGCAAAGCCGACGGCGTCATGCGGATCTCGCCGGGATCGCTCGGCTCGGGCGGCTTCACGGCTCGCGCCGGGGCCGCGGGACGAGGAGTCGCCTGTGGCTTCGGTGCTGGGACTGGTGTAGTCGGAGCCGGGATGGCCGGGGCCGGGGTGGCGCGGGGGCGCTCCACGGGGACCGCACGCGGAATGGGCGGATCGGCGTCGAAACGGAAGGGCTTGCGAACGTCTGGCGGCGCGGGCTCCTGAGCCTGAAGGAAGGTCGTCGCGAGCCCGGCCATCGCGAGGATGATATGCACCCCGCACCGCCGCTTCATTCGAGTTTCGCCGTGGCAAAGGCGACGTTCCAGATATTGGCGTCCCGGCAGATGTCGAGGACGCGGGCGACATGGAGAAAGGGCGCCCCTTCATCCGCACGCACGATGATCGCGTAGTCTGGAAAGAGGCCGGAAAGCTCGCGCAGTCGAGTGGTCAGTTCACCCGGCGCGACCTGCTTTCGATTCCACACCACGACGCCGTCCTTCTTCACGTTGAGCACGGTTTGGTTGACGACTGGATTCGACTCTTTGGCGTTCTGCGCATTGGGCACCTTCACGTCGAGCTCGAGCTCCTTGCGGGCAAAGCTCCAGGTCACGATGAAGAAACACAGCAACACCAGCAGGATATCGACCATCGGGGCGATCTGAAACCCGAAGGTGGCCGGAGCCGAACGTTTGCGAAATTTCATGCGGGAAGCGGCGAGTGCCTAAAACTCATCGTCCACCGCGACCCGCGATTGCTCGCGCTTCTTGTTGTAGTTCAGTGCGATCAAACCCATCACGTGAGCCGTGCCGATTTCGAGATCGGAGATGAGGCTCTGCACGCGATTCCGGAAAAGCGCGTAGAACGTCATCGCGACGATCCCGAGCACGAGACCTGTGGCCGTGGCCACGAGGGCCTCCGAAACGCCGCTTGCGAGGAGCACATCCCGTGATTGCGTCGCCGAGCCGGAACCGAGCATCCCGAAGGAGCGAATGAGACCGAACACCGTGCCGAGCAACCCGATCATCGGTGAGAGCATGCCGATATCCGCGAGATACACCACGCGATGCTGCAGCGAAGCGGCCTGGCTGCCCCCTTCCGTCTCCGCGATTTCGCGCACGACTTCATACGAGGCCGTCGGATTCTTGGTCGCGAAATCGAGCGTGCGCTGGACGACCCGCGCGATCACTTCGCTGTGCCGGCTGGAGATCGCGAGCAACCCGAGATAGTCGCGCTTCTTCAAAAGCACGTCCGCGGTGTTCATGTAGTGCGCGGAGAGAATCGAGGAGCGGCGGAGGCTGAAGAGATAGATCAGCACGAGCATCACGGTCACGACGGACAGGAAGCCGAGGGGGATCATCGCCCAGCCGCCATCCTTGATGAGCTTCCACAGCGTGGTCGCATTCACTTTCGCCGCCGGTGCGGCAGCGGCGGACGCTTGAGCGGGTGCAGCGGGCGGAACACTTTCCACCACGGGCGCGGGCGCCGTCGCTTGGGCGAGGAGCACCGGCTGCACCGGCAGAGCGGCTGCGCGTTCAGCCGCGACGAGGAGGACCGACAAGAACGTCGCGACCAGGAGCAGAGCAGTAAATTTCATGCAATAAAGCCCGGAATAGTAGCGACCGTCGAATCGGATGCAACCCCCACGTCCGACCGTCTTCAGCCGGACAGTCGATGCTCCGGCGAGGCGATTCCTTAGTCCCTCGCGCCGTCGAAAAAACTTCAGCCCTATGGCCTGCCGTCGCGGATGAGGCCGCGAAAAACTCCGGCGATCTTCACCTGCGAAGCCTGCACCATGACATCGGGATATGCGGGGTTGCTCGCCCGCAGTACCACGCGCTCACCGTGGCGGAAAACTCGCTTGAGCGTGGCTTCGTGGGCATCGCCGACCAGCACCGCGGCGATTTCGCCGTCCCGCACATCGACCTCGGGACGGAGGAGGACTTTGTCGCCGTTGAGAATACCGTCGCCGGTCATGGAATCGCCGCGGACGCGGAGGAGGAAGTCACCATCGCGAAAGGGAAGCAATTCGCGCTCATCGACCACCGTCTCCGGCTCGGCGAGCGCTTCGGAGAGCGGTCCGGCCGGGATGGATCCGAGCAGCGGCAGCCCGCCAAGGGAAAGCGCCAGTCTTCCTTTCGCCGTCAGGCGCACCAGCCGGGATCGCCCCTGCGCTCCCCCGCCCTGCATCGTGACGTAGCCATTGCGCTCCATAAGTCGCAACGTTGGCGCGAGGCTGCTTTCGCCCGCCAGATTGAGTTCCCGCACGAGATCGGGCACGAAAGCCGGCTCCTGCTGACGCTCAAAGCGAGCGACGGACTGCGCGATGCGCAGGTGTGTCGTTGAAAGTCCAGTCAGCGGCGAGCGGCTCATCCGTCGCGATATTTCACGAATGTCGGTAACGCTGCAAGTTCGCAGCTGGATGTCTTCCGCCACCCGGCCAATGCTGTCTCCACCGTGAATTCCCTCCGCTCCTCGCGTTACAAATTCATCACCTTCCTCGTCGCGGCAATCTCCGGAATGCTCGTGGCGGATCTGTTTGTGCCGAATCCGGGTTCCGCCGCGAATCTCCTGCTCGCCGGGGGCGTTGCGGCGGTCGTCGCAATCCTGATGGTGTGGATCGGGCCGCGGAAAAAAGACGACGGCGAACCGCCGCCGCAGTGATTCACCAGCGGCCGATCGGTGTCACATTCGGCGGTGCAGGATTTCGAGCGCGAGCACGGCGTAGCTCGTGACGAGCACCGGGTCTTTTTCCATCCAACGCGCGACATCGTTCACCCACGAACCGTTGCCCGCCTGAAGATTGATCAGCTTCAGCGCCACTTCCCGCGCCCAATCCACATCCTTCCCATCAGCCGTCCTGAACGTGCTGTGGCCACTCGCCGCCAGGCCTTTCGTGAGGAGGTGCAGGTAGTAATAGTAGCCCTGCTGCTCGAGGCCGGGATTCTCGGCGAGCGTGTAGTTCTTCTGCAGCCAATCGAGGGCAGCGACCACGCGCGGATCGTCCTTTTTCACATCCGCGTAGATGAAACTCAGCAGCCCCGCATAGGTCATCGTGCCGTAGCTGCGCAGCGCCTTCTTCCCGTCCGGCAGGTCCTGCTCCCCGGCATTGCTGAAGCCTGGGTAATACACGAATCCGCCCTTGTTCGTGGCGTCATCGCTAGCCCATGCTTGTCCATTGCTGGTCAGGTTCTGGCAGCGCGCGACGAAATCGATCGCCGCCTGCCAGTTCAGGTCCTTGCCCGCCGCGAGCTCAGTCGTGGGTCGGGCTTCCTTGTAAGCGCGCAAGGCCTCGAGCGTGATGAGCGTGTTGTCGAGGTCCGGATGCATCCGCTTCGGACTCGCG
>JANPIS010000238.1:0-55206 GCA_031425095.1 Chthoniobacteraceae bacterium
ATGCACGAGCGTCGCGCCACCGATCATCCACGGCGCCTCGAAGCGCGTCGCGAGGACGCCAGCCGCCGCCGCGAGATTGCCTCCGAGGAGACAGGAACGGAGCCAGGGGTGGTGCGGCATCGCTGGGAGATAAATTCGAACCCACAGAATCCAAGCGCCAAATCCGAATCGTCGCCTGACGGGGCGAAAATCGCCCTTGGTGCTTTTCTTGCCGCAACGCGTTTGGCATTTCTCCGCAGTCCCCTATCTTCCCGCCGCTCATGTCTTCGCCGGAATCCACATACGACGCCATCATCATCGGTGGCGGACCGGCGGGCAGCACCGCCGCCACGCTGCTCGCACGGGCCGGACGCCGCGTGCTGGTCGTCGAGCGAGAGAAATTCCCGCGCTTCCACATCGGCGAATCGCTCCTCCCGTATTCGATGCCCGTCTTCGAGCGACTTGGCATCCGCGAGACCCTCGATCGGACCTTCCTGCACAAGCACGGCGCGGAACTCGCCACCGCTTGCGGCACCCGGCAAGTCCGCTTCTTTTTCCGCGAAGGTTTCCAGCTCGCGCATGACCGGTCGTATCAGGTCGAGCGCGCCACTTTCGACAAGCTGCTGCTCGATCACTCCGCCGCCTCGGGCGCAGAGGTCCGCGAGGAGACGGCGGTGGAAAAAGTCACCTTCGACGAGACCGGCGCAACGCTCGCGCTCCGCGGGGCGGACGGCGGACGCAGTGAGGTCCGCAGCCAGTATGTGATCGACGCCAGCGGACGCCAGACCGTGCTCGGCTCGCAGTTCGACCTCAAGCGGCGCTACGACAACCTGAACAAATTCTCTGTCTTCGCGCACTTCGACGCTGTGGATCGCGAGCCCGGCGAGGTCGGCACGCTCACGCGCATGCTGCGCGACGCGGATCGCTGGTTCTGGATCATCCCGATCACCGAGACGCGCACGAGCATCGGCGTCGTGACGGACACCGAAACTTTCAAGCGTGCACGCCAGACACCGGAGCAGTTCCTCTCCGACTCCATTGCTGCGCAGCCCGTGCTCCTCGCGCGCATGCACACCGCGGATCGGGTCTCGGAAGTCCACGCCACCGGCGACTACTCCTATCGCAATACGCGGCTCGCCGGCGACCGCTGGCTGCTGGCCGGCGACGCCGCGGGGTTCATCGATCCCGTCTTCAGCACCGGCGTCTTCCTCGCGCTGGCCTCGGGGGAAAGTGCCGCGGATGCCATGGACTCGGCGCTCCGGAAACCCACCACTCGCTCGCGTGCTTTTACCACCTATGAGCAGCGGCTGAACCGCGTCATGAGCCTCTATCTGAAGTTCGTCCGCTCATGGTACACGCACGAGTTTGCCGAAGTGATCTCGGCGGAAAATCCGCCGCTCCAATTGCCCGGCGCGGTCAATTCCATCCTCGCGGGGAACATCGCGGGCGGATTCTCGATCTGGTGGCGCCTGCAGGTCTTCTACCTCGTTCTCTTCCTCCAGAAATACTTCGCACTCGTTCCACGGCTCGACATCCGGCCCGCGCCGGTGCGTTCCATGGAGCCTGTCGCTTGAACCATCGGCCACCCCGCTGATGCTTTATAGTGCTGGTTTCTTCAAGGCTGGCTACGCCCTCGCGCAATTCCTCCCGCGCTCCACCTCGCACTGGATCGGCGCCTCGATCGCTCTCGCGAGCTACCGCCGCCGCGGCGCCGCGCAAACGGCGTTGCGCGAAAATCTCCGGCGCGTGACCGGCCTCACCGGCCCTGCCCTCGACGCGAAGTGCGCCGAAAATGTCGCCAACTTCGGCCGGATGCTTGCGGACTATTTCCGCTGCTGCGGCGCGGGCGGCGATGCGCGAGCCGCGGAGTTGGTCGATGACTGGCAGGGCTTCGGACATCTCCAGGCCGCCCGCGCGCACGGCCGCGGCACCGTCCTGGTCACCGCGCATCTCGGGCACTGGGAAATGGGCGGCACCGTCCTCGCGCGCCGCGGTTTTCCGATGACCGTCGTCACGCTCGATGAGCCGAGCAGCGAACTGACCCGCTGGCGCGACGCCCTGCGCCGCCAGCTCGGTATCAAGACCATCGCCGTCGGCCCCGGACGCGAATTCGCCTTCCTCGAGATGCTCGCCGCCCTGCGCCGCAATGAGTGCGTCGCCATGCTCGTCGATCGTCCCTACTCCGGCAGCGGCATGCCCGTCGATTTCTTCGGCGCCCGCGCCGAATTCTCCAACGCCCCCGCCCTGCTCGCCCACCACGCCGGCGCCACCGTCCTGCCCGCCTTCGTCCTTTTCAACGAGCGCCGCCGCTACATCTCCGCGGCCGCGCCCATCATCCCGATGGCCACTGGCTCCAGCGCCCGCGCCGTCCTCGGCGAGAATACGCAACGCATCGCCAGCGTCTTCGAGCACTACGTCCGGAAGCACCCCACGCAGTGGTTCAACTACGTCCCCATCTGGCCCGACGCGCCGATCGCTCCCTGATCGGCGACCGGAAAAAGGGATTTACAAGCCCACGCCGGCCCATACCTTCGCCCCTCCCTTTTTGCCTCATGGTGTAATGGTAGCACAGCAGACTCTGAATCTGCTTGTCTAGGTTCGAGTCCTAGTGAGGCAACCACTTTTGCAAAGAGACAGTGGTGCCGGGGAGCCTTCTCCTGATGATGCTCAAACCGCCGGTCCGCTGGCATTGGAGCAGGGTTCAGGACCTCGAACGCCGCAGGAGATATTTGACGAACGACCCGAGCCCCGAAAACCGATAACTCGGGTCCACGTAGCGTTCGATGACGTAGAAGGCGAAGTAGTAGAAGCGGCAGAAGCTCCAGATTACGGTCACGAGGAGCAGTAGATTCTTCACCGACGGCGCCTCGATGAGGATTAGAGCTGACGCGAGCAGCCCCATCACGAGGAAGAGCAGTCCCTTGATTTTGATGACTCGTGGGCTGGTCAGGTCGCTCATGGACGCGTGGGTTTGAATTATTCTGGCGCGGTTCCGTAGAGCCTCACGGGGTTCACTTCGATCGAGCGGTCGCCATCGCCAATCCACGTGAGACCATCCTGCACGGTGACTTGCAGGATCATCGAGCGCTCCGCGAGCGCGGCAAGCGCCTGGCTCTGATCGGCCGGGACCTGCCAAACGGAAAGGTTGCGCGCCCGGGTGATCTTTGTGGCGACTCCGCTCCACCAGGTCGGGGTGCTGGAGCTGAAGCTGTAAACGCTCGCGCGGACTGAGTTCGACGCAGCCTTGAGCATGCGTTTCTCGTCGGGTTGGCCGATCTCGATCCAGTGCTCGATACGCCCCGTGAGGTCTTTCTGCCACAGGCCGGGCTCGTCGGGATCCCACATGTCTTTGGCAAACTCCAGTGCGCCGCGGTCGTCGTTGGCCGGCACGTTCAGTGCGAAGGCGAGCAGGCGAATAAGCATCCGCTCATCGGTCTCGGAGGGATGGCGCGCGATGGTCATGGAGTAATCGCCGTAGATGTTGCGATCCATGTCGGCGATCTGGAGGGTGGCCTTGTGGATGAGGGCTTTGAGCGCCATGGACGTGGAGTAGGGAGCGGCGTGCGACACGGAAAAATGCGGACGCGGAGCTTCGTGCAGCCTTTGCCGAAAGGCCAACTCTTCCCGGAGCGGATCAGGGCGCTGAAGCGGCAGAGGATTTGAGGCCCACGCTATTCACCGCGATCACCCGATACTCGCGGCCGTCGCCGCCCTTTGCGGCCGTGTCGAGAAAGCGCATTTCCGGTAGCGGCAGAGCGGGCGTGTCGCCGTAGCTCAGGCCTTGGAAGAGCGCGCGGCCGAATTTGCTCACGGGCTTCTCCGGCAATCGAGCGAGCTCCTGGCCGTCGCGCTGGACGATGAACGCCTGTAACCCGCTCTCGAAATCTGCCTCGGCGTCCCACGTGATTTCGATCCCGCTGGCGGCAGCTTTCACGTGCACCTTCGTGGGCGCTGGTGGCGGCGAGGTATCGCCCGTCGCACCACTCTTCACATACTCCGCACGGAGCTTGGCTAGCTGCTGGTTGGGGAGCCAGCCTGCGGCGATGAGATCGCCGGTGAAGGACGCGGCGGGCTGAGCTACCTCGCCATCCATCGGCGCGAACCACGCCTGCTTCATGTCGATCGGACGGAGTTGCTGCGTCATCGCGCCGGGCTCCGGCAGGCGCAGCGCGAGGCAGGCATCGAGGAATGGGATCGCGAGATAGCGTGAGTCTCCGCACTCATGCCCCGTGCGCGGATCGGCGGCGAACGCCGCCGGAGCTCCGTGTTCGCGCCACAGCTTGAACATCGCGCGATTGGCGACGCGCGGTGGACCGTGGCGCTGGTCCGCTTCCTCTTTCACGCCGCCATTGAACATCATCGGCACCGTGAACACGGCGGGCACGAGTTGGGGCGCGGGAATTTCACCCTTCGTCCACGCCCCGAACGCAGAGCCCGACCGCAGCCAGATCGCGGCGATGCGCTCTGGGTGCAGGGTCAGCATGAGGCTGGACCAGAAACCGCCGCCCGAGTGTCCCCACAGACACCACGGCGCTTCGACGAGTTCCGGATGCCCGGACTGCGTCGCGAAGTCTCCGAGCGCCCGTCGAAAGGTCGCGTCGGAGCCATTGCGCGGATCGCACCACAGGCGGCAATTGTCCTTCTCCGCCTGGAGATACTGCGGGCCGAGGAGCGCGCAGTCCCAATTCCGCGCGAGCGCCTGCCAGTGGAGATCCTGCGCCGCGGTGACGGCGCCTTTGTTCGCACCTTCGCCACAACCGTGCTGGTGAACGATCACCCCGCGCAGCTTCCGCACGCCATCGGGAATCCACAGGCGGAAAGTGACGCCGAGCGCAAGCTCACCCGGCTGGGAAGACGGCGGATAGGTGATCTCGAGCGTTCGCGCATCGCTGTCACGAGCGGCAACGAACGTCAGGGCGACCAGCAGCAGGAGGTGAGGGGCTAAGGAAGACTTCATGCGGTGGGTAATCTGGCAGCGTGGGGAATCGTAGGCGGGGACGCGTTCACGATTCCTGTGGATCGCGGGGGCGGTGCTCTTCCGCTTCGCCGCTTGTCCGCTTCCCTCCGGCCACCTACAAGATTCCGCTCCTCGCCATGAAACTCTCCCTCCCACTATTCGCGCTAGTCGCCCTCACCGTTTCCGCTCAATCCGCCACCGACTGGCCACAGTGGCGCGGGCCGAGCCGAGACGGCGTAACGATCGATGCGAAGCACGATCTCGCGGCGCTGCCGACGGATCTGAAGGTGCTGTGGAAACTGCCCGCCACCGACGGCCACGCGTCGCCCGTGATCTCAGGCGGAAAGCTCGTGTATCTCGACGGGCAGAATGGGCAGGAGACGGCGCACTGTGTGGACGTCACGAACGGCAAGAACATCTGGAGCACCCCAGTCGGCCCGCTCGTGGAATTCTCGAACTACGGCTCGGGACCGCGTTGCACCGCGATCATCGACGGCGACCGCGTGTATGCGCAATCGAGCGGCGGGGAATTTCGCTGCCTCTCGCTCGCAAACGGCAAGCCGATCTGGGAGAAGAGCTTTGCAAAGGACTACGGCGTCACTTTCCTCGGCAACCGGAGCAACGACCCGGCGGCCAAGGAGACAGCCTCACGCCGGCACGGCCACAACGGCAGCGCGGCCATCGATGGCGACCGCATCTTCGTCCCAGTAGGCAGCACGAATGGCGGAACGCTCGTCGCCTTCGACAAGAAAACCGGCAAGGAACTCTGGCGCGCGGGCGACGACAACACGGCCTACTCGTCGGTGATGGTCGGCACGCTGGCGGGGGTGAAGCAGGTGGTGCATCTCACGGCCGATGCGCTGATGGGTGTCGATGCCGCGAGTGGCAAAATCCTTTGGCGCGAACCGGTCAAGACCGGAGCGAAGCGCCACGCCTGCACGCCACTGATCGCCGCGGATTCGGTGATCATCGCATCGAGTAGTGTCGGCACGATCCGGTTCCGGATCGTAAAGAGCGGCGCGGAGTTCAAGGCCGAAAAGATGTGGGAGAACACCGGCTGCAAAACGAATATCAGCACGCCCACACTGGTCGGGACGGCGCTCTACACCGTCGGCAGCACGGTGGGAAAATCTTCACCGCTCACATGCCTCGATTTTGAAACCGGCAAGGAACTCTGGTCGCAGCCCGGCCTCGAAGATTATGCGAGCATCACCGCCGTGAATGACAAGCTGCTCGTCCACAAGTCGAACGGAGAACTGATCCTCGTGAAGGCAAATCCCGCGAAATACGAGGAGCTCGGTCGCACCGAAGTGTGCGGCAAGACTTGGGCGAGCCCGGCCTACGTGGACGGCCGGATCTACCTCAAGGATAGCGCGAACGTCTTCGCGATCGCGATCGCGCCTTGATCTCGCGTCGCTGAGGCCAGAATGCCAGCGACAGAAATCAGGCGATGATTTCCTTCACGACGTTTCCGTGTACGTCGGTGAGGCGGAAGTCGCGGCCGGCGTAGCGATAGGTGAGCTTCTCGTGATCGAAGCCCATGAGACGCATGATCGTCGCATGGAGATCGTGGACGTGGACCGGATTCTCCACGGACTTGAATCCAAACTCATCCGTCGCGCCATACACGGTGCCACCCTTCACCCCGCCGCCTGCAAGCCACGTGGTGAAGCCGTAGTGATTGTGATCCCGCCCGTTGATCTTGCCGGCGTTTGAGCCGGGGGTTGGCAGCTCGACCGTCGGCGTGCGGCCAAATTCGCCACCACAGATGACCAGCGTCTCGTCGAGGAGTCCGCGTTGCTTGAGATCCTTCAAAAGCGCCCCAATGCCCTGATCGCACTCGCCCGCAAGCTGCCGATGCCGCGTCTCGATGTCATCGTGGTTGTCCCACGGCTGGCCTTCGCCGTGCCAGACCTGCACGAAACGCACGCCGCGCTCGACCAGCCGCCGGGCGATCAGGAGCTGACGCGCCTGGGTGCCGGGACCATACATGTCGCGGATCGACTGCGGCTCGCGCTCGACGTCGAAGGCATCCGCGGCGTCCATCTGCATGCGGTAGGCGAGTTCGAAGGATTGCACACGCGCCTCGAGCTGTGCGTCCTGCTGGCGACGGCGTTGATGTTCGGCATTGAGCTGCTGCAGCAGGTCGAGCTGCGCGCGTTGTTCCTTGAGCGTCACATAGTTGCTCCGGATGTTTTCGATCAGCTTCTCCACCTCGGTGTGTTTCGTGTCGATGTAGGTGCCCTGGAAAACGCCAGGCAGGAATCCGCACTGCCAGTTCTGCGACTCCTGAATCGGATAACCGCCCGGGCACATCGCAATGAAACCGGGCATGTTTTGATTCTCGCTGCCCAGCCCATACGTGAGCCACGAGCCCATGCTCGGCCGCACCTGCCGTGCTTCGCCGCAGTTCATCAGCATCAGCGACGGCTCGTGATTCGGCACATCGGCGTGCATCGAGCGGATCACACAGATGTCGTCGATCGACTCCGCGGTTTTCGCGAAGAGGTCGCTCACTTCGATCCCGCTCTTCCCATAACGCTTGAAAGCGAAGGGCGACTGGAAAGCCGCACCGGTCTTGCGTTCAGTTGGCAGCCGGCTCGGGATTTCCTTGCCGTGCCACTTCTGGAGTGCGGGCTTGGGATCGAAAGTGTCCACGTGCGACGGACCGCCGTTGGCGAAGATGTGAATGACGTGCTTGGCCTTCGCCGGGAAATGCGGCGCGCGAACCGCGAGCGGGTTCAAGCTCGGCGCCGGGGCCGCTGCTTCCGTGGCCGCTGCGCGCTGGAGCACGCTTCCAAAGGCGAGCGCCCCCATCCCCATTCCGCAGCGCTGCAGGAAATCACGGCGGGTCAGGAAGTGGTCATCGAGTCTTGGAAGATGGTGCGACATGGCGATTCGGTGAGGGTAATCCGCCTCAGAGCGCGAGCTTAGCAGGCGATCCACAGAGCCGCCCTACAACACAGTGACTACTGCTCATTTGCGCTGGAGCGGGATTTTCACACGCCATGGAATAGGCACTGCTTGTTTGACCTTCACTCATGTCCCGCAAGGACGGCTATAGTGTCATCGAACTTTTAATCGCGGTCGTCATTATTGCCGATCTCGCGCTCATTGCTGTCCCATTCATTTTCCGGGCTCGGCAATCCGCGCAGAACTCGCAATATTTGAACGACTTACGGATCTGCGTCGCGGCGGTCGAAATGTACGCTGCGGAGAACACGCGCTATCCCACCGAAGCCGCGACCGGGGTGATGCCGACCGGTTTGGCGATCTACCTGAACAAGTTGCGCTGGAATCAGGCCAACAGCCTGAACGGGAACTGGGACTGGGACTATCAGGCGAATGGCCTGAATGCCGCCGTTTCCGTGGTTCTTCCTGCGGACGACGATGTCCGTATGCAGGACATCGACGAGCGAATGGACAACGGCGCGCTGGTCACCGGAGCCTTCCGGAAAACGGGTGCGAAGCGCTACTCCTACATCATCGAGTAGGACCCGCGGATCGTGGTGAGCCGGCAAAGTGCCTCACCCGCCCCCGAGCCAAAGACGGCTACTTCGGCGGGAACCAGACGTAGAGCATGAAGTAAACGAGCACGCCGGTGACGGAAACGTACAGCCACACCGGAAACGTGATTTTCGCCCAGCGCCGGTGCCGATCGTAGCGCGCCCGGAGCGCAGGGATCACGGTTAGGAATACGAGCGGCAGAGTCAGCGCCGCGAGCGGGATGTGCGTAAAGAGTATGATGAAGTAGGTCACCTTTGGCCACCCCGGCTCGGTGAACTTGGTGACGACGCCCGCCTTCATCCAATGATACGTGAGATAGCTCGCGAGAAATGCGGTGGACGTCACGAGGGCTGAAACCATCGCGCTGATGTGTGCGATCTTGCGATCGGACTTGATCGCGATCAGCCCCGCAACAATGAAGACGGTGCTCAGGGCGTTGAGGCTGGCGTTGAGCGCAGGCAGGTCGTTGACGGTCATCGGGTGTGGCTTTTCAGTGACTCGCTTCTTTAACGCGACATTCGACCCCGGACATCAGCGCTCATCCTTGCGCAGACGCTTCAAGTCGGTGATCAACCGCGCGACGCCTTCCGCGGTCATGCCATCGTAGTAGCCGCGGATCACACCCGCCTTGTCGATGAGAACGAGCCGCGTGGCGTGGGTGATCGGCTCGGTTTTGTTCGACGGATCTTCAGTGAGGCTGAGGAGGAATCCCTTGTTCGCCAGTTCGTAGATGGCGTCCTTTTTTCCCGTGAGGAAGAACCAGCGCGGTCCGGCTCTAAAGGTTTCAGCGTAGCCACGGAGCACTTCGGGCGTGTCCTTCTCCGGGTCGCTCGAGATTGAAAGGAGCCGGACGTCATCCATATCGGCGACGGCTTGTTGCACATCGCCCATCCGCGCACTCAGTGCCGCGCAAGGTCCAGGGCAGGTCGTGTAGAAGAAATTCGTGACCCAGTATTGATCGCGGAGCTGTTCGCGGCCGAAGACTGCGCCCGTGCGCTCCGTAAGCTGGAAGGCGGGCACTTCTTTGATCTTCGGGAGCGGCTCCGCTGTCCGCTCACAACCCGAGAGTAAGAGTAGCGCGAGACACGACACCGAGCCGAAAAACGACCGCACCGCCGGCAACGCCGCGGCACTTTCAGGCCGCCACATCACAACCGCGTAAAGACCATGAGGCCGAGGATCAGCGGGAGAAAAAGGATCGAGGCAAAAAAGAGGCGGCGGGCAGCCGTCCGGTTGCGCTGCAGCAGAAACTGCACGGCGCATGCAAGCAGCAGCCCATCGAGCAAAAGTGCTCCCGTCAGGTAGATGGATCCGTTCGTTCCCATGCTGAAAGGGATCACCGTGATGACCGTGAGGGCGATCGTGTAGAGCAGGCTCTGCATCGCGGTGGCGCAACCACTGAGATCGTCGCGACGCAGCATCACGAAACCAGCCTGCGCATACTCGTCCCGGTACATCCACGCGATCGCGAGGAAGTGCGGCATCTGCCAGGTGAAAAGGATGCCGAAGAGAATCCATGCTCCACGATCGAGTGATGGATTCACGGCCGTCCATCCAATCACCGGCGGAATCGCACCAGCCACGGCTCCAACGATGGTGCAGAGCGAAGTGCGGCGCTTCAGCGGCGTGTAAAGAGCGATGTAAATGACGATCGTCGCGGCCGCGAGCAACGCGCTCGTCGCATTCGTCGTGAGCCAAAGCCAGGCGACACCACCGACCCCAAGCGCAACGCCGAGTGCGAGAGCCGCCGCCGGCCGCATTCGCCCTGCGGGCAAAGGCCGGTGCCGCGTGCGTTCCATCAAACGGTCCACGTGCGACTCGACGTATTGGTTGAGCACGGCCGCAGCGGCCGCAGCGAGAGTGGTGCCGAGGACGGCGTGGACGAGCACCAGCCAGTCAACTCGCGGACCCGAAGCCATGCAAAATCCCACAAACGTCGTGATGACCACGAGCAGGCTGAGCCGCGCCTTGGTGAGCGCAAGGAGGTCGCTCACGATCCCCTGCTCATTTTCCTCGCGAGGAATCTCCAAGGCGACGGCGGCTTCGTGCGCAGGCCGGTTCACGCGTGCGCCTCCACGAGCCGCGGGCTGCTGATCGTGCGGGCCGCGGCGCGTGGGGCCGCGCTCCGGTTCGCGCGCACCGCGAGCAGCACCACCGTCGCGAGCAGGGCTGCTCCGTTCACGACGTGCAGGGTGGTAAGAATTGGCGGACGCATTTTCCATATCACGAGGAGGCCGAGGGTAAATTGGATCGCCACAAGTGCAAGGAGCAGCGCCGCCGGGCGGACGATCCGCGCCTCGCCTCCCGCCCGGGCAAATGCGCGCCATACCAACCCGATGACGAGTAGCGTCACGACGATCGCACCGAGCCGGGTATGGGTGAAATTCAGATGCACCAGTGCACTCGGCACGCTCGGGAGCCAGCCGCCGTCGGGCATCTGCGGATAGGTGGGAATGGCCAGCCCCGCGCCGAGGTGGCGCATGGTCGCACCGACTGCAAGTTGCAGGAAAAGAAACGCCGCGGTGATCCAGCCCAACCGCGCCACCCCGCGCCACTGTACCGAACCACGCAACTGTGGCCACACCGGCGAGAGCAACGCCGCGATGGCGACCAGCACACACAACTCAAACTGCGCAAAGCATCCGTGGATCACGCGCAGGGTATTCGCCGTCGCTGCCGCTCCCGCCAGGGTTCCTGCCGGATCGTGGATCACACGCATTCCGCCCAGCACCGCCTGCACGCAGACGCCAAGGAAGGCGGCAATCGCCAGCCATCGCACCACCGCCGGTCGGGGCTGAAGATCACGGCGCGAAAACCACCAGAGCAGCCCAAGAAAGAAAATGACCGACGACCAAAGCCCCGCGTGGACCACCACCGTCTTCTCGAAGCCGGCGAGCGCTGCACCGACCGCAACCAACGCCGCCCCCAGAAACGCCAGCGGCACCGCCCGCCCACATCGCCAAACCCACGCGCACAGCACACCAATCGCCAACCCCACCGCCTCCGCCACATAGCGATGCCCATGCTCTAAGCGCTGCATCCCATCCTCCCACCATCCGTCGGGATTAAACGACCCGTGACTCATTGGCCAATCGGGGAAAGCCATCCCGGCTCCCGCAGTGGTGGTATGCCCGCCGATGAAAATGAGCACAAAGGTCAGCATCACTACGAGCTTCGCGAAGCGCGCCAGCCAGGGATTCTCTGCGTTCAGCGAGTCAGGATCATTCACGCGCAGGGCGGCCGCTCGCGCGCAATGCACGGGAGCAGCCTCGGTTGCCTTCAATTCGCCGCGACCACTGGTGCAAGCGCAGGAGCGTCGGGATGCTGCAGTTTATACTGCTCGGCGTACCACTCGTCATACTTCGCCTGACTTTCGACCATCATCGTCGATTTCATCGCATAATGGCCCGCCCCGCAGAGCTGCGCGCAGACGATTTCATATTCCCCTTCCTTGACCGGACGGAACCACATCGGAATCTTTGTTCCCGGTATGGCGTCCTGACACATCCGCATGTTCTGGAGTGAAAAGCTGTGGATTACATCCTTCGCTGAGAGTTCGATGATCGTCGGTCTGTGGTTCACGAGATGGAGTTCATTCTTCGAAACGATGTCGTCCATACCGTCGCGGTCTTTCGGATTGAGCCCCACGGGATTGCTACTCGTCACCAAGTCCGAACGTTTCTCACCGAATTTCCCATCCGCACCGGGGTAGTGGAAATTCCACGCGAATTGCTCACCGACGGCGTGAACCTTCAGCGCCTGATCTTTGTCCGGCCATTTGTCGGGACTCACGCGCTTGCCCCAGAGCGGCAGGGCAAAACCAAGGAGCAACACCGCCTCAATGAGCACCACGGAGAATTCCAAATGCGCCGAAGCCTTGCTCTGCACGCCGTGATAATTCGCCTTCGGATTCCGAGACTTATGGAAGCGGACGATGGTATAGAGAAAAAACGCGGTCCATCCGACGAAGAGCACCAGCATGAACCAATGACAGAACTCGAGCATGTGATCGATCGAGGTCCCGTGTTCGGAGGCGTTCGGCACGATGCCGATGAGTTTATTGAGCATGGCGAAACGAAATCAGGTTTGTTGCAATTCAGCCTCTGGGGAGAGTGGGGCGTTGGCGCGCTTCATCAGGTTGATCGCGAAAGCAACGAGCAGTCCGAGGACGCCGCCAATGCAACCAAGGAGGAGGAAGATGGCGGAGTTGATGGCGGGACCGATTTTACTATCGTCGGCTCCCATACAGACCGTGCAGGCACGGACTGTGTCTGGCCAATAAATTGCCAGCAGCGTGAGAAGCACAGGAAAGAAGCGCAACTTCATACGATGATATTACGGCTCTTCTTGAGGAAACAGATGCCGTAGATGACGAGCGCGACGGCAACGATGCCGGAGATAATCCCGAAAGCCGCCGGAGCCTGATTTACAGCCGCCAGTGCTGCGCATCCCGTGGCGAGCAGGATCGCGAGGATGATGAAGAGGATGTGGAAGACTTTGAGGGACATGGTGCGTAAGCTTTGCAGAATCGATCAGTGGGTGTTGTAACCTGTGCCAAAGATTGGGTCGGAGTAGTGGAGCAGCGTGAGCAGAAACAATCCCGCGACGAAAAACATCGTGAAGTAAAGAAACCGCCAGATGGTTTTCTTCTCACCCTTCAAGTGCATGAAGATTGCGCCAACCAGGCACACTTTGAAGGTCGCGACGATCATCGCGATGATGATGTTCCAGCCGTGTCCGCCGAACATTTTGTCGAAATCGACGTAGGCGAGCCCGACCGTGATGAGCGTGAAAACCAGCAACGTCGCGCCAATACCGAGGTATAGCCCGAGATGCATATCGTGGGCTGCGTGCCCGTGGTCGCCATCGTCACCGTGCCCGGCGGGACCATGGCTGATTTCTGTGCTGGGTGCGTGCGAGTCCGACATGAGAATTAGAGGAGGTAGAAGATCGGGAAGACGAAAATCCAGACGAGATCGACGAAGTGCCAGAAGAGTCCCACGGTCTCGACGCGGTTGGCGAGGTGCTCTGGGTTTTTCTTGTAGAGCAGCGTGCCGCCCTTGATCGGGAGCCAAAAGTAAATCATCACCGCCACGCCGGCGAGGACGTGCAGGCCATGCAGGCCAGTGATCGTGAAATAGACTGCGAAATACGGGCTGTGCTTGGGGGCAAAGGAACTCGCGCTCTCCACGTCCGCGGCTTCGATGCGCGCGAGTTTCTCGGTTGGCTTTTTGTGCCAGAAGTGCGGGCGATCGTTCTCGGGATTGGTCGGGTCGGCATTCGCCGGATCGAGACCCACTTCATAGGCCACGATCTTCACCCCCGACACCCGGGAATCGGTGGCGCTCGGCACCATCGGCAACTTTTCCGCCACTCCCGGAGTGAGTTGCTTGCCCTTGACCATCGTCAGTGCCTGGTCGTGGTGGTCGGCCTCAGCAGTGAGTTCGTGTTTCTGGAGGAAGGCGTCGAGGATGCCTTTATTTGCCTTGCTGGCGTCGATAACGACCTCATGCAAATGCCCGGATATTTCCACCCGCGGGGCCAGACCCTTTTCCTTCAAATGTTGGTTGCCGAGATACGGCTCATATTTTTCGAGCGCCGCTGGCCTGATAAAAGCGCCGAAGTGATGAAACTTCTCTGGCCATTCAAAGACGAGCTTCACAAGGAGGAAGATCAGACCGCAAACGATCGTGATTCCCATCCAAAGCTTGTATTGCTGGAGTTTGCGCATCTTTAGCGAAGCCCAGGCCAGCACTATAGTCACGGAAGAGGCGATAAGGATCGCCGTGTTCATCGTGCCGATTGGCACGTTGAGCAACCCATGCGGCCAGTAGCCGGGCTGCGCACCCATGCGCAGGAAGATATAGGCGGAGAAGAGGCCGCCGAAAAGCATCACTTCCGAGGCGAGGAAGAGCCAGATGCCGAGCTTGGCGTTGTATAATCCAGTATCGGGCCGGGCCTGGACTTCGTGGGGAATTTGCATGGCGGAAAAGGTGGGGCTCGCGCGTTGCCCTAGTGCTTCGGTTCAGCCGGCGATTTGTTTTTGTCGCTCGGGAGTTCGGTCTGCGGAGTGAAGTCCTTGTCCGCGCCCGGGATGCTGTACTCGTACGGGCCACGATACACTTTGATCTCCTTCACGAAGTTCCCGTGTCCCGGAGGCGTGGGCGTGTCCCATTCGACGGTGGTTGCATCCCAAGGATTGTCGTTCGGCACCCGCTTCCCGAATCTCATGCTCCAAAAGAAGTTCCAGATGAAGGGTAGCTGCGCCGCACAGAGCAGGAAGGCAGACGTGGCGATGACATCGTTCCATTCGAGGCCGGTCTTGCCCCATACGACCTGCCCGGAAAGCTTGTCGTAAGTCGTCCCACCGTCGTACCAGCGGCGATGCATGCCGGCCATGCCTTGCAGGAACATCGGTGCGAAGACGCCATTGATGAAAATCAGGGAGCCCCAGAAATGCAGTTTGCCGAGAAACTCGTTGAGCATCTTCCCCGTTGCCTTCGGATACCAATGATAGATGCCCGCAAAAATCGCGAAGATTGTCCCGGGTGCGACGACGTAATGGAAGTGCGCGATGACGTAATAGGTGTCGTGCAGATAAAGACCAACAGCATTGAAGGCCAATGGGATACCGGTCAGCCCGCCGATCCCGAACATCGGGAGAAACGCGGTGGCAAACATCATCGGGGTCGTAAATTTGATCGACGCACCCCACAAGGAGAGCAGTAGCGCGGTGATCAAGATCACCGAAGGAATCGAAATGATGATCGTGGTCGTCTGGAAGAATGCCGCCACTTTCGCCCCCATTCCCGTCATGTACATATGGTGCGCCCAGACCACAAAGCTCAGGAAACCTAGAACAAAAATCGCGCCGACCATTGCCTTGTAGCCATAGAGTGGCTTGCGGGTGCCGCAGGCAATGATCTCCGCGACCATGCCGATCCCGGGCAGGATCAGCACATAAACTTCGGGATGCGCCAGGAACCAGAATAGGTGCTGCCACAGGATCGGGCTGCCACCTCCGCTCCACTGCGTGACTTGCTGGCCCACGATGAGTCCGGTAGGCATGAAGAAACTGGTATCGAAGGCGCGATCCATGAGTTGCATGACTCCCGCGGCTTCGAGAGGGGGGAAGGCGAGCAGGAGGAGGAAAGCGGTGACGAACTGCGCCCACACAAAAAAGGGCAGCCGCATCCATGTCATGCCCGGAGCGCGGAGTTGGATAATCGTGGCGATAAAATTCACCGAACCGAGGAGTGACGCGGTGATATTGAAAACCATTCCGGTCACCCAGAGCGTCTGACCATTGAAGAAAGAATGGAGAACCGGCTCGAATCCGTTCGGGTAAATATTCTGCCCAAGATCTGCGATGCCCGAGAGCGGCGGATACGAGGTCCAGCCTGATTTTGCCGCACCACCTGGCACGAGAAAAGAAACTAGCATGAAGATGCAACTGATGAAAAAACACCAGTAACTCGCCATGTTAATCCGCGGGAAGGTCATGTCCGGCGCGCCGATCTGGAGCGGCACGACATAGTTCCCAAACGAAGCGAACGCGATTGGCACAATGCCGAAAAACACCATGATCGTGCCGTGCATTGCGCCGAATGAGTTATAGCCGTCGGCGGAGAGTTTCCCGCCTGGAAAAATGTCGGCGATCGCTCGCAGCCAGAACCACGAGTCGAAGCTGCCCGTCTTCGCCAGCGTGGCGAGCGAACGCGGCTCCTGATTCAGCCACGCACCGAGGTCACCCATGAACTGGCCGATGATGGGCACGACGCTGTCGGGATTCGCAAGCTGCCAACGCATCACCAGCATCAGGCAGAAGCCGAAGAAAAGAAAGACGAGCCCAGTCAGGCCGTATTGAATACCGATTGTCTTGTGATCGGTGGAGAAAACATACTTCCAAATCCAGTGCTGATCGTGGTGATGGTCGTCGTGGGCGTGGCCAAGGGCGTCGTGCTCGTGGGTGGTGGTGGTGGCGGCCATACGGTTTCGGTTCGGAAGTTTTGCGTGCGGAATAGTGTCCGGCGGGAGCGAGGATCCCTTACTGCAGATAAGTGTTCGTGCGATGCATCGCGGACGGAGTCAAAATGTCAAACGCGGATCGCGGAGGGTTGGGGATAGACGGCAGTGAAGAACGGAACCATCAGCGAATCTCGTGGTGTGCACGCATACAGGATCATTTCACCGGGGTAGGCGCGGCGGATTCAGGAGCTGCGGCCGCTCCGGTGGCAGGCGCGGCCTCGTCCTTCCAAGCGTCGAGTTCGGCTTGAGTCCACGGTGTTTTGCGATCGAGAAACTTCTTCCGCGTCGCCGCGACGAGTTCGACGGTCACCGGACCGGCAGTGTTTCCGAAATTAGCCCGCACATAGGTCATCACCGCGGCAATCTTGGTGTCGTCGAGCATCATTTCCTGCGGGACCATGATGTTATTGTATGGCTTGCCATCGATGGTGAAAGGGCCGGCATTTCCCTTCAGAATGATCGCGGCGAGCCGCTCGGCGGATTCCATCACATAAGGGGACTTCGTGATCGGCGGGAACACCATCGGCAGCCCAGCACCATTCGGCTGGTGACAGGCGACGCAGACCGTCATGTAGGTTGTCTTGCCCAGCTTCATCTGATCGCTCTCCTCCGCAACGGCGACTGCATTCAAGGCAAAGGACGCGCAAAGGACGAAAAACAATTTGGACGGCATAAAACGGGGGTTAGGAGAAATCGAATGTACAAATTCCGAGCGCCAAACAGTATTGGACGCAGTGTTTTTTGGAGTTTGACGCTTTGGACCAGGATTGACGAAATTCTTCACGGCAGGATTAGTTCAATGGCACAGGAGTCGGAGCGGCGGGTGGAACCGGTGCCGGAGCGGTCGCGGGAACGGCAGGCGCAACCGGTGCAGTCGGAGCCGGGGCTGCCGGTGCAGTGCCGTCCTTCCAAGCTTCGAGTTCCGCCTGAGTCCATGGAGCTTTGCGCTCGAGAAATTTCTGGCGCGTCGCAGCGATGAATTCCGGCGTTACAGGACCGGCCACATTGCCAAAGTTCGAACGCACAAAGGTCATCACCGCAGCGATCTTAGTGTCATCGAGCATGGCTTCCTGCGGGACCATGATGTTGTTATACGGCTTACCATCCACGATGAACGGGCCGGCAGCGCCTTTCAGGATGATTGCCGCGAGTCGTTCGGCAGAATCCATGACGTAGGGCGACTTGGTGATCGGCGGGAAAACCATTGGTAACCCGGCGCCGTTCGGCTGGTGGCAGGCGACGCAGACGGTCATATAAGTCGTCTTGCCGAGGGCGAGTTGTTCGGGTGAAGCCGTTGAAGTCGGGGCGATGGCAGCAGCAACTGCCGGAGCCGGGGCACCGCCTGCGGGAGTTGCAGGAGCCGTGGCGACCACCGCCGGCGCAACTGGCTTTGCTGGAGCGGCAGAAGTCGTGGAGGCACCGGCACCTCCATAATTTTCGTCCGGGATCTGGAGCAGTTGCGCCTCGGTCCACTGCGACTTCTGAGCGGCAAATTCCTTCTTCGCCAGTTCGACATCAGCCTCGGTCACTTCTGGCGCGTTATTCCCCCACTCACTGCGGATGTAACTCGTCACGGCAGCGATCTTCTTCGACGAAAGCGAAGTTTCCCACCCAACCATGTTTCCCGAGTAACTACCGGGCTTGCCGAGCACGGTTATCGGCCCCATCACGCCTTTGAGCATGATCGCCAGTAAACGTTTTTCGCCACCCGTCACCCACTCGGAACCAACGAGCACCGGGAACTGTCCCGGCACACCCATGCCGCTCGCCTGATGGCAGGCGACGCAGTTGGAATACACACCCTTGCCCACCTGCGCCATCGACTGCGGGGCTTCGGCCACAGCACCAGCACCTTTGCCGCTGCTCGGCGGCGGGAAGAGGAGCGCAGGCGAGCTTTCGTATTCGTTGAAAATGTTGCCGCTCAAGCCACCATTGAAGATACCAAAATAAATGCCAGCCCAAACCATCGCTCCGCCGCACACGGCAGTGAGCCAGAGAGGGATAGGAGTGACTTTCGCGGTGGGCTCCACGTGCTCGCGCTGGATCGCGGAATGGACATCGGTGATGTCGCCCGCTTCCCGATAATCGATATGATCGGGATTCTCAGGCGGCGTGGGAATATCGGATGGCGTGCTCATTTGGCGGCGGGCTCCGGTGCGGCAGCGGCCACGGCGGTTCTTACTTCTTTCAGCGGATGGCCGCGGTCGAGGGTCAGTAAGTAACCCACGAGAGCCTTGGCCTCGGAGCGCGGCACGATCTCGTAGTCGGCACCCTTCGGCGCGGCGATCGGCAAAGCATCGTTTGCACGCTGGCCACTGATCTTCCGCTCCTCAAAAAGATACCGATATGATGGCATGATCGATTGCGAAATAACAATGCGCGGATTGTACAGATGCAAAAGATGCCACGCGGCATCGCGCCTCTCGGGTTTGCGCGCCTCGCCTTCGGGTTCGTTGCGCCACTTGCCGGACCCGACATTCGCGAGGTCGGGGCCAAAACGTGCGTTGCCAAGGAAAGGCGGCTCTTCAAAGATATAATCCCGCGCCACCGTGCGCCGCTCTCCCCAACCGCGATCAAGGTCCGTGCCATTCTGCGCATCGCGCACCTGCTGCGAATGGCAGTAGTAACAGCCATTTGAGGCATACACCTCGCGTCCCTGCGCGGCAACGCCGAGATTTTCGATTGGGAAGATGTCGACGATCTTGCCTTCGTCTTCTGTGGTCTGCGGCTGAAGTGCGCCGATCTGACCTTTCGGCATTAGAACAATGGCTACAACTGAGAGGGCGAAAGATCCGATGACGCCAGCAAAAAGAGGTAACGACCGGTTCATGGGTTGGAATCCTTTTGAATCGGCGCGAAGAGAGTGGCCTGCCCACCCGGCTGGCCGATGCGCAAGAGCATAAGCAAAAAATGCAGGGCAAAAACGATTTGGCCAAGTGAGAGAAAGATCAGACCAATGGTCCGTCCAATATGAAAGGGGTAGTAGGACTCGATGACCTGCGAGAAGAGCGTTTCTGGATCGCCAAGGGTCGCGCCATGGTAGATGCCGCCAAAGAGGAGCACTAAAATTACCATTCCGCCTCCGTAGGCCGCACCCCAGAAGTGCAGACTGATCATCGATGACGACAGCCATTCACAGCCAACGAGCCGTGGCATGATGTAATATATTGCACCGAACATCGCCATGCTAAAAAAGGCGTAAAGGAACATCAGATCGAGTGCGGATGTTGCATCTGTAAAGCGCAGCACCGCATCCACCGACCGCAGTGAAGCAAACAAGCTGAGCACGCTCGCAATCGAAAATGCGATTGCGCCGAAGAAAACGAATCGAATGGTCGGTGAATGATAAACCATGTGGTATTGGTCCTGCATTGTGAGCACTAAGTTCGCAGTTACCGTTACGATTTGGACGATGAGAAGTATGTGGGCCGCGATGCTCAATGTGACGAGCCAAGCCGGCACCGGCCCGCCGCTCAGGCGCACCATCGAAGTGAGCCCGCCGAAGACGAGCCATGACCAAAAACCGATCGTCGCGAGATTGTAACTGTAGATCGGGCGATTAATGACCTTCGGGATGAGATAATAAGCGGCGGCGAGCCCGACGCCCGTGATCCACATAGTGATGAAGCTGTGGCTCGCCCACGTTGCGACCACGTTTTTCATCACCCCCTGCAAGCCAGGCATCTGTTGGGCGAGATAGCCGAGGCCGAAGGCCCAAGGCAACCACAGGAAGGCTGCGAGCAAATACCACACAGAGATATAAGCCGGACCGTGGCGCCTCAGGCCATAGATCATCGCCGCCCACAGCGCCACGAGCGCGTAGCCGGAGAACATGATACCCGCCGCGCCCCCGCGGAGTTCCATGCCAACGACACCGCTTGTCGCACCGCCAAGCAGCAGAATGACGCCGAAGCTAAGCCCGAGATTGCAGAAGAGTCCGGCGATCATCAGGATGCCGCTCAGTTTCATCTCGACGCGGCAGAGCCGTGAGAGGAGCCACAGCCCAGTGCCGATCCCGGCCTGACTTGCCCAGCCATGGAGCATGGCGTGTTGATAGGCAGGCCACACCCGACCGTAGGTGAGGAAGGGGATATCCGCAAGGAATCTCGGGCTGTGCATCTGAATCGACGCGATGAAGCTAAGTGCCGTTGCGGCAAGGAGCCAGAGCACAGCGGAACCGAAAAAGAATAGCACCGGGCCACTCGTCGAGGCGTCGATCTTTGCGCGCTCGATCGCCAATGTGCGATTCGAGGCGGGAGCCGGCGGCGGCCCAACGGAAACGGAAGCAGTGGGTTCGAGTGCGGCGGCGGTCATTTCTTCGAAGCGGAAGGTTCAGTCCAGTGAATCAGCGGCGTCCGATTCGGCGCGGCGTTGGCCGCCACCTGATCAGTCACAGGCGCGACGGCCGCCGCCGGGGCAGGTGCCACCGGAGCGGCAGGCGCTGCCGCTGGCGGCACCGCAGGCGGGTCAAAACGGATCAAATCCGCACCTTGCGGCGAAGACGGTAACGCAGAAATCGGCGGTTCCTTCGACTTCGGATCGTAGGGCGGCGGCATCGGGAGAGGTGCGTCCACTTTCACCTGTGAAGGCGCGGGCTTCTTCCCGGCGAGTTCGGCGACGACGACTTTCATCGCGTCCTCGACGGGCAGGCGCACCACGCCTTTCTCCTTATCCAGCCAATCAGCGGTGCTGAGTTGTTCGTGCGCCGCCTTGTCCAGCTTTTCGCGCACTGCGATGCGCTGCGCTCCACGCTTCGCATCGACGGTCTCCACTTTCGGTTTCCGCGCTACAAGTCCACTGACGATGATGATCACGATCGTGACCGCCACGGCGCTGCCGAGGAAGACGAGGAAGGCATTGGGCTGGCGGGCTTCGGAGTCGGCCATATCAGTTGGTCAGTTTCAGCGATCCGAGCAGGCGCGGGTCGCGTTTTGGGAAGAGGCAGGTGCGACCAATCCTATTCAGGAAGAGCCAGCCGAGCATCCCGGCGATGGCCGCCACGGAGCAGCCACCGAAGAAGAGATCAGCGAAATGCACGCCTGTCGGATGCAGCGCCGGAAGGACGACGACGAAAAGATCGAGCAACTGCATCAATAGAATCCAGATTGCACAAAAATTGATCAACCTGCTCTTCTTGGTGAATTGGAAGAGCAGCACCGGGAAAGGCAGGAAGAAGCGTCCGATCACGAGGAACTGCGAAAAGTACCACCATGTATCCGTATTGCGAATGCGGAAGTAAATCGTCTCCTCGGGGATATTCGCGTACCAGATGAGCATGTACTGCGAGTAACCGATGTAGGCCCAGAAGATGGTGAAAGCCAACAGGAACTTACCCATGATGTGGTAATGCTCGTGATTGACGATGCTGAGGTACCCCTTCTTTTTCAAAGCCGTAACAATAAGCACGAGAAGTGACATCGAGCTGCCCGCCGCGCCGGCGAAGATATAGACGCCCCACATGGTCGAGAACCATTTCCAGTCGAGTCCCATCAGCCAGTCGATCGCCGCAAAAGTCAGGCAGACGGCCACTGCCGGGATGCCGCCAATGCCGAACTTGCGCATGACGAGCGTATGCCTGGCCTCGCCATCGGCGTCCTGCGCCACCGAGCGCTTCCGCAGACTCAGTGCGACCCAACTCAGCAATCCAAAGTAAACCACCATCCGGAAGAAGAAGAAACCGTGATTCAGGAAGCCAGACTTGGCGTCAAACAGCGAGTCTTCACCCGGCTTGATGTTCCACCAGTGCCAGAGCAGCGGCATACACCAGAAGATGATGAGCGGCGCAAAAGCCAAAGCCAGATAAGGAATCAGGCAGGCTATGTTTTCCAACACACGCCGGACCACCACCGACCACTCGGCGTCCGTGGCGTGATGCAGGCACGTCCAGAAGAGCGCGCCGACGCAGATCGTAAAGCAGTAACTGAAACCAAAAAGCCACGAGTAAGCGAATTGCTCCCGAGAAATGATCAATCCGAGCAGGCTACCGAGCAGGCCGACGACGCCAGCCAAAAAAAAGAGCTTTGGCAGCAGGCCCGCATCCTTGATGTCGAAGGTCTCCGGCTTGGGGGCGGAGGCTGCGTGGGAATGGTCGCTCATTTTTTCGCTTGGAGTGCCTCCTGCTTCGCCTGGGGAAGATCTGCCAGCTTGCCTGCCGTGCTGCGCTGGAGCACTCGCAGGTAAGCCACGATCGCCCAACGATCCTCCACCGCAATCTGCGGGCCGTAAGCACCCATCGTGTTCTTGCCATTGGTCACGGTGTTGTAGAGTTGGCCGTCGGGCATCGCCTTCACTCGGTCATCGACCAGATTCGCGATCGCCGCGAGACCGTACTGGCCGATGATGCCATTGGCCATGCCAGCTTTCCCGTGGCATATGGAGCAATTGATATCGAAGCGCTCTCGACCGCGCTTCAGGAACGCCTCGTTGACGGTGATGTTTGCAGGGAAGCCATCGCCATACACGTCGCCGATCCGGCCGGTGTTGTAGTAGTCGGGCGAATTCGTGAAACCACTTGGGGCGATCGTGGCATTTTTCGCGCCAGCTTGGAGATACGAGCCGGGGATCGTGTAACCCATCGGGATCGTCCCTGCCACCGGCTTGCGCGCGGAGCTTCCATCGGCAAAAAATCGGTTCGGATGTTGCGGCTGGAACTTCGGCTGATGATCCATGTCTGCAAAAATCTCGATGGGCGGCTTGCTGCTCTTGGAACCACGAAATCCCGCGAGCGCGACGATGGCGACGGTAATGAGCAGAAAGCTGACGAAGAAGTAACGCAGCATATCAGTCGTGAATGAGAGTCACATGCGCGCCGCCGATGGACTCCAGGAGTTCGCGGGTCTTCGACTCAGAGAATTTCGGGTCGCGGGCTTCGATGACGACGAAAAAGCCGTCGTCGCTCACGCGGGTGAAACGCTCCCAGTTGAAGACCGGGTGATACCATTTTGGAAGTTGATTCATTATCAGAACCGACAAGATCGTGGCGAACGCCGACAGTAAGACGGTCAACTCAAACATGATCGGGAAGAACGCTGGCAGCGTTCGCCAATCGTAAGGCTTGCCGTGGACGATCATCGGATAGATGCCGAAAGACGGAATGCAGGTGAGCAGCACCGCCGTGAGCAGACCAACTCCTCCACCGATGAAGACCGGCGCGGAGAGCCATGACTTCCCAAGGCCCATCGCCTTATCCATGCCATGCACCGGGAAGGGCGTATGCACGTCCCACTTGGTGTGGCCAGCGTCCCGCACCTTCTCGGCGGCAACGAGCAAGTCCCCCGCGCTGGAAAATTCAGCGCCCAGACCGTACACTTTGCGATACTCAGCCATTTTAGTGTTTCGCCTCCCTGTCGGTGGAATGGTGGTGCGGGTCGGCCTCGGGGACCACGAGTTTCACCTCAAACATACAGATCATGGGCAGGAAACGCATGAAGAGCAGGAAGAGTGAGAGGAAGATGCCGAAGGTGCCAATGAAGGTCCAAATCTCCACCCAGGTCGGGGAATAGTGGCCCCAGGAACTCGGCAGGAAGTCCTGGGCGAGCGAGGTAACGATGATGACGAAGCGCTCGAACCACATGCCCACATTGACAAACATACAGACCGTGAAGACGACCAGATAGTTCGCGCGCATCTTCTTGATCCAAAAAATCTGTGGCGCAATGACGTTGCAAAACATCATCACGTAATAAGCCCAAGAGTACCAGCCGTCATTGTCGATGCCCATGCGGGCGCGGAGGAAGGTGAAGAGTTCGTATTGGTTCCCGCTGTAATAGGCGATGAACAACTCCATCAAGTAGGCGTAGCCCACGATCGAACCCGTGAGCAGGATGATCTTCGCCATCTTATCCACATGCTGACGGGTGATGAGATCGTCGAGTTGGGGATAAAGCAGGCGGGCAGGGAAGAGGATGGTGAGCACCATCGCGAATCCGCCGAAGATGGCGCCAGCAACGAAGTAAGGCGGGAAGATGGTGGTGTGCCAGCCGGGCAGGATGGAGGTGGCGAAGTCAAAGGACACCACGGAATGCACGGAAAGCACCAGCGGAGTCGAGAGGCCAGCAAGAATGAGATAGGCCATCTCGTAGTGGCGCCATTGGCGGTTCGATCCGCGCCAACCGAGCGCGAAGATGCCATAAAGATACTTCGAGACGCGCGACTTGGCGCGGTCGCGGAGCGTTGCGAGGTCGGGAATAAGACCGGTGTACCAGAAGAGCAGCGAGACAGTGAAGTAAGTCGAGACCGCAAACACGTCCCAGAGAAGCGGCGAGCGGAAGTTTGGCCAGATGGCATTTGCATTTGGCACTGGTGCGAGAAACCAAGCCATCCACACGCGACCGACGTGGATGCCAGGGAAGATGCCGGCGCAGATCACCGCGAAGATGGTCATGGCTTCGGCGGCACGGTTGATGGACGTACGCCATTTCTGCCGGGTGAGGAAAAGAATCGCCGAGATGAGAGTGCCGGCGTGACCGATACCGATCCAGAACACGAAGTTCGTAATATCCCACGCCCAGCCGGCCGGATGGTTTTCCCCCCATACGCCGACGCCATTCGAGATCTGATAGCCAATGCAGAGGAGCCCGAAGACAGCGATGGCCGTGCAAGGCAGGAACAACAGCCACCACCAGAGCGGGGTGCCGGATTCGCAGATGTGGGAGACTTTGTCGCTGATCCACGAGAAGTTCCGCTTGTTCTGCACGAGCGGCACGCGCTCGAGTTCTTTCGGCGTAGACAGGGCGACGGCGGATTCTGCGGACATTAGTGGTGCCCTCCTGCAGCTGGCGCGGCACCTTCATGGTGCGCGGCGTGGTGGGATTTCATGGCTTCGCCGATCTTTTCAAAGCCCGGCATTTTCGGGTTCGGGTTCTTGATTCGGGCGAGATAGATGACGCGCGGGAGGATATTTAGATACTCGAGCAGCCGGTAGCTGCGCTCCCTGGCCATCAGCTTGGAGACGGAACTCGCAGGATTGCTCTTGTCGCCAAAGACGATGGCATCGGACGGACAAGCTTGGGCACAGGCGCTGGTGAAGGCGTCGGCGGGAATTTTGATGTCTTCGACGTTGGTCGAGTCGCGTCCGCTGACCTTGGCCGCGATCTTCGCTTCCTGGATGCGCTGAACGCAGAAGGTGCATTTCTCCATCACGCCCCGCATCCGCACGGTGACGTTCGGATTCTTTGACATCTTGGTCGCATCCTCGGTGCCCTTGGCGGAGATGAGGTTCCACTCATAGACACCCGAGAAGGTCTTGCCTTCCTGGCGACCGAGAACATCGCGCTGGTTGTAATCGAAGAAATTGAAACGACGGACTTTGAAGGGACAGTTATTCGCGCAATACCGAGTGCCGATACAGCGGTTGTAAGCCATCACGTTGAGGCCGTCCTCACTGTGAACAGTGGCGTTCACGGGACACACAGTTTCGCACGGCGCGTTTTCGCAGTGCTGACACATCATCGGTTGCGAAATGACTTCGGGCTCCGGGTCCGCTTCGCTGAGTGAGGCAAAGTAACGGTCAGTGCGAATCCAGTGCATCTCGCGACCGCTGATGACCTGCTCCTTGCCGACGATCGGGATGTTATTTTCCGCCTGGCAGGCGACCATGCATGCGGAGCAGCCATTGCAGACGCTCATATCCACGGTCATGGCCCATTGATGCAGGTCGTTGAGTGGTGGATTGGCGTAGAGCGATTGGTTCGGCGGGATGTGGGCATCCATGCCGCTCTTCTTGATGGCTTCAGGATGCTTCTTGAAGTCTTCAAGATTCGCCTGCCGGGTAAGGTCAGGTCCGCGGCCTTCGAGGGTGCCGTGCTCTTGGGTGACGGCGAGCTTGTAAGTCTTGCCGGTCACTTTTGCCGTCGCGCCGAGGGCGAAGTAAGGCGTTGCCGTGGTGCGCAGCGGATAGGCATTGAAGCCGGTACCTTTGCCGACGCGCCCGACCTCGGTGCGCCCGTAACCCAAGGCAATGGAGATGGAGTGATCGGCGTGCCCAGGAAAGAGCAATGCAGGGATGTTGATCGTCGCTTGATTGACGGTGATCTCCAGCATCCCGCCGTCCTTCACGCCAAGTTGGCGGGCAGTGGTGGGGCTGAGCAGGGCGGCGTTGTCCCAGGTCAGCTTGGTCATGGGGTCCGGGATTTCCTGGAGCCATCCGTTGTTGGTGAAGCGACCGTCATCGACCTTCGGGCAAGCGACAAAGACGACCTCGAAGCTCTGTTCCGAAGGCACGTCCATCGAGAGCTTTTTGATGGCTTCGGTGGCCGCCGCGGCGTTGAAGGAGAGGAGTTCGTCTTTCGGCGTCTCCCCGGCGACAAACCCGTCATGGAGGAACTTTGCCCAGCCAGCGACGAAATCATTCGGCTTGATGAGTTCCCTGTAGGTCTCCTGGACTAACTCAGGGCCATCGGGCTTCTTACCACGTGCGATGGCGGCGAGGAGGTCGAGTTCCGACCAGCCACCGTAGAGTGGCAGGATCATTGGTTGCACCGAGGTGTAACTTCCGTCAGTCGCGCGTCCGTCGCCCCAAGTCTCGAGGTAGTGTGCGGTCGGGACGTGCCAAGTGGCATGCTTGGAGGTCTCGTCTTCGTAGAAACCGAGGCGGATGACCGTCTCGACCATACCTTGGAGTTCGGACCACCCGAGGTCGGCGGGGGCGTTGTAAGCGGGATTGCCGCCGAGGATGAAGAGGGTTTTCACCTGCTTCTCGCGCATCAGCGTTGCGAGATCCGAGATGGACTTCGCGGGCTTAGTGGCACTGACGCGACCCACGAGGGTCTTGCCGGGCGCGCCGAGCATGGCATTGATCGCCGCGCCAAGTGCCTGCACGCCAGCGGGCTGCCGCGGTCCCACAAGCACCACGGCCTGACCCTTGTTGGCCACGAGATCGGCGGCCGCTTCCTCGACCCAACCGGCAGGGAATTTCGCGCTGCTGGCTGGCGTCGCCTGCAGCATTTGCAGCACCCCGCCGTCATTGGTCGCCTTTTGAATCTGCTCCGCGAGCGCGCGGACGAAAGCCCCCATCTGACTCGCCGGCAACCGCAGCCGATGGTCCGCGATGCTGCCGGTGCAGGTGAAGCGATTCTCGATCGCGTAGAGCCGGTTCATCTTCGCATCCGGCCCATCGGATTTGCGTCCGGCACTGAAGCCTTTGCTCAGCGCCACGTCGCCGTCGTTGCCGAGGAAATCGTGGTCGATCGAGAGGATGATCGCCGCCTTGTCGAGCCTCGGCAGCGCGCGCGCGCCACCGTAGATCGCATCGCCGCCTTCGTCGCCGAGCGGCTCATAGATCGCCCACGTTGCTTTCGGGAATTTCCTCTGGATCTCCGCCCGAAGTCGTTCGCGCGTCGGCGAATGATTTGTCTCCGCGAGGAAGGCGAGCCCCGCGCCGTCGCCCGCACCTTTGACCACTGCGTCGAGCGCTTTAAGGAAGGCTGCCTCATCCGAGCGCTTGCCCTTCTCGATGAAGTGTTTCGAGCGATCCGGATCGTAAAGATCGAGGATCGATGACTGTGCAAGCAGGTCCGACGCGCCCTTGCTCGCCGGGTGCAGCGGATTGCCCTCGATCTTCGTCGGGCGTCCGTCGTGCGTCGCCACGACCAGCGGCGCGGCACCTTTCCGCGTCGGATAGGATGTGGAGAAAAAGAGCGTCTTCCCCGGGATCGACCACTCCACCCCGCGCGTAAAAGGCACCAGATGCTTCTCCATCCGCCGGCAACCCGTAAGCCCGAAGCCCGCCAGCGCCATTGACGCCCCCATCAGTTGCAGGAAGTTCCGCCGCGACACATCACCGCCCTGAAACTCTGCGGCCCCCTGCGGAAATTCGCGTTCCAGCCAGCCGCGGAACTCCGGCGTATCGCCGAGTTCGCCCAGCGAACGCCAGTATTTCTTCCCGGTCGTCGGCGGGGCGGGGTGTTGGAAGACTCGTTTACTCATCGGTGACAGCCTGCGCAATTGCTATCCGGCGCCTTGATGTGCCACTTGGCCGCCAGCGTTTTTCCGATTTGCTCCTGGGTGAGCGCTGTTTTCTTGGAAAAGTCCACGTTCTCCTCACCCGGCGGCTTCCCGTATTTCCCGAGAAAATCCGCAACGTTTAGTTCCTTCGGCGTCCAGTCCAGATTCGTGATCTGATCCAGCGGCCGCAGCGCATTCTCGGGATTACGATGGCACTCCAAGCACCACGCCATCGAGTGCGGCTCCGCGTGATACACCACCGCCATCTCATTCACCTTGCCGTGGCAACTGACGCACGAGACCCCGCGATTCACATGCGCCGAGTGGTTAAAATACACGTAGTCCGGCGTCTTGTGGATCTGCACCCACTCCATCGGCTTCCCGGTGAGCCAAGACTCGTGGAGCGGCTTCATCTTCGGATTGTCCTTCTGGACCGCGTTGTGGCAGTTCATGCAGACCTGAGTGGTTGGCACGTTCGAGTGCGCCGCCACCTCCACATGGCTGTGGCAGTAGCGGCAATCCATCCCGAGCTGCTTCGAGTGCACATCGTGCGGAAACGGCACGGGCTGCGCCGGCTGATACCCCACCCGCGTGTACTTCGGCGTGAAATAATACCATGCCCCCGCCGTCAACGCCGGTCCGATCACCGCGAGGATGAGGACGAGTTTGAGAGGGAGAATATTGCTCCCGCGCGGAAAGATGTTCGCCATTCCTTAGTCGAGCGAAGTGCTGCGTGGATGGGGTTGAGCGGTCTGCATGAGGCGGAGAAAAAACACTGAGTCTGATTCTTATCCAGTTTCATTTCGGTCAACGCAACAACTTTGTGAAAAATTTCACAAGCGAAGAATCACACCGCAAATTTCGGCCGGATTACGGGGTCTCCGCAGAGAATCAGACAGGGGATTTTTTGGATTCCTCGCGCCAGTGGCAAGAGCAAAACGCACGGCACCGTTGCCGATCGAACTCGAGTCGAGGTCAGCCATTGCCCTTTTCCCCCAGAATCACTCGCGACGCCCGGCATCGGGAGTGGCCTGGTAGAGCAGGAGTTCGCCTTTTCCTCCGCCGCCGAGTGTGCGCACGACGTGAAACTCCGGGCGTTTTTCCGCCAGCTTCTTCCGCTCGGTGCCGCGCGCCAGCAGCCACTTCGTCGCTGCCGGGATGTCTTCAGTGCGCGGCGCGTAGCCATACGGGGTCCGCAGGTAGAAGATGGCCGCGAGGTAGCCGGGATTGTGGATGACGAGCCGCTCACCCGCGGGGATCGCAGCGTCAATTTCCCGCGCGATCGGCCGCAGATCGTCGCGCGCGTTCATGCGCGGGACGACGAATCCGGCGTAAAGCACCATCACGACCGCCATCGCTGCGCTTATTTTGATCGCCAGCCAGTGTGGCTGGGCGAAGCGCCCGGAACGCACCACCCAATCGGCAAGCCACAGCGCGATCGGCCCGCCGAGCGGCAGCACGTAGCGCGGCAAGGTACCCGGCACGAGCAGCACGACCACGAAACACGCGCCGATCGCATACACCGGCGCTCCCGATGTGGCCCGCTGGCGTTCCCCGGCGACCGGCCCGCGGAGGTTGCCAAAACTCCGCCGCAGCACCACAGGCACGAGCAACAACCAAGGCAACTGATCGCTGAGCGCACGCGGGATGTTCGTGAAGTAGTTCTTTGCGTTGAAATCACTTTCCGTGAAGCGGTCGATCCCCTGGCGTTTCCAAATCGCCGCCGCACCCACGGCCTCCGGCGTCTGAAAATACGGCACTGCCCAGGCGAGGAAAATCCCAGCGCACAGGGCAACACTCGCGAGGTGGGCGGGATGCCGCAACTGGCGCAGCGCTTTCTCCCTCCACAGCACCGTGAGCACGACGGCGTAGAAAAAAAGCAGGTGCAGCGAAGGTCCCTTCGCCAGACATGCGAGCCCGAGAAACACGCCCGGGACCGTCCAGACGAGCCACGGCGAGCGTCTCTGCGCGCGCCAGGCGAGCCAGCACACGATGGCCAGCCCAGTGAGTGGCGCGTAGATGCCTTCGATCTCCGCGCCGGCGAATTTCGCCTTCGCCAGCAAGCCGATCTGCGTCATCGCCATGAGCGCGGCGATGAGCGCCGTCTCCACAGTCATCCACCCGGTGCCGCTGGTGGCCACGATCACCAGCCCGAGCGCGAGCACACAGAGTGCGGCGGGGAGGCGAGCCGTCCATTCGTTGCGGATTCCCGTGATCTTGAAAGCGCCGGCGATGGCCCAATTCACGAGCGGCGGCTTTCGCAGATATGGCTCGCCGCCGATGTAGGGCACAAGCCAGTTCCCCGTCTCCAGCATCGTGATCGCAGGCAGGATGCGTCGGCCTTCCTCGCCCTTGATCTCCGTGGACCCGAGCCCAGGCAAATAAATCGCCGCCCACAACACCGCAACGATGGCAAGAGCTGGGGCGCGGTTCATCGGCGCGCTTTCTCCCCAATGCCCGCGGGAGCGGGAAGAAGAAAAGTGGCTGCGCTCTACGCCGCGCCCTTCGAGAGCATCGCCTTCATCGCCGCGAAGCGGCTCGTCACGCTCTCCTCGGCCACGGGCGCGTTCATGATCTGCGTGGCCTCGCGGTGCTCGATCCAGTCGGCGGGTAGTTCCTTGATGAAGCTGCTCGCGGTGCAGGGGGAGACGCTGCCGTATTTGATGCGCGAGCGGCACCACGTCAGCGCGAGGGTCTGCCGCGCGCGGGTGATGCCGACGTAAAGCAGCCGGCGCTCTTCGTCGATCGTGCCTTCCATCTTCGAGCGATCGTGCGGGAGCACGCCTTCTTCGAGACCCACGAGATACACGTTGGGAAATTCGAGCCCCTTCGCCGCGTGCAGCGTGATCAGCGTCACGCCGCTCCCCTTTCCCTCGTCGTCGTCTTCCTCGCGCTCCTGCCGCAGCATCATCTGATCGAGGAAGCCGCGCAGCCCCTCGGTGTTCTTCGCTTCGTAGTCGGCGAAGGAGGAGAGCATTTCCTGGATGTTGCGCTCGCGGTCGTCCGCTTCGGCGGGCGTCTTGCAAGTGCGCTTCAGCTCTTCGACGTAGCCAGTTTCACGGATGAAATCGCGCAGCACGTCGCACTGATTCACGAGCGGCTCATTCAGCCGTGTCTCAAAGCGATCGAGCAGTGCGGTGAAGGCGTCGATGCTCGTGCAGACGCGCTTCGTCAGCGTCTCGCGGAAGACCCCCGACTGGAGCGCAGCGAAGACGCTGGTGTGATTCTTCGCGCTCCAGGTCGTCGCCGTTTCCACTGTCGCGGAGGAAAGGCCGCGCGCCGGAGTATTGATGATGCGCAGCAGTGACACGTCGTCCTCCGTGTTCAGCACGCAAGCCGCGTAGGCGAGCAGGTCTTTGATTTCGCGCCGGTCGAAGAAGCTCTTCCCACCGATCACCCGATACGGAATCTGCAGCGCGCGCAGGTTCGTCTCGACGAGCCGCGATTGCGCATTCATGCGGAAGAGCACCGCGAAGTCCTCGTGCTTTCCGCCTTCCAGTTGCCGTCGCTGGATTTCCTCCGCGATGAATTGCGCCTCCTGCCGGTCGTCCGTCATCCCGATCACGCGCACCTTTTCCCCATCGCCCGCCGCGCTCCAGAGCTGCTTGGGTCGCCGCCGCGGGTTGTTTTTGATCAGCGCATTCGCGGTGCTCAGGATGGCATTCGTCGAGCGATAGTTCTGCTCCAGCTTCACCACCACCGGATTCGGAAAGTGATGCTCGAACTCGAGGATGTTGCTCACCTCCGCCCCGCGCCAGCCGTAGATCGACTGGTCGTCATCGCCGACGACGCACACGTTCGGTGAATGGTGATCGGTGACCGGTGAATCGTGACCTGGCTTCGCGAGCATCGTCACCAGTTCGAGCTGGAGCCGGTTGGTGTCCTGAAACTCATCGACCATCAGATACCGAAAGCGCCGGTGCCACCGCTCGCGCACGTCGCCATGCTCGGCGAGCAGTTGCACGGTGAGCAGCAGCAGGTCGTCAAAATCGACTGCATTGAGGGTCTTCAACTCCGCCTGATACCGCGCGAAGACCGCCGCCGCGAGCGTCTGCTCGTCGCCGGGCCGCGGCTCGCGCCAACCGGAGTTCTTCGCCTTGCTGATGAGATTCTTCGCCACGCCCGGATCGAGCGACTCGTCCTTCGCCGCGGTGCGGGTGATGATCTTCTTGATCAGCCCCGAGGTGTCGCCTTCGTCGTAGATCGAGAAGTTTTTCTTGTACCCGAGCCGGTCGATGTCCTGCCGCAGGATGCGCACGCAGAGCGCGTGAAAGGTGGACATCGTCACCTTCTTCGCCTCCGCCTTCTCGATCATCCCCGCCAGCCGCTCGCGCATTTCATTCGCTGCCTTGTTTGTAAAGGTGACCGCGAGGATGTGCGCCGGATCCACACCCTGGGCGATGAGGTAAGCCACCCGCGCAATGATCACCCGCGTCTTCCCCGTCCCCGCGCCGGCGAGGATGAGCAGCGGCCCCTCCGTCGTGCGCACGGCGGAATCCTGCTCGGGATTGAGATCGAAGAGACGGAAATTGGACATCGGGCGCGCAAGGAAACCAGCCCCGCACGGAAGCGCAATGCCCTTCCCGCACGAAGATCGCGCACCGCAATGCAGCGTTTGTAGCGGCGGTCTATGACCGCCGCACTAATCACTGCGTGGTGAGCATCGCTTTCGCTTCTTCGACGCTCAGCTTCTTCACCGGCAAGGGGAAGCCGAGGGTGTCGCCATTCGGCGTGAAGCCGCCGCTATCGACATCGACGAAGATCGGGTTGTGATAGGCGAAAGGTTTGATCTCCGCCTGGGCGCTCGTGCCGTAGCCGATGGAGAGATCGCTCTTTTCTCCGGCGACGACGGCGATGAGGTGCGCGTCTTCGCTGAGCGGGACCTCGATGGTGCGATCGAATTTTACGACGCCTGCCGAGAACCAATCCGGGTGCGAGGCGCGGGTGAAGTTGAGCGCGGGCACGGCGCGGCCGTTCACGAGGATCTGCACGCGGTCGATGTCGATCCAGTCAGTGCATTGCACTTTCACACGGAGCTGCACACCGGCGGTGGCGCGCGTCGTGTCGCCGGGGCCGGTGCCGTCGGAGGTCTGCACGCTGAGGAAGGGGCCGGTGGTGAGGATGCTGTGGCCGGCTTTTGCGTGGCGGCTGTTTTCGCGCCAGTCGATCTGCGGCGGCTCGTCGCTGCGGCTCGGCATATACATGCGCCAGCCGCCGGTGCCATTGCCATACACGCTGTGCGCGTCGCATACGGCCATGGCGGCGTAGCGATGCCCGCGATTCAGCATCTGCAGCCAGATGAACTCGCGCACATACTGCACGCTCTGTTTACCGAGCTTGTCTTTGCCGATGGTGAAGGGCGCGCCGCCGAGCAGTGCGCTGGTCGAGTAGTTCTGCGTCTCCACTCCGTCGATGAGCGTCGCGAGTCCACGGAAGCCACCATCGACGCGGCCGTCGCCGTCCCGGTCGATGAAGTTTTCCACCATGTCGGGGTGATTGATTTGCACCCAGCGATCGGGCTCCGCGCCCTGCCAATCGCGCAGCGTGACGGCGGTGATGCGCGGGTCCTTGTTCCAGACCGGCGCGCCATTGTCCTGGGTGAAGGGCTCGGGCTTGAAGGGGAACGAATTGAAGTGCGCGCCGCCGCCGGTGAGTTCCATGCCGGGGACGGTCTGCATGAAGGGCGTGAGGCCGAGACGCTGAATGTGCGGCGCCCAATCGTAGAGGCGATTGTGCTCGGTCGTCGGCGCAAATTCGATGTGCTCGGCAGCGAGATTCGCGAGGCGGTCGTCGGTGCCGCAGGTGTTGTCGCCGCTCGGCGTGGAGTGATTGTGATAGTCGGCGCTGACCCATCCTTTCGTGTCCACGAGCCGCTTCAGCGTCCCGGTGAAGGGCGCGGTCTGGCTCGCGGCAAGCGTGACCTCGCGGCTGATGTGCGAATACTCGATGCCGCGCGTGACGACGATGCGGTAGCGTCCGGCGGGAAGCTGGACGCGGAACTTGCCAGTCTCGGAGTGATACTGATCCACACAACCGTGCGCCCGATTTTCCGGTCCGAGATTCAGCGGCTCGCCGCCATCGAGCGGATCAAACTGCGCCTTGCACGGCAGCGACACACCGGCCTCGTCGCGGATGTCGAACGCGACGGCGGACGCGAGACTCATGGCGGTATCGAGCACCTGCGGTCCGGTCGCGGTGAGGGTGATTTTCCTGGTGATGCTTTCGCGCCCCAGATCCGCGAAGACGAGTTCGTATTCACCTGGTGGCGCGGCGAACGAATACCGCCCTTGCCCATCGGGGTAAGCGATGCCGATGGCGCGCGATGATTCACTCACTGGGCGCACGGAGAGCTGCGCGGAGAGCACCGGCGCGCCCCCGCTGTCGCGGACGACGCCACTGACTTTTCCGACCGGGCCGCGCTGTGCGGCCACTTCGCCGAAGGCCTCGAGCGGCGAGGTGCCGACCGCGAGGAAGCGCGAGAATTTCAGTTCTTCTCCGGGCTTCAGCGTCTTCGTTGCCGGAGGCACATCGTCGTCCACCACACCGGATGCGTATCCCCCTTTATCCGCAGGATCGATGGCATCGGCCCAGAGGATGCCCATCGCCGTGCCCGTGCGTTTGAAATTGGTCCACTTGTCCGTGGTCGTGACCTTCACCGGAGCGCCAGTTTCGTTCGTCAACGTGGTCGTGATGAGCACGCCCCGCCACCCGTCGCGAATCCGATACTCGTGCCGCCGCGCGAGCCCGTCGCCGCGGGCGCCGGTCACCACCGTCTCGACGACCGCTTCGCCATCCGCCCCGTCTTTCACAACCCGCACCCAGGAGACCACGCCCTGCTGGCCCGACGGGCAGAAGACAGTGATCTGATCATTGGCGGCGTCGCGCAGCGTGAGATCGTAGAGGCAGCCCGGCGTGATGCCCGTCTCGCCGTAGAAGGTGCTCATGTTCGCGCGGCGGAGCGGAAGATTCCCGGAGATGACGGCAGCGACCTCGTCATTGCGCAGGAGGAAATCGCCGATGATTCCGTCGGCTTCCTTCCCCCGTGGGAGTTGCTCACGATCGGACGGGGAAACTTCGAGAGCTTGCGGTGCCGCGTGGGCCGCCACGGCGAGGAGCGGGAGCAGGAGGAATCGGGGGAGCTTCATATCGAGCATCCAAGCCACCCCCGGCACCGATCGCAAGCGCTGGTGCAGCAGCGCGAACTTCCGTCCGACTGCACTGCGCGTCGGCGCCAGCTACGCGCCGACGAGATGCGAGATGGAACAGGCACTATCCTCGCAGGCTACGCGCCCATGGTTGAATCCGGCTTGCTCTGTCACTTCTTCCGTTTCGACGACAAACTTCGTCAGCACATTCCGGCCAAAAATGGTGGTGAGTGCCACGTCCGCGGCATCCCGGCCCACGGCCATGAGCACGCGACCCACCCGACGCTGATTGTGCCGCGCATCGAAGGTCCACCAACGATGGTCCAGAAAGACTTGAAACCATGCGCTGAAATCCATCGGGCACGGGACCGGCGGCACGGCGATGTCTCCCAAGTACCCGGTGGCGTAGCGCGCGGGGATGTTGACACAACGGCAGAGCGCGATCGCAAGGTGCATGAAATCGCGGCAGACCCCGACCTTTTCCCGATATCCTTGGACTGCCGTGCGCGTGGCGCAGGCCCGCAAGTAATCGAACCGGATATGCTGATGAACAAAGTCGCAAATCGTCTGCACGCGACCCCAGCCTCCCGGCACTGCGCCGCACAAGCCCCAGGCCACGTCCGCGAGCTCACTGTCCACTTCACAGTAGCGGCTGGGCAGGAGAAACGGCAGGACCGCTGCGGGGAGCTCAGTCACGGCGTGTTGAAAAGCGTCGAGCTTCACGGGATCCGGCTGCCCGTCGTCTTCGATGAGCGCGCTATTGGTGAAGCGCACCGAGCCCGCCGGGAGCCGCGCCCGCCCACATTGATTGCCAAAGCTATCGATGAATGTCGTAAACGGAATACGCGGTTGAATCTCCAGGCGCTCCGGCGAACGCAGGCGGGACTGGCAGGATGGATGGACCGAGAGCGCAAAGCAGGCTTCTGCGGGAGAAGGCAACTCGAAGCCGATGTCGTAACCGATATGGATCAACATATTCCGGAGTAATAAAGGCGGCGTGGTCGATCGGGCACGTCAGGCCGTGCCAACCTGAGATTGGATGACCGTGGTCGGTCGTCTGAATGACTTTCTGACCATGTCAGAACATCGAATGCCGGCAAAGAGTGGACGTGTGCTGAGCCAATTTTCTGGGCGAAGATCACCGGCGTCATGTCAACGACCACGCTCTTGGAATTGAACGACCACGGCGAAACGCACTTTCCCACGCATCGCCCAGCCGCAGTCCGGCGTCAAAAGCCCGTCGAATCATCCGTCGGGCAAGCCCTCCCTCAGCGCCGACGCTGCGAAACACACCCCGCTCTCGAGCGCGGAGTTGGGGGACAGCTCACGGCACCGGACGCAGGTTCGCAGACGCGCGAACGGCCACGCCGCACCGGAGATAGGGTCAGCTGACCCCGCCTTTTATGGGATAGGGTCAAAGCTTACTGGGATAGGGGTCAAAGCTTACTGTTGACACTCCCATCTGCGAGTAGGGCCGAAAGACAGCTCGCACTTCCCATCGGCAGCCGGGCGGCGATCCAAGGGCGGGTCATCGGCGTTTGTTCCCGCAGTCGTCGTGCGATGGCCACCTTTCGGCGGTCGCCTTTGGGCAGTGCCTCGAGCGAGTGAGAGGAGTGAGAGGGGGCGGTCCGTGCATACGTGCAAAAGGTTGCTGATCCGGCCGGTTCTCTCGATTCATTGGAGCCCGATAGGCCGCCACGGCGCGGCTCATGTTACTGCGGTCGCCCATGGCCGGCCGCCGGCAGGATCCTTTCCCTTACGCCTTCAATTCGGCGCCGGTATTCGCGTCGGTGATGGTGAACTTCTCGTGATGGAAGGCCGGGTCTCCACGGAAGGTGAGGCGTGCGGCGTATTTGCGTTCGATGTCTACGAGGAGCTCTTCGTCTTCGCTGCGGAGACGCGTGAGGACGTGGGGGTTCACGATCACTTTGATGTCGTGGATGGTGTCCTGGTATTTGCGCATCACGAGGTGCAGCTCACGCTGGAGCTCGACGCTCATCGTCATCGCGCTCTTCACCGTGCCGCGACCGCTGCAGTACGGACACGTCTCGTAGACGGTGCCGCTGATGGATTCGGCGGCGCGCTGACGCGTCATCTCCATGAGGCCGAGCGGTGAGATCGGAAGGACGTGCGTCTTCGCCTTGTCGCGGCGGAGGCGATCTTTCATCCGCTGATAGACGGCCTGCTGATCGCGCCTGCTCTTCATGTCGATGAAATCGCCGATGATCAGGCCGCCGATATTGCGCAGACGCATCTGCCGGGACATTTCGTCGGCGGCTTCGAGGTTCGTCTGGAGGATGGTTTTCTCCACGTCCTTGCCGCCTTTGTTGCGGCCGGTGTTCACGTCGATGGCGATGAGGGCTTCCGTTTCATCGATGACAATGTAACCGCCGCACGGCAGCCAGACCTGGCGGTGGAAGGAATCATCGATCTGCTTCTGGATCTGGTACTGCTCGAAGATCGGCGTGGTGCCCGGGTAGTGTTTGATGCGGGCGGCGGAGCGCTTCGAGATCTGGCTGACCATCTCGGTCATGCTTTTCACGGCGCTCTCGTCGTCGCACACGACCTCGTCGATTTCGTCGGTGAGGAAATCGCGCACGGTGCGCTCGATAAGGCCGGGCTCGGCGAAGACGCAGTTCGGGGCGGCCTTCACTTTCATCGCCTCCTCGATGCTACGCCACTGCTCGACGAGGTAGGCGAGGTCGCGCACGAAGTAACGCGCCTTCTGCCCTTCACCCACGGTGCGGATGATGATGCCGATGCCTTCGGGGACGTTGAGATCCTTGAGGATTTTGCGGAGGCGGTCACGCTCCTTGGGATTGTCGATCTTCCGCGAGATACCGCACTGCTCGCTGTAGGGCATGAGCACAAGGAAGCGGCCCGCGAGGGAGATGTTCGTGGTCACGCGCGGGCCTTTGGTGCTGATCGGGCCTTTCGTCACCTGCACGAGGACTTCGCTACCTACGGGATAGATGCTCGGGATATCCTTCGCAGTAATCCGCTTTTCCTTCTTCTTACCCTGCCGCTCGACTTCTTCGATACCGCTATCAAGCGCGGCGGGCAGTGCGTCCCAAAAGTGCAGGAAGGCATTCTTCTCGTAGCCGATATCGACGAACATCGCCTTGAGCCCGTGCTCGATGTTCTTCACGCGGCCTTTGAAAATGCTGCCGACGATGTTGTGGTCGGTCTCGCGCTCGATGGAGTATTCCTCGAGCACGCCACCCTCGAGAAGGGCGACGCGGCGCTCGAGTTTTTCGCAGTTGATGATGAGTTTGTTGCCGGTTTGGCGCGGGGCCAGGCCGATGAGGCGTTTGACGCGTTCAGTCATGGAAATGAGTTTTGGGTAAAGTTTGGAGAACACTGGGTTTGGTCGTGGGGGTAACTCATCTTCCGCCTGGCTTCGGCTGTGGGGCCGGTTTGGGCGGGGAGGATTTGCCCCCGAAGAAGCGTTGAAAAATATTGCGTTTCTCCGCGGCGGGCTGCACGGGCTGGGCTTTGGAGACTTTGCCGCGCGCGTCGGCATCGGCCCGGATGTCCGGCTTGGCGGCGATCTGTTTGGTTTTCTTTTTGGGCGGCTCGGGTGGAGCGTCGTTGTGATCAGGGCGTTCCTGATCGTCGTCGGTCAACTGCCCGGCGATGGCGGCGGGCACGGCGCTCTGCTTGTAATCGACCATCTCGATCGGGGCGAAACTTCCCTCGGCCGGCGTGAGCGGCACGATGGAGACCTCGAAACCTTTTTCCAGCGCGAGGCTCTCCTCGAGAATGCGCTGCGCGATCGGCGCGGAGACGCCGCCCCCGGATTTTGCGCCCTGCACAAAGACGGTGATGGCAAATTTCGGCTCCTCGTAAGGTGCGAAGCATATGAACCAGGTGTGATTGTCTTTGATCTTCTTGCCTTCGCTCTCGCGCCAGAACTGCGCCGTGCCGGTCTTGCCCGCGACGGTAATGCCTTTGATCTGCGCTTTCTTACCCGTGCCCGTGGCGACGACGCGCTTCATCCCTTCGCGCACAGCTTCGATCTGATCCGCCTTGATGCCGACCTTGCGGAGATCGGCGCGCACCTTCGGCTCCGGTGGCGCGACGAGTTTGCCTTCCTCATCCTTCACGTCGTTGCCCTGCTGATCGAGCACCCGGGCGACCAGCCGGGGCGCGTAGGAAATGCCGCGGTTGGCGATCGTCGCGGTGACCATCGTCATCTGCAGCGGCGACGCTTCCACCGACCCCTGTCCGATCGAAACATTCGCGGTGTAGCCGCTGGACCAGCGCGCATTCGGCTCCGTGAGCTTGAGCCACTCCGGCCCGGGGAGAATGCCTGGGCTCTCGCCAGTCAGCGGCACGCCGGATTTTTTGCCGAGGCCGAGCTGGTCGCCGATTTCGTCGATGTGCTCGATGCCGGCGTCGTTGCCGAACTGGTAGAAGAACGCGTTGCAGGAATGCTTGAGCGCATCTGGCAGGGAGAGGGATCCATGGGCGCCGCCCTTCTCCTTGATCCAGCACTTCATGAACTTGCCACCATATTGCACGCCACCGCTGCAGTTATAGTAGCGGTCCGCGGGAATGCCCGCGCGCAAGCCAGCGAGCGCCGTCACGGCTTTGTAAGTCGATCCGGGCGCATAACCTTGAATGGCGCGGTTGGTCAGAGGGTCGGTGTCATCTTCGATCAGCTTTTCCCAGTCCTTGGTCTTAATGCTCGGGATGAATGAATTCGGGTCGTAGCTCGGGACCGAAGCCATCGCGAGGATGTCGCCGTTCTTCGGATTTACGACGACGGCCGCCGCGCGACCCACGCCGGCCTCGCGCAAAGCGCGCTCGGCGATGAACTGAATGCGCGCGTCGATGGTGAGATAGACATTGTTACCCTGCTGCGGGGCCACACGCTTCTCGACGATCTCGCCCTCGATCATTCCCTTCACGTTTTTCTGCAAGACGCGCACGCCGGGGGTGCCGCGGATCCACTTATCGAGGTAAAATTCCACCTGCGACTTCCCCTCCACGTCGGGCTGGTAAAACGTGTATTTTTTCACGTCCGGCAGGCGATCGATGTCATTCGGCGCGCCGACGTAGCCAAGGAGATGCGCGGCGAATGCACCGTAGATGTACTGCCGGACTGGCTTGGCTGCGATCTCCACGCCGGGGAGACCGACGTTGTGTTCCGAGAACTTGGCGATGGTCGGAAAGTCGAGATCCTCGATGTAGGTGAAAGGCACCTCGGTATCGTTGCGGAAGTGGCGCTGGAGCTGGGCGGAGGTGTAGTCACGCGCAAGGTCGAGCTCCTTCAGCCGCGGGATCACGCTCTCATTCACGATGCGGACGATGTCCGGCTCCTTCTTCTTTTTCCGCATCTGCTTCACCACGAGTTCGAAATCCACCTGCGGCACCGTGCCGGTCAGATCGCGGTACCCCTTCACCATGTCCCGGAGGTAGAAATCCACCTCGTAGCTGGCGCGGTTGCCGACGAGGGTGAGGCCGTTGCGGTCGCGGATTTCGCCGCGCACGGAGGGGATGCGCACGGTGACTTCGCCGCGCCCGCGCAGTTTGGCGGTCCACTTCGGTCCACGCAGGACCTGCTCGTACCAGAGCTTGGAAAGGAGCGCGCCGAGCCCGGCCAGCATCACGATGGCGATGAACCAAATGCGGAGTTCGGTGATCGGGCCGCGGCCCCAGCCGAGTCTCATGGCCATATCAGCGTTTCACCCTCCGCAGTGGTTGTGGGTCATAGCCAGCGAGGTTCGCAAGGTAGTTGAGCCCGAAGAAAAAGAACGGCGAGAGGAGCAAAGCCATGAGACCCGCGCCGCCGATGCGCCAGGCGATCTCCTGGTTGAAGATAAAGACCACCGGATCGCGCCGGAAGGTGAGCATGAGATACTCGGCGAGCACGATGAACGCCGTACAGAGGCCGCTCAGGAAGCAATGCACTTCCCAGCGACCCCGTTGAAAAAGTGGTCGAAATCCGCCCATGATCGCGCCGAGTCCGGCGTAGAGGACGATGGACCACCCCATCGCGATTTCAACGTTCCCTTCCACGATCTGCACGTGGAGCGCGTCCCACATCAATCCGCCCGCGAGGACCAGGACCAGCATCGCGGGAGTCGGCAGCGCGAGCGCGCCGTAGAACATCACGATCGGCATGAGCAACACGCGAGCATCGATCGCCGGGAGCGGCGGGATGAAATGCTGCACGACCAGCGAGAGGAACATCGCGACCAGAAGAATGCAGAAGAAGAGCGTCATGGCAGCGGGCTCATTTCTCCTTACTTACCACGACGAAGACATCCTGCAGCGTGGTGAGATCCACGGCCGGGACGATGTGGGCGAAGCCGTCCAGTTCGCGCACCTTGAAATCCTTCACCGCACCGATCAGCACACCGCCGGGGAAGACGCCTCCGACGCCGGAGCTATAGACTTTCAGGCCGTTGCTCAGGTTGGCGGACTTTGAAATGAAGTTCAGGCTGATGACCGGCGTCGTGCTGCTCGAAATGCGCTCGCCTTTCACGATCCCCTGCTCGCGGGTGCCCTCGACCGTCGCCGCGACTTTGCACGATTCATCGGCAATCAGCACGACGATGCAGGAATGCGGCGAGACGACAGTGGTCTTGCCGACGAGGCCTTCCTCGGTGAGCACGGCCATGTCTTCCCGGATGTCATCGGCGGTGCCGCGGTCGATGGTGAGTTGATTGTACCAGGTGCCAGGATCGCGGGCGATGATCCGGGCGGGCATGAGCTTGAAGATGGCGCGCTCACGGTAGCCGAGCGCATTGCGCAGCCGTTTATTTTCGGCCTCATAGCCGCGGAGCGTCTGATTCGTGGCGCTCAGTTCCTTGTTCACGATGCTGAGGCGCTTGTTGTCCTCCTCCAGCCTCTCGAGCGTTTTCAAGCCCTCGCTGTATTCGCGGTACTTCTTGTCCAGTGTCGAGCCGGTCTTCAGAAACGGCGAGATGATGCCAAGGAAGGCCGCCTGCACCTGACGGGTCTTGTGCGGACTGAGCGCAATGATCAGCGCCACGAAGAGCAGAAACCCGGCGACCGAGGCAGCGGTGATGGCCCTCTTATTCATGCGAGACAGCCGCTCGAAGCTGCGCCGGCTCCGGGCTGCGGACAGGGGTTCGTCACAGGCCGTTCGCCTGTTTCATGAGTTGTGCGCTCAGCAGGAGCGGTCATTGCCAGTTCTGGATCAGAACCGGGAATCGTTCGTTGCCACCTTCCGCAGGAACTTGATCTCGCTCAACGCGCGTCCGGTGCCTTCGGCCACGGCGCTGAGCGGATCCTCGGCCACGTGGACCGGGAGACCTGTTTCTTCAGTGAGCAAACGATCGAGCCCGCGCAGGAGTGCGCCGCCACCGGCCAGGACGAGGCCGCGATCCACGAGATCCGCGGAAAGCTCGGGCGGGCAACGCTCGAGCGTCACACGGACGGAATCGACAATGGTGGAAATGGGTTCGAGGAGAGCCTCGCGGACTTCCTGCGAGGTGATGGTGAGAGTTTTCGGGAGACCGGCCACGAGGTCGCGGCCTTTCACCTCCATGGTGGTCTCCTTTTCGAGAGGATAGGCGCTGCCGATCTTGATCTTGATGTCTTCCGCGGTGCGCTCCCCGATCATGAGGTTGTACGCCCGCTTCATGTACTGGATGATGGCTTCATCCAGCTCATCGCCCGCGACACGGACGCTACGGCAGAAGACGATGCCGGAGAGGGAAATAAGTGCGACCTCGGTGGTGCCGCCACCGATGTCGATGATCATGTTGCCGGCGGCATCTTGCACCGGCAGCCCGCAGCCGATCGCCGCCGCCATCGGCTCCTCGATCAGGTGGACTTCACGAGCCCCGGCCCGGAGCGCGGATTCCTTTACGGCCCGCTTTTCCACCTCGGTGATCCCCGAAGGAACGGCAATGACCACCCGCGGCCGGGGCCGGAAGAGCGTCCGCCTATTATGTACCTTGTGGATAAAGTGCCGCAGCATCGCCTCGGTGATCTCGAAATCCGCGATCACGCCGTCCTTGAGCGGACGAATGGCGACAATATTACCCGGAGTTCGTCCGAGCATGCGTTTGGCCTCGTCGCCGACCGCGAGGACGTGGTGGGTGCCGGCCTGAACGGCAACGACAGAGGGCTCGCGCAAGACGATCCCGTGATCCTTCACATAAACCAACGTATTGGCCGTTCCGAGATCGATCCCAATGTCGTTGGAGAACAGGCCGAAAAATCCGTTAAACATTCAGAGAGAGTCTGTTAATAAAGCGTCGAAAGGGTGGCTGGTGGCTGGTGGCCGCTTGGGAAGCGACCGTCTTCTTCAAGAATGCTGATCCTGATTAGCGAATTTCAGACCTTATTTTGTAAGAAAAGCGACTACACCTAGGGGGGTCGCGGACCAGCGTCAAAGGAAAAGGTTTTCCCGAAATGCCGCCGCGGGAGGACTCGGGCGCCGCCCGCCAGAGGCGCAATGCTCGGCATGCCGCCCGCAGCCTCAGTTCCACACCATCCTCCCCCGCCAGATGGCTCGTCCCGTGCTCGAAAAAGGGGGATGAAAATCGTCCTTCTGATCGCTGCGCTGGGTGTGGGCGGCTTCTTGATCACCCGCGAAGTCACCAAGCCGAAGCCCATGGTGTCTCCGATCGCACCTCCATCCTACGTTCCAGGCACGGCGGCGCCGTCGCTGGCCATCCCGGCCACCGCAGCGACCGCGCTCCGCCGCCCCATCGTGAAGACCCACGAGGTCCTCGGTCAGGAGAAGGAGCGAAACGGCGACGGCGAATTCTGACCCGCACCCAGATCCTCTCGAGCCCTCCGACCGACCTCCGGAGCCTTCGCCGACGACAGTGGGGATGATACCGGATGGATTTTCGACATCGCAGTTGCGGCTCCGGCATGGAGGTGTCCAGGGCGGGACAGGAAATTCCGCCGCTCGGGTATGGAACTGAGTTGGATGCCCCTCGCCACAATCGACAGCGGCAGCAACAGCCTCACATTCATCGATTCCGGCGTCAGCTTCCTCGCCGCCGACGCCGTGAGCCTCGCATTCATCGATTCCGCGGCTGCCGAGCAACCTCGCGTTTTCCACCGCCTCCGCATCGAGCTCACCAAGTAGAGCGAGGATGGCGGTGGGCTTGGTCGCAATTTGAAGTGCGTATTGCGCCTGCGCGCAATTGGCCCCATCCCTCCGCGAAGCAGCCTCAGCGATGACACCATTCAAGCCAGCCCCGCTCCACAATGCAGTGTGCGATCTCATTTTGCCCAACTGCTTCGACAGTTGAAGCAGCGCAGCGGCGTCGGCGAGTTCCGAGCCGCTGCAGATGAAACGGGTCGGATGCTAACGCTTCTTGAGCACGCCTGTGGCCGCCGTCACTACCAGGGGCACACCGATCCACCCGAGGATCTGCATGATGCCGGCCCATGTATCGTATTGGAACGATATCCACTCGCGCATCCATTCGGGTGCCGCCTCGGGCCATTTGATCGGTCGCGAAGCCGGTTGCCATTCGTCCCTGGCGACGAATTGCACCAAGGGGACGTGAATGGATAACGCAGTCCAGAATCCGTCGGATACCCCCCAAACTTCTTCATGGGCGATTTCCTTTGCGTCTCCCATATCTTCGATCCACTGCAGTCTCTTGGTGTGATCGATATTCTTGACGCTCCTCTTGTCCTCGAGGGTCGTGTCTTTGGCAAGGAAAGTCGCCGGATGCTCAACGCTTTCTCCGTCTGAGAAGATGGTCCACGAGATTGTGAACAAGACCGCAAGGCAGAGTACCAGCCGCCACATGCTGACGCCATCGGCTAGCCACCAAAGGCGAATGCGATCGAAGAAGATTGCCAGGATGCGCCCGATCCGACGCACGCATTCTCCTACCCATGAACCGATGTACTTGATTACGATCCCGACGAGCCCCTCGTCGTCGCATTCGTGAACGGAGGGTCCTGGTGGCTCCTTCCAATAGCGGAATGGGAAAGCTCCCTTCTGAGAAGCGTTTCGAAGGCGAAGTGCCGCATTCTCGATGAGTGACTGCGGTGTCGATGAGAGGAAGATAGCGCGGTTACCGAGGAAGACTGTCGATAAAGCCAATGCCAGGAAACACCAGATATCGCCTTGCTGCCTGCAGTGTATCGTCAATAGCACCTCCGCCACGATGAACGCGGCTAGGATTCCCACGCAGCAGGAATTCCGGAGCGGGAAGGAGCGCGCCAAGGCGAGGCATACGAGGCCAGTGGAGAGGTAGTACGTGAAGTGAAAGAGGCTGCGCTCAAACTCTTGCAATCGCCGCTCCAGATACACCCCGTCGGCCTCCGCGTGCTTGTCTGCCCGGCGCAGCCATTGCTCGGCGTGCGCAAAAAGTCCGGTGTCGAGTTCCGGCATCTGACGGAGGAAGAACGCGACGCCTTGCGGGCGGGTTGGAGCGTTGTAGAAGAACCGCTTGAACCGCTCCGGGAAGTGCTCGCACCAGTCTAGGAACCATTGCATTATCCACCCAATTAGCCTTGCATCCAGTCTCGGCATCTGCCTCATGGCGAAGAGGATGCCACGCTTCCGGTCGGGATTGGTCATGACGCTGTAACACTGGTCACGCCATTTCTGGAGCCACTCGCGCAACTGCCGCCTCGCGCCTTTCGAGGAGCCCAACGGCGGTCCGAGATCCTCGACATCGAGTTCCTCGAACCGCATTCCAGTCATGTCGATAAAGGGTGGAGTCGTATAATGGAGGTTTCCGCGCACCCGCAGTTCGCGGACTTCGAGCTGGCGCAGGTCAATGGAGTCCGGCCCGTGCTCTAGTTTTGGACGGAGGATCAGCCATAGCTCGTCGAATTTCGCTCCGTGAAGGTCCAGCGCTCCCGCCACCTCCCATTGGTGGTCTTCCTTGCCGGGAAGAGTCCTCTCCGAGGCCCGCGTCGCCGTGGCCGTTGACTCTTTCTGATTTCGCAGGACCCTCTCGCTATGGCTCTCGTGGCTCAACCCTTTTCCTTCAACGTGCGTTCCTCCCAACCGTAAGTCGCCGGTAACTCGCGACCCATCCAGATGCAGGTCGTCACCCAGCACGGCATTCTCCATCTTCAGGTCGCCGTTGAAGCTCGCCCAGCATAGCTCGACGCCCCCGCTTACCTTCAAGTTCGTCGCCGTGAGCGTGCCTTCGACTAGCAGCCATCGGCAGTCCTTCTCCGGAGCCTTTGGGTGAGCCGTGGGGTGACGTGGGCTCATCCAGTTGCCCTCAATGGTCGCGAGCCGCAGGTTCAACATGGCGATCGGTGTCGCGGGCCGCCGCTCCAATCTCTCAAAAGCACAGGCCTGCGCCCACCAGCGCAGGGTTGGCGGATGGACTGCCGCTCGCTGGCGACTCGCTTCTGCCAGGGTGGCGCGCGCGTCCTCGGGCGCCCAGCCCACTGCGAGATTCTTGTAGCGGAAGTCACCGCGAATTTCCGTGCGCCGCAGGGTGAGGACATCTGCGAAGTATGTCCCCGCATCCGTCCATTCGATGGTGACGTCGTCGGACGTTCCTCCATTCTTTCGTGCATCGGTATCGTGACCAGCCAGCAGTTCGCCTTTTACCTCTGCATCGTCGAAATCCGCGCTCCCGAGGAAGACGCCACCGGTGAAGTCCAGCACATTGCCAACATAGATACCCTCCGCGTCCACGGCACCCACGTAGAGTCCGCCGCCAAAGAACACGCTCGCCTCTACGCGGAGACCAGTAAGGTTTATCTGCCCCTGAAACTCGCCTGGTTGCCAGCGCCCCAGTTCGCGTTCGCGAGGCACCGACTGGTTGAAAGTCTTTTCCGCATCGGCAGCCAGCCGTTCCAATGTCAGTGTAGGCCGCTGCTCGCCGGGCAGCAGCGGAAGGTCAAATTGACCGCGTTGCTCGGTGGGGAGCGGCAGATCGAGTTGCCCAATCGCTTCACGGCCCTGCCAGTCCGCTGCCGGTGCTGTTACCCGTCGCCACGCACCGAAGCGGCAGTTTCCCTCGATCCGCGTCCCGCGCAGATCCAGACCCCCGGCGATGTTTGCGCCGCCAAAGTCCAGGGTCCGCCCCACTTTCGACGTGCGCAGGCTCACTAAGGCCATCTCCCCCTCCGCTACAGACGGGCCATCGCGACAGTGTCCTCCAGGCACGATGTGTATCCCCTGGGCCAGCAGGTCGCCGCCGATGGTCACGTTGTCCAGATTGAGCCCGCCCACGAGCGATGCGTCATCGAGTTCCACACTGCCCTTGATGTCCGCACCCAGCAGGCGGATGGCATCGCGGCCCGATTGTCCATCTACAGTGATCGTCGTCCGCGGGATCTCGGCCAAATACCCCGGCGCTTCGTGGTCGGTGGCGGGCAGCTCGAGTTCCTCTCCTCGCGCGCGACGTAGGTAGAGATCGCCGCCGATGCGCGCGTTCTTCGCATTAAACTGCCCCTTCAAGTTCGCCCCACTCATCCACACCCCGTGCTCAACGACGGAATCCGCCATCCGCACCGCCACCCCATCGCGCCCAATGATCTCCGTTGGGATAATGCCGTCCGCACACCAGTCGTGTGGGTGGATCCAACAGCACGCCGTGATGCGGTCGCGAATGTGCGCAAGCGGCAAATGCAACCGGCCATTTATGTGCACCCCCCGCAGATCGACCCGCCCCGCCACGTCGCACGCCGTAAGAACGATGCTCCCATGCACTTCAGTCTTTTTCGCTCCCGCAGCACTGTGCCGCGACGCCACATGCGGAGAGAGATCAATGTCTCCCTTCACTCGGATCTGTCGCATATACAGCCGTCCACGGTGATGGGCCCCAGTCGTTCCGGCTTTTCCAGGACGGATGCCGGTGCCGATCTTTGACCCGCGCAAAAGCACAGGCCCATCGATTCGGGACTCCGCGAGATTTAGAGATCCTGCAAAGTCGCATTCATCCACCCGCAGCAAACCCGTCACCCGCAGCCCAGGCCACCAAGCCGTGCGCTTTATTGCTGGCGCTGACCCCAGCCGCTGCCGGGGCATCCATTCCGTGGGCGCGTCTTCAAAACCGAACTCGCAGTCCGCCACCTCAAGCCCGCCTTCAAAGTGCGTCTCTGCCAGGGTGATTCCGCGCAGAAACTTGCAACCCAGCAGAACCACCGGGCTGCAAAACCGGGCCGCCCGAGCATCCACATGTTCGTGGAAAACGCAGTCAATGAGGATCAGCGGCTTGGGGATTTTCCAAGCCCTGAGGTTCACTCTCTCTGGAAATGGAACACGCCGTAGCCACACCGGCTTCCCTCCAGCCAGTGCCGCATGCAAGCGTCGGTCCCATCCCGCTGAGGGCTCCGCCGCTCCCGGACGAAGCGCATCCACCGAGCCCTCCACCGATAGCAACACGTCGTCTGACGGAGATTCCAGCGGCGGTCTGGCGAGGTCAGCCTCCGTAAACCACTGCCACCCCGGTTCACCCAAACGACGTGCCAACTCTCGTACAAACAGAATCCGTCAATATGCGCGCCTTGTCTTGTGCTCGTCTCATCGCCGGTGCCCGCTCCGGAGATACCGTGTGGTCCGTCCAGTCCTTCTTGTGCGAGGGCGGCATCCGCATCTGGGATAGGAGTCCTTGGATTCATGGGGGCCCATCAGCCTTCCGTTTACTGCATCGCAAACCGTTCAACCCGTGACGTTCAAGGAGAAAATGAACAGTCCGTTCAGAGAAAACAGTTCGGACTGCGGCACGACACGGCTCCGAAAGGCGAGCATTGCGATTAGCCTGCTCGCTATCGAGAGCGCGCGGTAGCGATCAGGCTTGGAAGCCATGCTCGCTCTACGGGGACGTGTGTGCTTCCTTCCCAGCCCGATGTCCGCTCCTGAACTGATCACCTTCCCCGCCGTCACTGCCCGCACCTTTACCCTGCCCAATGGGCTCGGGATCATCGTTCAGGAGGACCACAGCTCTCCGGTGGTGAGCGTGCAGGCTTGGGTCGAGACGGGGAGCATTCACGAGGGCAAACACCTCGGCGCCGGCATGTCGCACATGCTCGAGCACATGCTTTTCAAGGGGACGAAGACGCGCGGGGCGAGCGACTTTGCGCGCGGGGTGCAGGATGCAGGCGGCTACATCAATGCCTACACGTCCTTCGATCGCACGGTGTACTGGATCGACATCCCGTCCAAGGGCACGAACGTCGCGATCGAGCTGCTCGCCGACGCGGTGATGAATTCCACGCTGCCGCCCGACGAGTTCGTGAAGGAGCAGGAGGTCATTCGGCGGGAGTTTGCGATGGGCAATGACGACCCGGATCGCGTCGCGAGCCACCAGCTCTTCGCCACGGCGTATCGCGCGCACCCTTACGCACTGCCGGTCATCGGCCATCTGGACGTCTTCAATGCCGTGACGCGCGATGAGGTGATGGCCTACTACCGCTCCCGCTACGTGCCGAATAACATGTTCTTCGTCGTCTCGGGCGATGTGGACGCGGAGCAAGTGCGAGCGCAGCTCGCGGAGCTCTTTGCACCGCATCCGCGCGTGAGCCTGCCTCCGGTTTTCATCCCCCAGGAGCCGGAGCAGCTTGGCCGGCGCGAGGCGCACACGGAATTCAATACGGAGCTCACCCGGCTCCACCTCGTCTGGCACATCCCGGCGATCACGCACCCCGATGTGCCCGCGCTCGACGTCCTCGCGATGGTGCTCGGCGCTGGTCGCAGCTCGCGGCTGTATCGGCGCCTGCGGGAAGATCTCGCGCTGGTGCATTCCATCGACGCGTGGTGCTACGCGCCGGGGCAGCCCGGACTCTTCGGCCTCGACGCGGTGCTGGATCCGGAAAAGCGGCCAGCCGTGGAGGCCGAGGTCGCGCGACTGCTCGCCGAATTGCACGACACCGGCGTGAGCGAGCGCGAGCTGGAAAAGGCGCGCAAGATGTCGCTCAGTCATCAGCTCCAGAGCGTGACGACGATGCGCGGGCGCGCTTCCGATCTTGGCGGCAACTGGCTGCTCACCCGCAACCTCGACTTTTCCCGCGACTATCTCGAAGCCGTGCAGCGCGTCTCGCTCGCCGATCTGCGGCGCGTGCTGGAGACCTGGCTCCATGGCCACAATCTCACCGTATCTTCGCTGAATCCGGAAGGTTCCCTCGCCGCCCAAGCCGCTGCCACCAGACCGCCCGCGGCGGGAGAGATCCAGAAGTTTGAGCTGCTGAATGGCCTTCGGCTCCTCGTCCGCGAAGACGCGCGACTCCCGCTCGTCTCCATGGTCGCGACCTTCAAGGCGGGGGTCCTTGCCGAGACGCCCGAGAAAAACGGCGTCACGAAGCTCCTCGCTCGCGTGCTCCTGAAAGGCACGAAGACGCGCACCGCCGAACAGCTCGCCGACGAAATCGAAGCCGTGGGCGGAAGCATCGGCAGCGACGCCGGGAATAACAGCCTGAGCGTCTCCGTGGCCACGATGCGCCCGGATCTGGAGCTGGGTCTCGAAATCCTCGCCGACGTGCTGCTTCACTCGACGATGCCCGAGAAGGCCATCGCCCGGGAGAAAGAGGTGCAGCTCGCCGGGATCAAAGCCGACGAGGAAGAAATGACCTCGGTGGCGCGCAATCTTCTCCGGAGCACGCTCTTCGCCGGGCACCCTTATGGGCTCACCGGCCTTGGCACCGCGGAATCCGTCTCCGCCCTGTCGCAGGCCGACCTCGTCGCCTTCCGTGAGCGCCACGTGGTCGGCCGCAATGGCGTACTGGCGATCTTTGGCAATGTGCGCGCGGACGAAGTGAAGGCGCTGGTCGAGCGGGCGCTGGCGGAGCTCCCGGCCGGCGAGCCCGCGCTCCCGAACCCTCCGCAGCCGCCTTTCTCGCCAACCCCCCGCGAGGTCTCGCTGAGCAAGGACAAGGAGCAGGCCGTCCTCATGGCATCGTTCCCGGGCGTGGACTTCTACAGCCCGGACGAAGCGGCGCTGGACCTGATCGACGAAGCGTGCAGCGACCTCGGTTCCCGGCTCTTCGTGCGCATCCGCGAAGAGATGGGGCTCGCCTACTTCGTCGGCAGCTCGAACATGTCCGGCCTGGTCCGTGGCTGCTTCACCTTTTACCTCGGCACGGATCCTCTGAAGCTCACTGCGGTGAAGGCAGCCCTGCTCGAGGAAATTGCCAAGCTTGCGAGAGACGGTCTCACCAGTGAGGAAGTGGCTCGCGCAAAGGAGAAGATCATCGGCCAGCAGGAGATCCGAAATCAGAGCAACCACGCCTTTGCTACCTATGCTGCGTTGCACGAACTCTACGGCCTCGGCCACAGCTACCATCGCGAACAGCGAGCCCGGATCGCGGCGCTCACGATCGACGAGGTGAAGCGCGTGGCCGCGAAGTATTTCACTCAAGCAGGGGTAATCGCGGTGGTGGCTCCGTAGCTCTCCTCGACCGCAGCGGCGACCGAGACCGTCTGACAACAGCACCTGAATCGGGAGGCACACAGCCTGCTTATGGGAATTCGGATTATCCGAATTGACCCATGTCACTTACCGCCACCAGGAATCAGGCAGTCGAAGCGTCCGAAACGGACAACTTGCTGCCGCCTCCTCCCGACACAAAAAAGGCGGAACGCAAAATCCTGCTCCTTGAGGACGACCCGGCTTTCAAGGAGATCATCAAAGACTTCCTGACGGACTGCGGCTTCACCGTTGTGGCAGTGCAAAACGGCGTCGAAGGCGTGCATGAGGTCATGGGCAACGACTTCGAGGTCATCCTCACCGACATGATGATGCCCACGCTGCCCGGCGATATGTTTTACCGCGCCGTCGAGCGGATGCGTCCGCATCTGTGCGACCGCTTTGTCTTCATGACCGGCCACCGCGGGGCGGGCAAGGTGAACGAGTTCATCACCGCCGTGAACGGCACCATCCTCACGAAACCATTTCACGTGGATGACCTGCTGGAGATGATCGCGTTCGTGCGCGTGCGCTCCCAGCTCTTCGTCGCGTGACCGCCCGGCCCGCCACTTATCCGGGCCTCCAAGGGCGAATTCCCACTCGCCAGCACCTCATCGCCCGCTACCGTGCGCGCATGGTTTTCCAACTCTCACGCGCCCTGGCGCTCGCGTGCTGTCTCATGCTCGTGGGATGCGCCTCTGGCGGTCTGCCAAAGTATGAGCGCCCAATCGCCCGCAAACCCGTGCAGCGCGTCCGCACCACGGCTTACACCCACTCCGAAGCCGACCATCTGCGCCACGGACGCCGCACAGCACTCGGCACCACTTTGAAGAGTGGGCGCATCAATAGCGCCGCCGCGGATTGGTCGCGCTGGCCGGTCGGCAGCATGTTCCGCATCCGGGAGACGGGCCAGGTTTACGTCGTCGATGATTACGGCCGCGCACTGGCGGGCACGAATACGATCGATCTCTACAAGACCTCGCGCTCGGCGATGAATCGCTGGGGTGTCCGCCACGTGACGATCGAGAACCTGCGCTGGGGCGACGTGGACCGCAGCCTCGCGATCCTCCGCCAACGCTCGAAGTTCAAACACGTCCGCCGCATGATCGACCAGATCGAAGATCGCTACTCCTCGCTGAAGCGTTCTGCGCCGACGACCTACGCCAGCGCGGAACTCGACCCGGCACCCGAGCGCATCGCCGCCGGACCAACCATCAAAGCTCCTGCAGTCGCATCGAATCGCGTGACTCTCACGCCCTTTTCGATGGGCGTATCACGGTAACGCCCCCCGGCCCTGGCGCCCGAAACCTGCGGCTCGCCCGTCCCTCCCCGGCCGTCTCCGCCGTTGCGTCTGCGACGCGGCCTCCCACCGTTCTTGTCTCTGCAAAAGAAAAGAGCGCCGAGGTTTCCCCCGACGCTCCTTGAAGTGAAGTCGGTCGCGAGTCGCTTAGAACACGACGCGGAAACCGAGGCGGGCCTGGACTTGTTCGTCATTGCCAGCCCAGAAATAACGGCCTTCGGCGAAGACTCCGAATCCCTCAGGAAGACGGAACTCGAGACCGCCACCGGCGTGGTATTCACCGTGGGTTGTGCCATTCGTCTGGATGCCGCCACCCGCGAGGATGTACGGGGCGATGCACACATTGCCGCTTTCGATCGGGAAGCGGACGATGAGGCTCAGGCTGCTCGTCCAGAGAGCGGAGTCCGCATCACGGACGCTGCCATCGACTCCGATACCGAGGTTCCGGAGGAAGAAGTAGTTCACTCCGAGACCGCCGCCGAACCCGTCATCGTGACTGCCTTCGGTGCTCCAGCCGTAAAGGCCAAAGACATCGAGTTGTAGTTCCTGATCCTGGAAGCAGGGAGGAGCGGGGTTTTTGTAGTCTTTGCCACTGGCCATTTGGTGGCCGGCAAAGCCATTGGCCGCGAGGCCGAGGCACGCGGCTAGAGACAGTAGGATTTTTTTCATGTTTGGTTTCCTTGGTTGGTTGGGTTCACCGAAGCAGGACGCATCGGCTTGGAGGCGAACGGTTAGAGCAATCGCCACGCCGGTGTCAAAAAGGAAATTTTTGCCGGCTTCGCCACCGCCCTTCTTTCGCCCGAGTGCCACTGCATGCGGCCCCGACTCCACCGTCCAGCGCAAAGCCGAGCACCACCGGGATTGCTGATTGCCACCCGCGCACCGCTTCGTCCATCGTTTCCCAGCCGGACCATCTTCGGACGGCGCCCGATGTTCTCCGCATGAGCCCTGACCCCAGCTTTCCGGCCGACGCTGCCGATGAAGCGAACGCTCAGGACCTGCGCTGGATGGCCAGCATCAAGGCCGGCGACATGGATGCCCTGCAAGCACTCATCGAGTGCCACCAGAGTCGGATCGTCGGGACCGTGGCAAAGATGCTCGGCGGCGAGTCGGACGCAGAGGACATCGCCCAGCAGGTCTTCATTCGGGTGTGGAAAAACGCGGGCCGCTACGAACCGACCGCCAAGTTCACCACGTGGCTCTACAAGATCACCCGCAACCTCGTCTTCAACGAACTCCGCCGCCGCAAGCGCCATCCCACACAGTCACTCGATCGGCCTTACGACGATGACGAAGAACGCCCACTCCAGACGCCAGACACGGCCACCAAGACCCCGGACCGCACGCTTCTCGACGGCGAGATGCAGGACGCCATCCAGCGGGCGATCGACGAACTCCCGGAGACGCAGCGTCTCGCGGTGATCCTGCGCCGGTACGATGACATCTCCTACGAGGAGATCGGCGAAATCCTCGAGCTCACCGTGCCCGCCGTGAAAAGCGTGCTCTTCCGCGCCCGCACCGAACTGCGCGAGAAGCTGCAGAAGTATCTCGACGCTTAAGCGACGGGCGCCGGCACCGACGCGATGAAGTTGCGCAGGATGCGCAGGCCGACAGCCTGGCTCTTCTCCGGGTGAAATTGCACCGCGGAAACCCGCCCGCGAGCCGCCGCTGCGGCGAATGGCACACCGTAGTGTGCACGCGCGATGACGATCGAGTCATCCGCCGGCTCACAGTAGTAAGAATGCACGAAGTACACGTGCGGGTTCGCGGGCAGTCCGGCCCACAGGGTGTGCTCCGGCGCGGTCAGCTCGAGTTTGTTCCAGCAGATCTGCGGCACCTTCAGCCCCGGTGTGGAGAAGCGCTTCACTTTTCCCGGGAAGAACCCGAAGCCGCGCACACCGCCCGACTCCTCACTTTCTTCGAAGAGCATCTGATACCCGACGCAGATGCCGAGGAACGGCTTGTCCGCCGCGAGCCATTCGCGCAGCGGCTCCCACAGACCCCGCGACTCCAGCC